>CAZQBH010000011.1:0-21455 GCA_964591645.1 uncultured Pseudomonadales bacterium | reverse complement strand
TAGTTGGACAAGGTTAGTTTATTTTCATTTACGCATGTAAAGGTGCAAAAAACATAAACAAATGGGAAATGAAAGCCATGCAAAATGAGGCTTATTTTCCATGTGTTAGCCTGGAATTGTATATTGGAACTGGGTGAAAGTCAATTTTTTATAGGGTTATTTTGTGCAAGCTAGCTGACGAACTCTGTATCTATTTTTCCACTGCCTCATTGCCAAGTGATTTTAATATTGCTTCAATTTGAAGTTTTAATTTTGGAACTTCAATGGTTACATCTTCCCAAATTCTTTCCAAATCAATATCCCAATATTCGTGAATTAGATTGTTTCTGGTCGCTATGACTTCATACCAAGGTATTTGAGGATAGTCTTTGATGAAATTCTTTTCCAGATTGTTCATTGCTTCACCAATAACTTCAATTTCCCGAATTAATGCATCTTGAAGCATTGTATTATCAAGAAAATATTCCACTGTCTTGTTATTCGAGTTCGACTCTATTTTCTCAATGTAATCAAGAATGTGTTTAAGATAAACTTCAGGATTTTTCTTCATAGAGGACTTTTAAATCAGGTACAATATAAGGGCGAAGGTATTTATTCAACCCTTTTTTAGTGACCAAATCAACCTTTTTATGAAATAACTTTTCCAGTTTAATTTGAGTTCCAGCAACATGGAACATTCCTACGGGTTGATTAAATTCAACCAATAAATCAATATCGCTATCAGGACGATTATCCCCACGGGCTGTCGAACCGAAGACTGCTAAGTAGGAGATAAACTTTTCAGCGATGATTTCATCAAGTTGGTGCTGATATTGCGAAAAGTTGAACATGGTTTCATTTTATCATGCCTGAAATGGTTCAAACCCAGAAGCCACTAAAATGGTTCTATAGGAATCGTATGAGTGCTGGGGGTAGGATTCGGACCTACGAAGCCTTACGGCGCGGGTTTTACAGACCCGTGTATTAGACCACTCTACCACCCCAGCAATCTTAACGTTTTTAAAAAGACTGGGTAATTATATCAAGATCTTTTAGAATTTGAGTATAGAGTTTTTTATACCGATTAGTGGCTTGCTTTAGCGGACTTTTTGACTAGATAATGGATGGGTATATTAGTGAAAGGAATGAAATGTTTAGAGACATATTAAGCCCTGATCCTAAAGAAGTAGAAGAACTTGATAGAGAAGCACCAACTCCAATCGCAGAGGTGTTACGATTGGCATCAGAAGCAGCGGAGACTGATCCAAATGCGGCAGCTAAAGTGGCAGCAATTTTGATAAATGGAACGCATTCCGGGTAAACGGTTAGGAATGAAGCTGTCGTGGTGGGTATATATTGTCCGATGTAGGGATGGGACGTATTACACGGGGATTTCGCCGGATGTGGTGAAACGAATACAATTGCATAATGAAGGTAAGGGAGCCAAATATACCGCGGGAAGGCGACCGGTAGTATTGGTATATTCAGAAAAACTGTCGGATCGGTCGACAGCCAGCAAACGGGAGCATGAAATAAAACAAATGAGCCGACAGCAAAAGGAACAACTCATTCATGAAATGGATTAACTATCTATTATGGGGAATATTGGCAGGGATGTGTGTGGTGCGGTCGGGTGTGCAGGTAAGACGGATGTTGACAGAGTCACCGCGGCCCTTTTTACCAACTGTGGCAGCGTGTTCGGAAAAATCTACTGAATCAGAGGCATTAATTGTATGGCGATATCGGAATCTGGGAGCAAGGTGTAAATAACAAACATCAAATGATAAATAACAAATCAATAACAAATAATACATTATTAAAACATTTAGTATTGAATGGTTATTTGTGGATTTGTGTTTTGATATTACTGATTAATGTGGCGTATGCGATTACAGGTGTGTGGCGGTTTGGTTCGCAGCATGTGGATGCGTATGGAATTTGGCTGTTAAAAGCGAAGGCGATGACGATAGAGCGGGGAATTCCTTGGCAGCTTTTACGCAATCCCGAATATCACTATAGCCATCAAACATATCCATTATTACTTCCTTATCTATTGTCATGGGGCAGTTGGACGTTGTGGTTGTATCCAATGGTTTATGTGACAATCCTCGGATTGTTGTATCACATACTTCGTGGGGAGGGGCACGATCAGCTCCATGCGCTTGGCTGGGTTACGGTAGCCTCGTACATGGGGCCATTGATTGCCCAAGGAGGACGATTGCACGCAGGTTTAGCGGATATTTGGATCACCTTGTTGGTAGCTCTTTGCATGCGGTTTACGCAAAAACAGCAATGGTGGGGGATTGTTGGGATCATCATGATTGCCAGCATGATAAAAACAGAAGGGATATTTCTATTGGGTTTTTTAATTAATACCCCCCACCTCAGTCCTCCCTCCTATTTTAGGAGGAAGGAAGTAAAGGAAGGAGGTATTTGGGTATTGCGCTGTATTGTGGCCATCATACCGTTTGTGATTTGGCAAATTGTAGTGCAGGTGGGAGGAATCCCCAGCGATGTGGTGTTTGGTTGGCCGGGAGTAGGGGAATTGATGCGACGATTGGGAATGGTGATTGTTGGTGTTGGGGAGGAGATGGTGAATTGGCGGAATTGGTATGTGGTGTGGGGAATATTTTTGATTCGATTTTTTTCCTCGATTCGTAAATCAAGGTCCCCCGCCTGCAACGCTTTGCGTAGCAATGCGGGCAGGGGCTGCGAGTTGAATTTGCTGGAATCACGTAATAAATATTGGTGGAATGTTTTAGGATTGATGGTTTTGGGGTATGCGGGGGTATATGTGTTTGCCAATTTGGATACGACGGCATATGTACGTTCGTCAGTGGATCGGATTATGTTGCAGTTGTTGCCGTTGTGGTGGGTGGTGATGGCGAAATTTTTATCTCGAGAAACTATACGAACTGAAAACAATAACAAAACACAAATAACAAACATCAATGCAACATCAAATATTAAAAGATTAAATATTTAATTATTTGTTATTGAATTGTGAATTTGTCATTTGATATTTGTTATTTTCCTTTAGGTGGGGAAGGGGAGATTGAATTTGGGAAATGTGATGTGTTATCATGCGACTATGTCGCAAGAAATAAATGTTTCATCAAATCAATTATTACCGCGAATGAAAGCAGTCGGTTTGCGGTTGACCAAGCCCCGAATTGCCATGGCTGGACTCATTATGTTGTGGGGCCGACCATTTACCTCCAATGAATTAATCGATGATTTGGGTCGATCGGGATTAGGTGTGCATCGGGCGACTGTTTTTCGGGATTTAACGACCATGGTGCGATCAGGAGTGTTGCGAGAAGTACAGGTGGCGGGCAAAAAAGGCCGTCATTTTATGATTGCTCATGAGCGATCCGGCCATATGTTGGTATGTGAGAAGTGCGGCAAAGTGGTATCGGCCGATCGGGGTGAGATTTTGCCGGTTTTAAAACAGTGGACGGAATTGTCACCGATTGCTAGTGGATGGAAGATTCGGGGTCACGAAGTGGAAACGTATGGAATATGTCCCACATGTATCAGTGCCACCAAAAAAATTCATGTTGAGTAAGATTCCCAAATGCCTTGATTAACTTCGACAAGGAGTTGGGGTCGTGGCAGGCTGAACGTATCAGTAGGGGGCAAATAGAGATTTGCCAGGGATTCAAAATGGTAACTTAAGGTGACGTGGGGTAAAAATTCCGGAATTTTTTCCTGGGCGAAGTGGGTGGTTTCAATAGTCAGATATTTAGCCAGGGTAGTAGTGAGATGTTGGTGTGTTTGGCTGAGATCCCTTTGAGGTAGCAGAGGTAAATAGAGGATTAATCGATGAGGAGTAGTAAAGGTGCTGGGAAGTCCAAAGTAATAATGAGCACTAAATGGGGGCAAACTGGTTAAAAAAGTAGAAATAGCGGCGGGGTTGGATGTAGTAAACGGTGGAATAAAGGTGGTGTGGAACAATGTAATACTACAGGGTTGCTGAAAGGATTGCTGATAGAGTTGGCGTAATTGAGCAGAGACGGATTCCGGGATGAGAGAGGCAATGAGAAAGCGATGAGCCATGCGTTCATTATACTATTCACCAGGTTTACCGAGGCAATCTGAAGGACTGTTCCAGTCTTTGGTACTTTTACCTAAAACGCGCATAAGGAGAGAAACAGCTGCTGGATCGTCTAATTGATCAGGATAGTTTAGTCTCAGGTATTCAATCATTTCTTTTGGACTCATTCCCGTTAAACGTGTCTCACTTTCAGTCCTAAACATATCGTTTGATCCAATAATATATGTAATTAATACATATTTATTTTCTCTATACTGGATGACGAAAACAAGCCTATTTGCTTGAGGTAATTACTGATATAATGACTAGACATATGAGCGAGTTTTACGGACAACAAGAGGGAGAGCGGGTACTGTATCAGGTAGTGGTTCATCCATTGGTGCACATATTCAAGTTGATTCGGGTAGTGTTGATGGGTTTGGTATTGTGGGTGTTGTTTTGGATTATTGGCGGCGGGGTAGATTTTTCAACACTGATTCGTCTAATGGGAATGGTATTGGGTTTATTGGTGATTGCTATTGGTTGGTGGGGAGTGACGGTGTCGGAAAAGAAAAGCATGGCGTTTATCACTGATCGGCGGGTAGTTCGATTTATGGCCACCACCCCTTGGACGGTCAACAACCGATCAATTATTTGGGATGAGGTAGTAAAAGTTAAAACAAGATCACCCAATTTTATTTGGAGAACGTTAAATATTGGATCAATCGTTGTACATGCTCGGTCAACCGTGGTTCCCTCGGGGGATCAAACCATAGAGCAGCCAGTCACCAATGATGATATTCAATTGGATGGGATTGAATATTATCAAGATTTGGGGAATTATTTAGACAAAGTTTTGTATCTCTACAAAAAGGAACCGGCCAAGATGGCTGAATTGCATGACTTTGTTGCCAAACCAAAGGGAAAACGATATTAAATGTGGGTTATACCGCAGCGAAGACTTAGGTTGTGAATGATTTGATCGGGACGCAAACCGATTTGTTGACCCTGCTTCAAGTATTCGATAAATGTTCCATCGGAAAAGATAGCTGCCAATGGTTCTCCGTGTTGCATACGGGGGCCAACGACGTCATCGCTTAGGTGAGCGAGGTAGAGAAGGATTTGATCGGTGTGTTTTTCTGTGTTCATACGTGCTTATGGTAGATCTGGATTTTTAATAAGCAAGTGGTTGATTTTTCTAAAATAAAGGTGTTTGGTCATTATTGAGATTGCGATTGAAACATGAGAATAAAGAACTGTAAGTATAAATAAAGTATTTAGATATTTATGAATAAATAAATACTTATGTATTTATTCATACTATTGAGACTATCGATAGTATTGAGGCATTACAAGTTTGTGAACGCATACATAGTACTGAATTGATACTTGATATAGAGGTTATAGACATGCTTTACTAGAGAAAGGACTGAGGATTGGTCCGCTTTTTTATGAGAAACAAGATTAAACGATTTACCAAAAACCAGCTGATTGTGTTCTTGGCTTTTCTGCGTCAAGCCGACAAGGTGGTGACGGTTCACCAGCTGGAAAAAACAACGGGTTTGCATGGCAAATCTCTAGGAGGAGTCATTTCTTCTTTATCGCGAACCAAATTTCGCAATGTTCCGTTGATTGAGCCGATGGGTGCGTCTTTGGACGGCTCTGGTTTGCGATGGCTCTTGAATAGCCGCTTAATTGAAATAGGAGAGGTAATCGGGGAAGTAAACCGATTAATCAATCTCTATGAATAAACATACAACTGTAAAAATCGTTGGTGGGGGAATGGCGGGCATACTTTGCGTGATTGTTTATTGGCTGGTGACCTCTCGACAGGTATGGAATTCATTTAAATCTCAAATAACCCAACCGTCCTTGGTTGAAGTAAATCAGATTACTGAATTGAGTCAGGAACCTACCCAGGTAACGTACCAATTGGTCGACGGTTGGAATTTTATTGCATTCCCCATCCGACCTACAACAATAAAATCGGCATCAGAGTTGACCAAAAGCATCAGGCAAGTTGGGGGTTATGTCACTACCATTAGCCGATGGAACGGGGACCGATGGCAAACATTTTCCGTACGGGGGAATGAAGTGTATGGCAATGATTTTCCAATACGAGTAGGGGAAGCATATTTCGTCTTGAATCACCAACCAGTGGAGTGGATCGTAAGTGGCAAAGCAGTTGATGCTGATACAGCTTTAGGAACCGTGTCGTTGAAACCTGGCTGGAACGCAGTAGGAATCATTCCAGGAACGGTAGCTTCAGCTCAAGCAGTACTGGATCAGTTGCATACTGATCAAACAGAAACAGCAACGGAAATTGATCGATGGTTGTCGGGGAATTGGGATGTGTTGGTCAAGCGTTGGTATTCACCCACTGATATTCAAGCGTACGGCAATGATTTTCCTTTAGAAGCTAACCGGGGTTATATGATCAAATCGTTAATCCCGGCAACTTTGAGGACAAATCCATGAAATATTCCTTAAAATTGTCCTGGCCAACCAACTTGCAGTGGAACTATATTCTCACTCTTTTATTGATGGGATTAGTATGGTGGATTTTGTATTTGCAATCACCCCGGCCGATTCGGCTTCGATTTGCTAATGTGGGAACGCAATCTTTCGCGGTCACCTGGTTAACGAGCCAATCGATCAATGGATGTGTAGCTGTTTGGGATAAAACCTTACTTCCCCAGCGTGTGTGTGAATCTGATGCATCGCAAGCTCATTTGGTGACCATTGAAGGGCTGGAGGAAAATCACACGTATCGAATCATGATTTACTCAGGAAAATGGTGGTATCCATTTACGTTTTCAAACGTACAAACATTTGTTTCAGGGGATCCGGTATTACCGAGACCAGGGTATGGAACAGTGATTGATCTGAAAGGAAAATCGGTAGGCAATGCTCTGGTTTATGTATATCCTCGAATTTCTGGAGTGAAATATCCGGAAGCGGTTAAGGCTAATGAAGCGGGGAATTTTGCGATTGACCTAGGGATATTTGATCGAGCGATGCAAGATTTTGTTTTAGAGGGAGGGAGTGGACCGGAGCAGTGGAATGCGCTGCCCGTGGGCGGAGCCACGGCTCCTTTCCCGCCCTTGGAGGTGTCGGTGTATGAATAAAACCTCCAGAAAACTGTTTTCGCTGTTTAACGTGGTGATTTTATTGGTAAATTTGTTGACGCCATTTTCATACATTGGACCCACACAAGTCAGCGCGCGAGAGGTAGAAGCTCCGACCACAACGAGAACAACCACGACGATCACAAAACCACCTACCCCATTGCCGGTTAAAAAAACCACCACAACTGCACCTACGACTCAAACCACCAAGCCAAGTACGACGGCAGCCTCAACCAGTTCAACTTCGGCAGCCAAATGCGGGACTGTGGCGAGCGGGAGTTATGCGTGTACCAGTCAATATGATTGTATCCAGTGTAAAAATGGCCTGTTTGATGCAACGACAAAAACAAGCGGTTCGAAATGTCCAAGTAATTGCCAGCTGGTACGAACCAATACCGCCACTTCAACCTCGACTGCGACGACGAATTCAACCGCTACGACTACCATCACTTCTACTTCTACCACTACGACGTCTACCGCGTCGCAGAAACCTCCTGACCCCAAGTGTTCATTTTGGTGTAACGGGTGCGGTGGATTTTGTGGTGATGAAGGTGTCAAGGAAGGTAAAGGCTGCAATGTGTTGATCAAGGATAAATGCGGGGAAAAGCCGTGTTATGAGCTGGGAACGTGTACACAATTAGCCGTCAATACAACTGGTACCTGTAAGAATTTGGATGGGACCGCATGTGATCAAAACGGGATTGCCAACATGAGAGAGGTAAATGGGGTCAAGGAAGTGTATGTCCCCGTATCAGGTGATATATGTCCTAATGGGAAGGATAAACCTGATGCAACATATCACCGCTGTTGGGTTTCAATGGATGACAACAATTTAGCACAAGAAGCTCAAGCAATGGGGAATGCGGATAAGTTATTGGTTAATGCGGCAGCTCAGGTGATGGTCGACAAACAAAAAGAAGTAGCGGCAAGCAAAGTTGAAGCTCAGGAAATTTTTACCAACTACATGGATTGTAAACAGGCTAAAGATTGTGATGAATACCGCCAGCAGAGGAAACAGGCTGACGTAGCGATAAACCGAATGGTAGACAGCCAAATTGCGTCATATAACCGGATTGTAAACATGACCAAACAATTAGGCTCATGTTTGGATGACCAACAGGCAAATACTTGTCGAGAAGAAGTTGTACGGAATACTCCCAAAGCTACAACACAGGAGATTGCAGCGGCATTGGAACAAGCCAAACGGAACAATAAAGTCGATTCATTGTACCAACTTGCTTCGGGTGGTTCTTTAGATAATCAGATTGGCGATGATTTAAAGCAACAATGTATTGCCAAAAACGTTAAGCAGATGAATCTTTCAGAGGCAACAAAGGTGTGTATGTCCGGTTCGGAGGCGATGAAAGAAGTGGCCCTGGCACAGCTAAAATCGGTGGATGAAGCCGCGTACCGACAAGTAATTGAAAACAACAAAACGACTGAACTATTTAACATGATCGCGGAGTGGGACAGCCAAAAACTGCAGGCAACGTGCGAAAAAGATCCAGCATATGTAAAAAATAAAAAAGGGTGTATCAAGGTGGCCGAATATGCCCAATACCTGATCAATTCAAAATTAAAAGACAAATATGTACCGGAAGATATAGACCTACTGACTCAATATGTAGCCGCGTATCAAACAACTGAATCAACAATGTTGTCAAATGTTGATCAAAATAACACATCTGGACTCAGTCAGGTCGTAAATCAGGCGTGGAAAAGCCAGGAAAGCTGTTCGATTGTGTTGCCCAACTCCGTTTATGATGCCGCCAAAAACATTTGTGTTTATTATGAAAATGGCAAGGCGGTTAGGGCGAGTTATATCAATGGGAATGATGAGCACATCAGAAATGGTTTGTTTGGAATAAAACGATGTGAAGGGAGTTTGGAGGTTTATGATAAAAATTTGCAGACTTGCGTACCTTCGGGGAATCCGCTGTCGTTGGTCACCGGAAGTTATGAACAGTGTGCTCCCGGATATCGCCAGTCCAAAAATTTCCTTCAAGAACCGGTGTGCGTGCCCGAAGTTGCGGAAGAAACCCAGAAAAGTACCTGGAGCCGAATCATTGCGGATAATTTTGATTCTACCAAGGGTAATAATGTTGGGGCGGTAGTGGCAAACATTGCGTTGAAGGGCCAACAAGATCTAGATAATTATTGTTTGGATATTTTGGCTGGCAAAATTGTAGCAACCAATGCAACTGTCTCGATGCGCTGTCAAGAGAATGTTGAAACGTATACCACCCAAGGTACTTTTGGTAGTTTGACTTCCCAAGTAGAACAGAATTCACTCATCGATGCAGCGACACGCATCTATCAAGAAAAAGGGCAACAAGCAATCAGAGATGACGGAACGTTGGATACCACCAAGTTTACTGCTGAGGAAATAAAACAAATTGAACAAGTGGCGAGTGAGATTCGACAAAAGGAGATCAACAACTCTGGCACGGCGGGCCAGATAAAGGCAGAGGATTATGCCGTTAATCTGTCTTTTGTGAAGGCAGCGGGGGCAGCTATCAATCCCTATATCGGAGATCAGGTGTATGTGGGCGGTGAGTGGCAGAACACAGCAGCATTGTTTGGCCAAGAATTTGCCAACCAAAAACCATCTACTGTGGCGGAGTTTATCGTATTGGCTCCAAAATATTTAGATGTCCCTGCAGCAGTAACCGACTTGGTAAACGGCCAGAAGTTTGGTACCTCACATGGCCGATGGAGTTATGACGCCATGCGAACGCTCGATCGGACGTTCGCTCCAAATAGCGCCCAATATCAACGGGATGTGTTGACCGGGAGTGGCCAGAATCTATTGAGCATGATGTCAGGAAAGCCGACGGTGGGGGTGACGGAATTAATGAACTATGCCGGGTTACCGCTGGACTTAAAAAATAATTCATATGCCGATTTGTCAGATCAACAAAAATTAATTTTTAAGGCAGCAGCGGATAGTGTTAAGGAATCGAGTAATCAAGCTGCCGAGACCGGTACAAGCGGTTTTGGGTTACGAAATGCCTTGGTATCTGGTCAGAATGTAGGCGCTACCGTCATTGCTGCAGCTACGGCAGCTTTGGCTGCACCGACCGGTGGATTATCCCTGGGGGTACAGGTGGCGATTGATGCCGTCTACGATGCGGCTAGTCAAGGGTTGATCAACGCTATCACCGACACATCAGCCGAGCGGTTTGCTTCAAAGTTGGAAGCTGCAGCAACGGTGGCTGCTCCCGAGGATAAAGAGCAATTAACGTATGCGGCTCGGCTGGCTTTGGCGAATGAAAAACGGGCAGAAACAATAGAATTTGTCAGCATGTTGGCAATGGATACTGGCTTTAATGTTATCGGTGAGGGAATTGGGAATCTGATTGCTAAAAATAAATTATTTAAAGAACTGACGCCGACGTTGCTGGCTCAGGGCATGACATCAGCTGAAGCCAAGACATTGTTAAACAGTGTGGAAATGAGCTCATTTGCCAAAAAGAGTTTCGACAATACAGCATTTGTGGAAAAACTCCTTACGAAGGTTTCCAATGAAACACGAGATGCATTGTTGAAAACCGATTCCATCAAAGCGCTGGCAAGTTTTCAGGTTAAACCGGGGAGCGTGATTCGAGATGCGGAAGGGAACGTAATCAAACTCCAAGAAGGCGATCAAATTGTTACCAAAGGATTAGATGGGAATACGATGACGGTAACGATTTCCAAAGACAATACAGGCGGATTAGCTACCGTGATACGGAGTGAAGACATGTCGATCAAACGAGGAGATTCAACCATACGGTTAATTTCAAACGGCCGGTTTGATGAAAATGTTCGGATGGCTTCCGTTTTTGAAAGGATGGGCAAGTCAACGGATGGCTCGCAACAATTAGCAACAACACCGGGGTCAACAGTTCAAACTCCTCAAGTAACGACACAGGCAGTGCAGGTGCCAGGAAGAGGAAAAGTCGGTTCTCAACCGGTACAAAATACAGCACCTTCTCGGGCACCACCAGTAAATGAACCTACATATGTTAATGATTTGTTATTGGCTCAGGACGTTAAGAATGGACATGTTAACGTAGGCGAACAGCGGGCAGTGATGGACGAAGAGGGGAATTGGGTTTGGAAAATAGTAACTTCAAAAGATGGTAGTTTGATGTCGGTGGATGAGCTGCGGGGAGCAGCCAAATTGGCTGGAAACGAACGTGTCCCCGCGGGTATTCGGTCAATTATCGCCCGAGGGGTAAATGATAAGGGGAATTTTCAGTGGATTAATTTCTTAAAGAAAGCAGCACCAAGTGAAGAAACAGTTTCGCGATCAGTTAATAAGATCGTTGTTGGTGACGAGACGGTGGTCGAGAATCAATTTAAATCAATTAGTGGTAATGATAAGCCAGCAGTAGTAATGGCCACACGGGACAGTAAAGGGATTTGGTCAGCAAAAGAGTTAGCTTTGGGAGATGAAGTATCAGTCACTGAGATTCAAAGAACCTTGGAAGGAAAGGTGGCACGCGGTGAGCTGTTGGAGGGTGACGTAATATCTACTAGATTGACAGATGGAACTCAAACTAAATGGTCGGTCACCAAAACAACAACCTCTGATGGTGCGGTATCAACCAGACTGATGCAAATTACTGACATCGATCCGTGGACGTTGGGTAAAAAACCAACATTGTTATCGAAAGCTAATGAATTAATTAATAATGTTAGGTTAAAAATCTCTCCAAGTCAGTATGAAATGTCATTATCGTTGAAATTTAATCCGGATGAATTTGAACTTGTGAATGTGGGTGGTCGACCCATTTATGTACCAAAAGCGGGGGTGGAATATTCCACTGAATCATTGTTGTCGGCGAATCTAATGAATCGAGAGGTGACAGACTTGCTTGCCGAGAAATCGGGATTTGTTAGTTTGCGGTATAGCCAAGTGGAGAGTTATGGAAAGATCATGCAGGTGTTAGATGAAGATGGAAAAGTGTTGTTAACTTTACCTACTGGTGGCGGTAAAAATACCGTAGCCAATCCGTTGACGTTTAAAATTGCTATGATGCGGGGAACCAATGGAGTTCAAGCATTTCCAGAGAATTTATTAGATGAAAATGTGGCTTTGGCAAAAAACCTGGAACAATTTTATGGTTCGGACATATATGTATTTAAGCAACAATCTAATGGGTCACGAGCATTTTTCAAAATAAAGGAAGTGAATGGCAAAATTGAACTTGAAGCTATAGATACGACCACCGTTCTCAAGCGGGTCAAACGGAGCGGTACTTCAGCAAGAGGCGCCTTAATCTTATCCGATTATGCTCAGTTGGGTTATGCCATTAATGATGTAAAAACGATGCGTTATGGTTTGGAAGAGCAGTTAAAAACGACGAAGGAAATTGCTCAGGTATGGGACGAGATTTTAAGCCGGAACGCTCTTGCCTCAGGTGATGAAATTGGCCAAGTAGCAGGAGGTCGATGGAGTACACCGCTTGGTGAAAAAATGGCCGTGGGAAAATTGCCAGCCGGGAATCGAATGGGATATGGGCTGGCAGGCGGAGGCGATGAAGTACTTCGGATTTATCGAGATACTGACGATCTATTACTCATTCAAAAAGTGCGTGATGGGCAAATTCGATTACAACGAAATATCGCGAATGGGCAAATGGAACCGATTGGTCTAGATGAATCTGCCGGCCTTATACGGGAACTGATTGCAAAAATAAAAACCGATGGCGCTCTATCAGCTGATTCAATGATCGTTAAACGTATCGATGAAATTTCAGCAATTCCCGATTCAAAACAACTCATTAGTCAATTTGATGGTTTACGCAAGCTAAAGGATTTTGAAATTTTGGCAAGTTATCCAACTGAAGCGGAACAAGTGGCAGCCAAGCGATTCACTTCGTTGGCCAATGCATATACTGCAGCAGCGTATAGCCGATTAGATACATTGTCTAAAGTAGTAGGGAATGATCTTCAATTTGGTGATGGTTTGGTTAAACTAGCTAATGGAAAAATGATTACCGGCACTGAATATAACGATGTAATGATGCGATTAGCACTTCAAGATGAGGGACTAATGATGTTGCAAAAGCGGGGCATTAATGCGGCTGGGGCAGTAATGTTGGAAGACTTGTCGGTATCAAGCAAATCAGTGATTACTACTATTAATGACATTATGAGCTCGTTTAAAAAAGGTGGTTTTATTGCTATGGATGCCACCGATGGTTTACCGACCGCCCAGCTGGGTTTACGCAGAACGGCCATAGCGCAGACATTACATAAACCAACAAAGACGTTTGTAGCCAAAAATATCCAAGAATTGATTCCGCAGTTGAAATGGTCGGTTTGGGAAGAATTGAATGGCGGTCGAGTTGCCTTTATTGTGGATAGTAATGTTTTAAATGAAAGTCTGGATAAAACGACCAACGGGGTAGTTAATGAAGTGGTAAAAGAGTTAAAGCCCAATGAGACAGTTTTGCTGGCGTTAATGGATGGAGATACGTCCAACAAGTTATATCGAGTGGGTGCTTCGGGTAATCAGATGCCGGTGGGTTCATATAAGGATGCGAGTGAGTTATATGAGGCAGCCGAGACAGAATTAAAACGGGCAGACATCGTAGGTCAACGGGGGATATTGGCGATTTCTCAAGATCGGACCCGAGGACTCAATTTCAAGCCGGCAAAAGATCCTGCAAAGGATATTAACAAAATATTGCTCGTTGGCGATGTCGATTCATCAATTGCAGATATTACCCGCCAGGGGGCGGGCCGCTTGCGGGATGCAGATTTGCCAACATATCACTTCTTTGGAGTGGTTTCGAATACATCTGAACGAGACAGTCTTGAGGGGTTAATTGTATCTGGAAAAATGGATGAGGCGAATCAGTTATTGCTTAATACTATCAACAAAAATCAGCGACGAGTTGAGGCTTATTTTAATTTGGAACGGGGATTGTCAGAGATACGCCGAACAGAAAAGAAACTGGTGAGTCAATTGCAAGAAACGTCAAAGGGGAATCAGCCTCTTCAACGTGTGTTGTCAGACATTGATGAACAAGTGTCGGAAAATGAATGGGCATTTCAATCAATCCCCATGAATGAAAGGTCGTTAACAGTCCTGCATGAAGAATATACAGCAGCTCGAGCTCGATTGGTGAATATTTTGGAAACGGCAAAAGCCAACGGAGCGTCAACTCACGCAATTGCTCAACTGGAAAAATCATTTGAACTAGATGGTCAGACTTTGTCGTTAAAAGATTTTGAAGAGATTTTAGCTCATTCAGATCAATATGTTGATTCGGCTGGAACGGGGATTGATTCGAGTATAAAGAAATTTTTATCAACGAATCCGATTCCAGATTCCTATGCACGGGGATCTGCAGGTGAGGTTGTTTATGTTGCTCAGGAAACTGCCAATAAATTAACGACTTCAGAAGCGGCTACTCGAGCAATAAATGAGGCGGTTACGACTATAGTTGACCAAGGAAAAGTGACAACTGATCAAATTGCGGCTGCACTAACTAAAGGATTGGAACAGGCGGGGTTGCCGGTGTTGCTAGCCCGACAATTAACACAACGAATTGGTTTACAGATTACCGGAAAAACGGCAGCAGAAATACTTCAAGAGGTAATTGAAACGCGCAATGTGAATTTGGCACGGGGGTTATCTATCGGCTCAGGATCATCGGGCGGATCGTTGGCGGTATTGCGCAGTTACATTCCCGGTACTGAAGAATCGTCTTATATGAGTGAATTGCAAACATTGTTGGAAAGTGTTGGAGACGGAACGGGTGTAGATGTTGAAAATTTACGAAAAGAATTCGTGATGTTGGGTGTGCAAGATAGCGAATCAAAATTTTTAGCGGATGGATTAATTACACGAGCAAAGGGCAAGCCATTTGGAACGACGGCTTCCGTGGCTAATACCAAGCCGGTAGAACCAGCTGCGGATGAGTCGCAAAGAGAAACTAACAGTCAATCAATTACGACAAATATTGATTCTAAAACTGTTGATATATCAATCGTTCCTGAAGGATTTCCAACGACAAGGGAAAAGGCTGTTAGAGGGTTCACTTCCTTTGTTGCATTCATGAATAGTTTTTATGGGATACGCCGTTTTGTTTTGGAAGAATCTTCACGTTATATAGCTAATGTTTTTACTGGTGTTTCTCCTGAATCTTCTGTGCAGTCTATCGTAGGAATGGGTGGAATCATGACAGAGGCGTTAAAAAATGTATCAAAATTTGATAAAAACATCGTGTTTATTCCTGATATCTATACCTCTGGTATCGGATCACTTATAAACATTACATCTCTCAAGAAAGTAATTGAGTCAAATAAGGATATTTTTCCTCAAACTGCATTGCTTTCATCAGGTGAAGTTAATTTTGATTGGATTACACGTTTAATTCAGGACAGAAATAAATCGGTACTAAATATGAGACTTTTTGGGCTCATATCTGGGTTCCCTAGATCTGCTGTAGATATGTTTGCTCAAGAAGCGCGTGAGCTTGATCAAGTGGCTGGAAAATTAAAAGCTGAAGGATTAACGGATGATGAATTAACCCGATTAAATTATTTATTAATGGTGAGTGTGAATGAGGAGGACAGGGAGGAGCTTCAAAGAACACTCGATTCTTTTGGTTTGGATGAATCGGATATTCCGACACTAACTAAACGGATTACAGGTGGTAATTACGAATTCGTAGCATATTCTAACCAGGACAATGCTTGGGGTAAGTTGAAATTATCCCTGGTGAGGGGAGTGGCTGAACAATACGGATATGGGTCGGAAACAAAATCTAGTGTTACATTGCCTGAATCGGTTGCGGAATTATCACAAGAAATTAATGCGGCATTAGATAGACAGGAAAGTCGGAATATCCAAAAACCAGTAGAACCAACTGCGGCTGAGTCGCAAAAAGAACAACAACAAGTGGTCAATAATACCCCTGTAGCCAATCAAACCACTGCAAATGAACAACAATCTTCGGGTGAGGTTTCGGATCAAACGGACGGCATAGGTGGGTTTGATGGCTTCTTTGCTGATCGGTTTTTTGAAACGGTGGCATTTGTAACACACGGCAAAGACGCAACAGCATACAACGAAACATTAGCTACAACTGTTAATACTTTACTATCCGACACTACGATTACTCGAGCAGATGTATCTACCAGTGAAAACCGTCAAGCGTTGTTGCAACGTATTCAAGAACGATTGAAGCAGGCTGCCGCACAGCGCGCGGGTAAATTGAGTACTCGGCAACAGGAAGCGTTGGTAAATCAAGCTGCAGCAAAAACAATGAACCAAATTGGTCTGCGACAAGCTCGACCGAATCCGATGGGATCACGATTTTTACAAGCGAACCCGTTCAGATCAGGATTAACTATGGTGGAACGGGGTGTAGAAGTGGGTATGTATGTAGCCAGTCGAGGATTAGCATTGCTCACACCGGTGACTGGTTTGGTTATTATCGGGTACGATACTGGCCGTGTGGCGGGATGGCTTGTTCCTCAGGTGACGCCGCTCAAAAATTTGGCGGTAAAACTAACGCTTATGGACGATCAGGGTGTTTGGATTTGGAAACAGACGGGGGCAAATCGTACCACTCAAGCGGCTGCGTGGGGTCGGGCAATTCGAGTAACGTTTGACGGAATCAAACAGTTGGTCTTACGAGCAAGCAAAACTGCAATTTCAACCGAGGAACAAAAAAATGCTCATGTAACTACACCTAACCAACCTAAGGCAGCACAAATTGCAGAGGTCGAACCAACAACTACGTCAGTAAATAACTCGTGGATAAAGGAGATTGGTCCCTTCCTATCTCGGCTATCAGTAGGTACCCGTTGGGTGGCTACCTCATCAATCTGGGGTATTGCGAGAGGAACTAATCTTACAATTGGTCAAAAAGCTGGGGAAACGGCAGCGTATATCGCGTCTCGAACGGGGGCTTTCTTACTTGGTCCATTGGTGGGGGTAGGTACCTTGGCTTATGACAGTACTCGATTTGTCGGTTGGCTTACGCCTCGATTCGCACCACTGAAGAATATGGCAGTAACCGTACAATTGATGGATTCAAATGGAGTCTGGGCATGGCAGCAAACGGGGACAAACCAAACAGGCGTGATACCTGCGTTGCGTCGAGCTTTGAAGATTGCCAGTGATAAGTCTGGGGAATTGGAAGCGCAGCGAGTAGCAAAGTACCAAGCAGATATGGCAGCGAAACAAGCAGCCGGGGAAAAAGAAGTCAAAGAGACAGAGAATACAGTAACATCTACAGATACTCAGACAGATGAAAACCAAACGAATATTACTCCACAACAATCGTGGTACAAGCGGACGGATGGGGCTTGGAGTTGGATTAATTCAACACCCAAACAAGGGACTTGGAAATGGATTGTAACTAGAATAGTACCCAGCGCGTTTACTTGCGTAGCTCCCGGATTGGCTAATGCAGGGCTGATTTATGACGGGGTCAGACAAATTGCTTTGCGATTGGAAACAAAGAAGTTACTCCCGGCTGCTCCAACGAAGGAAACGGTTACAACTAAACCCACAGAAGAGGCTGCTTTACCGGTACAACTAACTGAAGCGCAAAAGCTGGAGAAAATCAAAACCGCCGCGATTGAAGAGGTACGGAAGATTGATCCAACGTCTAATGTGTCAGGTATTGAAAACGCAAAGTCGGAAGCTGGGGTAATGCAGCAGGTGGGATATATTAAGAACCGCATTGAAAAAGCCAAGGAACAAGCGGAAAAGGCTCGGATTGCAGCAGAAGCAAAAGCGGCAAAGGCAGCGGCATTGGCAGCAGCCCAAGCAGAAACAGCAGCCAAAGCGGCTGCGGCCAAGCAGGAAAAAGAGATATTGGAGCAACAGATAATTGAGACTCGAGCAGCACTGGCTACAGCAAATGATATTGACTCACTCAATCAAGCGATTGAGGCTGCAAAGGCAATTAATGAGAAGGTAGGAAGTCAACGGGTTGGAATAAGCCAAGCACAGCTAAAATTGGACAAACTTATCAAAGAACGGGATGAATTGGCGGCTAAAGCGCAAGAAGAGGTAGAAGCTAAAGCGGCAGCTCAGGCCGAAGCAGAGATCAAGCCAACTCAAGAAGTTGTGGAGCAACAACCGATAGAAATTGTCCCTTCAATAGCGGGCGTCGTTGAAATCATCGTCGATACGACAGTGCATCCGGCAGCATCAGTAATTGATAGGGTATTTAATCAAGTTGCATGGATTAAACCAAACTGGATCAAAACCAAGACCCAACCGCTGGTGCCCGGTTTGAATGTTCGCTACACCAACGACCGCTGGGCCGTTCAGTTAGAAAATGACTCAGTAACCTCGATTTCCATTGATGGAACGTCCTATAAAGAGGGCGATGTGATTGGTTTAATGCAAACGACTGGATATATTACAGTGGATACAGAGAATGGAAAAATATATCGGGAGTATCGATACCATATAAACAAAGATGGTTCATTATCGGTAGACAGTACAGGCGGATGGGGGAAATCGTGGAGTAAAGGACCGGCACGAACCAACAAATCTTTCTTGAATAAACAAACGGATATATTGGAAGCTCAAATTGAAGATGCTGTCTTAACTAATTTAAGTCGAGTGAAAATAATTGATACTTTAGGTGCGCGGATGAGGCAGTATCAAGTTCCTGAGTGGACGAATGGTTTAGGTTGGGGGAGCCAGGTAGTAGCCCCAATTGCCGAAGCATTTACTCGAGTAATTACCGGCGAGGGTATTGCTGAACAATTGGATGTATGGACGAATGGACTAGTTGATCATCAAATGGTAACTCGTCTATGGCAAGCAGCGATTCGGACTCCATTGGAAACAATGCCGATAATGCCGGGATTCACGGCAGCGTTGGATACTGCAGAAGCGTTAGGACTGGCGACTACGGCAATGTGGAACAACTTATTGTTACAACAAGCGATTGAGGATCGAAAAACTGAACAGGTGGAGCCAATTATTACTGAAACTCAGGGAGCTGTGACGCGACCATTAATCGCGGCCAGGACAACTCAGGAATTATTTGTTGCTGTCAAGGCAGATGATGGTGTCACAATCAACAATATACACTACCCATATGAGGAATTTGTCCGCTTGTTCTTGCGAGTAGCAGCAGGTTTGGAACAGAAAGCATCACTTGGTTTGCTACAAGAAACATACGATCATTTAGTACCGGACAGCAGTAGTGAAAAGAACGCATTAAAAGCGCAATCACTTTCAGAATTATTTTATGATTTAAAACAAGCACCTCAGGTTAAAATCAAAAATATCTCTACTCAGCAAACACATGATTATTCACTAGACGCTTTTGTCGATTTGGTCACAGAGGTATTGGTAGGTAAAAAAGATCGGGCTGAATTAGGTACACTCGTTCCGGTGATTATGCGATTGATGCAGTCTCAAAGAGTAGATATTAAACCGCAAGAGTATGTATTTGTTGACTTGGAAAAAGCTGCACTGGACGCAAAAGTCCATCAGGCAATTACCGATTTGGTAACCTCTTATGAAAAATATGGGGTTGTTTTACACGATTTGAAACAATTGTTGCGTAATAACCATGAATCGAAGGACATGTATCGGACAGCGTTTGGGGCGGTAAGCGAGATTGCCCGGCAATCGGGTTATACGTTGGTTCCTTGGCCGATAAATGAACCGTTTATTGGTGAGGCGGGTAAGACCATTACTTTAAGCGGTGATAATTTGGTGCGGATGGGTGAAAATAAACAACTCTATGTCGCAGTGGAAAATCTAAACGAAGGACTTACAGCAGATAATATTGTGGGCTATAGGGCTTATCAAATAGAAGGTGATGAAAATAATGACGTATTATTCGATCTGTTCCATGACGTGGGGGCGGTGGTTTTGGGAGGTAAAGTAACCAGTTCGAACTCCACGAGCAAGATTCCACTTTCAGCCATGTATGAGTTATATCCTCATAATGGAAGAACTTTCTATGAAAACCTCAACATGATTCAAACATCAAAAAATGGGGATGAATATATTCCAGTGACTTGGTTATTCGACCAAATGGTGGAGAGAATATTGGAACCGATATCCCTAGATAAAAAACCTGCAACGGCAATTTCAAATAACACTCAGCAGTTACAAGCAGAGGTTCCGCAGTTGGACGAAGTAACTCCAGAGGAAAAAATGGCATTAAGTGAGATTGTTGATGCATGGACAAAGTGGGGTAGGGGGACTGACAATTTAGAATCTTTGTGGAGAAAATTACAGGTAGTTCAGAATCTTGGTGATCCAGAAAAGTATCAAGAGGCATTTATACAAGCACTTCGAATTGCGCGAGCAATGGGCTATGAGGTGGTCGGTGTGCGATATGATAAAGAGTTTAAATTGGCCGATGGATCAATAGGCGGATTTAAAGACTCCTTTGGAAGATGGAATTTGGTACGAGAGGGATATAAGTCGTTGTTGGGCAAGAAAAGGTTGGTGGTCGCAGTAACGGATAATTCTGACAAAGCGACTCTCAACAATCTCGCTTTTGCGTATGATCGGAAAACTGGATTAACCAACGATGACCCGGTGATGAATTTTGCCCACGATCTTGGAGCAATGGCTATGGGGGGTAAGATGATCAGTCAAGACTCAACGGATCAAATTAGAATGAATGTGGTTGCCGAATGGCTTAATCTTACGCCTAGTCAAGTATATGAGTTGATAGGAATATCGGATAATGATGAACGTGGTGATGGATTGGTTGCGACAACGGATATTTTCGACGCAATTGTTCAAGGTAAAGTTACATTACCTGCAGTTGATAAAACGTTCAACTTAACCAAATTGGATAAACCTAGTGTCGATTTTCATGGAATAAAACCAGAAGTGGTGGAAGAAGAGTTGGAGGTGGTGGGGGAACGAAAGACAATAATTATTGAGCAAACTGATTTGCCTAAGAGTATTACTTTAGGAACTCTGAAGTTGGATGAAGCAATTGGTTTTGGTGAATTTGAAGGCAAAGACCCATTGATGACAGTTGATGCCATTCGTTATGGTTTTTTTACCGGAAATAAATTAACGATGGCCTGGGATTATGTGGCTGCAAAGGGTAATGCAAAGGTAGCTGAATACTTAAAGGAGGCAATTCGTCTTGACAAATTTTCGAGTGATAATACAACGAGGGCTCAGGCAGCAATTCAGGCAATAGAAGCGGCAGCCAAACAGGCTCAGGAAAGAGAAAAAGAAGTAGCTCCGGCGAGTGAAAAGGGTTTAGTGGCGGCAGAAAATAGCGGATTGGAAATTAGTCCGGTAGAAGTTGATCTGACGGTGGTGAGTGAGGATATTTCTCCGTCATTATCGA
>CAZQBH010000010.1:1156-22432 GCA_964591645.1 uncultured Pseudomonadales bacterium | reverse complement strand
ACACTACCGTAGCTTCCGAATCTGCATATACGATTATTAAACTGGTACGGTAAATATGAAAAAGAAAATAGGTTTTTTATCACTCCTTCTTGCAGCAGCGAGTTATGGATCATTTGGTATCTGGATTCGATTATTGAGTCATGAAATGTCCATATACCAACAAATTGTTTTTCGTAATGTGATAGCCTTCATGTTTGCCATCCTGATTATCATCATCGGCAAGCGATATGGAGCAGATCTTAAAGATGTATCCAAGAAAAATCTCATCCTTTATGCATTAGTTGTTCCTATTGCCGTGATCTTATACAACATCGGCATGCTGAATCTTAAAATTGCCGTTGCCACTTTTGCGTTTTATATTGGCTCTATAATTTTTTCAGAACTAATTGGAATCATTGTCTTTCGAGATAAGATTACCCCCCTTAAATTAATTTCCTTAACCTTAGTGGTTATTGGCTTAGGTTGTTTTATCTATCCGTTTACATCAACAACCATGAGTGTCGGTTTCTGGGCATGTTTGGCAAGCGGTTTATTTGACGGAATCGGGAATGGTTTTCGACGCAATTTAGCGGGTAAATTAGATAAATTCTTTCTTGTTGCCGTAACCGCCATTGGTGGTATGGTTGTATCTGGAGCGATGATGATTAATGGCCATCAAACCCTAACTTTTATCAATCATTTATCCGTAACCACTTGGATAATTGGGATCGTTTTTGGTCTCATATTGATGTTGGTCAACTACTTACTTCTTATTGGCTTCCAAAACTTTGAGCTGGGACCCGGAGTAATTACCTTATCCACCGAGCTGTTCTTTGCCCTCATATTTGGTCTGATAGTATTCCGCGAAATCCCGCTTGCCAAAGAATTAATCGGTGGATTATTCATCCTAACTGCCTCCATTTTGCCCAATCTTAATTGGGGCAATAAAAAAACGTAAAGGACACCTATGGGTCAATTAGCACAAACCATAACCGAGGATGGATTGTACCTTCACGGGTACTATCAACCATCTACTGACAAGCGAACCGCTCTTCTTCACATTCATGGCTTTGAGGGTAATTTCTACGAAAATAACTTTGTTCATGTATTGGCAAAAAAACTTGAAGAGGCAAACATTGCATTTTTGTCGGCCAACACGAGAGGTAATGGCAAAAATACCAATTTTAATACAACAGAGGGGACCATCCGTCGTATTGGTTCACATTACGAATTGCTTGAAGACGCCCATAAAGACATTACTGCTTGGATAGAATTATTGATTGCCGAAGAATATCGGTACATTATTCTTGATGGTCATTCTGCTGGAGCCCTAAAAGTCGCTCGATACATGGTTGAAGGTAGACGAAACGCCAAAGTTAACCAACTTATATTACTGAATCCCGTGGATATTAAAGGTGTTATGTATGCTCGCGGCAGAACCGATATTGACGGACTAGTTCAGCGTGCTCAGAAAATGGTTGATGAGGGGAGAGGGGATGAATATATTACCCGAGAGTTTGAGGATGATCAGATGACTTATCGCACGTATGTTAGCTGGTACATTCAAAATGATTTTGGAAAGATTTTTGATTTCTGTGTTCCGGATTATGATGCTCCTATCCTCCATCAAATTAGTATTCCAACCAAAGCTATCACTGGTTCAAAAGATGAGTATTTCTGTCAATCAAATCCTGACCGTTTTGAAGAAACGATGGACATTCTGCTCAAACAGCTGCCGAATGCCGAAGGAGTGATTATTCCCGACGCCTCTCATTGTTACCTTGGTCATGAACAGAATCTTGCCGAGGAGATTGTCTCGTTCATACATAAAAATCTTCCGTCGGCGTAAGGTCGAAGGGAAGTGAAGGTCGTGCACCAAAGATGTACGAATGGATATTAGAGCGACTACGGCGGAGTTCCTCTTCTCTACCAAGCAACAGCATCCCGTCACCGGCAGTAACACCATTCATCGTATCAATAGCCTCATTCTTAAAATTTGTTACAAAAATCGTTGGTCCAGCTTCCCAAGATTCCAACTGACCAAACAACCAAACGTCAGTCATAACATCGGTATTCATGGTCCATAGAATAACAATGATATACGAAATGTTTTGAAGTTTATCAGGATGTTGTGCTAGTAATTGTGAAACATGGCGTTCCAGACAGGTTGGTTGATTCCGATCAAACTGAGTCTCTATTCCTCTGTAAGGATACAAAATCACGGGGAAATTGCTATGCCTAAACACAATCGGTTTATAAAATGAGGTCATACTCAAATAATACCATTTGTCCTAAACACTTCCAGGTCACCTGTCCTAGCCTCTCAAAGGAGACCTTGTAGGTCTGCAGGGCCTGGCCCAGCAGGTGATCTTTACTTCAAGGTCCGTCCTTGAAGTTCACTTCCGTGAGTTTTAAAACGAATCCGAACAGTACAATGAAGATCTTCAACTCCCGGTGTTGTAAGTTTTAAAAAGATCGTCATCCTGAACTTGATCAGCCTTGTCGGCTAGACAGGTTCAGGATCTAGGAATTTTATGTTCGTATTTGTATAGATCCCGGGTCAAGCCCGGGATGACGAAAAAGTGTCCCAAACGAGATATTTACACAATTGTTTTTTCTAGATAATCCCGCACTGCTGATTCAAATCGGGTAATATCATGACCAATAAAAATAATTTTATGTTCATCGGTAGCTTCGGGTAATTCTTCCCAAGTCAATCTCCCAAACACAGCGTTAACTAGCCGGCTCTGGCCATCATTGCAGGGCACAATTCCCTTTATTCGGAAAAAACTATTTGGGTTACAGGCACTCAGTACTTCGGTTACCTTGACTTGATCTACCGGCGCAGGGAGTGACACCGTAAACGTTTCCATCCCATGATCGTGATGATGTTCATGTTCCATTTCGAATGTTTCTAGGTGTTCAATGCCGAATAAAACGGCTGGATCAATAATTCCATCAGCAGTTTCTACCTTGGTAGTATCAGGATTGATACCGTAAATTTCCTCTTTTACTCGATATAATTTTTCTTCATCAACCATCCCGGTTTTATTGAAAATTATCAAATCGGTGTATTTGGCTTGTTCTCGGGCAATGATAGAGGTATCTTTCACTCTTTCGAAATTGACACAATCGACGACCGAAATCACTCCGTCCACGTAAACGTGCTGGTTCTTTTTTAATTCCAAGAGAATGGGGAAGGGGAGCGCATTTCCCGATGCTTCAATCAGAATTCGATCAGGATGTTGTTTTTCAACCAATTCATCGACCGCATCATTCAGCGACCCCACCAAGATACAACACAAACATCCATTGACCAGTTCCGTTACTGCCAGATTATTCATTTTTCCCAAAAGCCCATCCACACTGGCATCACCAAATTCATTTTTAATCATCGCAAAGTGCCGGGGCGTTGGGTATTGTTTAAGCGAATTTAAAATGATGGTGGTTTTTCCACTACCCAAATACCCAGAAAAAATCGTAATCGGTGTTTTTGTCATATTCAAACTATAGCTGATTTATGGGCTGTTTGTGAATATAATGTCTCTATGAAAATATTAATGCTCACCCCCTATCTTCCGTATCCGTTAGTTTCGGGTGGCCAAATTAGAACATACAACCTCCTGAAAAATCTGTCCAAAAAACACGACATTACTCTTTTTGCGCTGATTAAAGAGGAACGGGAACGCCAATATGTAAAATACTTGGAACCGTTTTGTAAGAAAATCCAAGTTTTTAAACGTTCTACCAAACCATTCACTTTAAAAAATATTTTTAAAGCCGGTTTTTCTTTGTATCCATTTGTGGTTACCCGGAATCTGGTACCCGAAACGATTGAAGCCGTTAAAACCGAATTAAACTCCGAGAAATACGACCTAATCCACGCTGAAACTTTTTACATGATGCCGAATATTCCCAAAACCACGATTCCTATTATCTTGGTTGAACAAACCATTGAGTATTTGGGTTACCAGAGTTATGCCCAGTCATCCAAGCTATGGTTTTTAAAACCCTTTTTAGCCATTGATATCGCCAAAATTAAATACTGGGAAAACTATTATTGGCAGTACTGCAACCGTCTGATTACCATGAGTCCCAATGATCGGGAATATATTTTGGAAGAAAACCCCCGGATCAAGCATGTTGATGTGGTTGCCAATGGAGTGGATACCGACTTTTTTGCTTCAGTACCCAAGAAACTTCCCAGCAAACCCACCATTCTGTTTGTTGGTACATTTTACTGGTTGCCCAATCGACAAGCGGTCACGTACTTGGTAAAAGAAATTTGGCCCATTATTAGGGAAAAATTACCTCAAGCTCATTTGCACATTGTGGGGTTTAGACCTACCGCGGAAATTCAATCTTACAATAAATTGCCCCACGTTAAAGTCAGTGGCTCTATCAAGGATATTCGTCATGCTTATTCCGGGGCTCATGTGTTACTGGCTCCAGTTATGTGGGGAAAGGGAACCCGGTATAAAATTCTCGAAGCCATGGCCACCAAGACTCCTATTATCGCCACCCCGCTCGCGGTAGAAGGAATTGAAGGGTTGACCGTAAACGAGCATGTCTTAATTGGAAATACCCCCGAAGAACTCGCCGATGCTACGATTAAAGTATTACTTGATAAAAAATTTCAGCATAACTTGGGGCTAAAAAGTTATCAGCTAGTTACCAAGCGCTACAATTGGCAAGCCATTTCTCAAGATCTGGATCGGCTGTATTCGGAAGTAGGGAGAAAATAGTTTTTTATGAAACCAGATATTTCCATCATTATTGTCAACTACAATGTTGAAGCTGTACTCAGAGAGTGTCTTTTGTCGATTCGCAGTCAACAACAACTCTCGATACAAACCATTGTGGTTGACAATCACTCCACCGACAATTCTGTCGCCATGATTCAAAACGAATTTCCGGAAGTCAAAGTGATACAGCGAAACACGTCACAAGGCTTTGCAGCCGCCAACAATATTGGGGTTGCTGCCGCTACGGCTGATCTAATTCTTTTTTTGAACCCTGATACCAAACTACTTCACCCTGAAGATGTATATCGATGTGTAAAAAAATATCTTTCAGTTCCAAACTTAGGGGTAATGACTTGCCGAATTGAACTGGCGCTAACCGGTTTGATTGATGAAACGTGCCATCGTGGATTTCCCACCCCCTGGGCTTCCTTTACCTATTTTTCTGGGTTGGCGCGCATGTTTCCCAAAACGAAATTATTTGGTCAGTATCTATTGAGTTATTTGGACTACACCACCGAGCACGAAATTGATTCGGCCGGCGGCATGTTTATGTTGGTTAATCGCCAATTAGGTAATCAAATTGGGTGGTGGGATGAGGATTATATCTTTTATGGTGAAGATCTGGAATTTAATTACCGGGTTAAGGCATTAGGGTACAAAGTGCTCTATTGGCCCCAAGTAACGGTCCTCCATTACAAGGGCATGAGTAGTGGCATGGGTCAACAAAGCCGTCAGGTTACCACCGCCTCCAAAATCACGACCAAACGCGTTAAGGGGTGGTCAATCCATGCGATGGAATTGTTTTATCAAAAACATTATCAACAACAGTATCCCATCGTTATTACCTGGTTTGTACGTCTGGGAATCGCCCTTATGAAATTTAAACGGATAACGCTTGCATGAGAATCGGCATTGACGCTCGACTCTATGGTTTGGAACATGCGGGAATTGGCCGATATGTTATGAACTTAGTTGATCGGCTCATCGAAGACCCCGCTCATCAATGGGTGCTGTTTGTTGCCCCCAAATATCTCACTCGATTTACCGGCAAACCTCAGGTAACCGTGATCGAATCACCGGTCCGGCACTATAGTATGCGAGAGCAAACCACTTTTCTCAAAACGGTTAATCAAGCTCATCTGGATCTATTCCATGTGCCTCATTTTAATGTTCCCTTACTGTACCATCGACCCTTTGTAGTGACCATTCATGATATTCTCTGGCATCAAGTCCGAGGAGGTTCGGTCACCACATTATCCCCGTGGATGTACTATCTAAAATATCTGGGGTATCGATTGATTGTTCGACATGCCTTGTTTGCTTCCAAAGCAGTGTTCGTTCCTTCTCAATACGTTAAAAATGATTTACTCAAAACCTTTCCCACCTTGAACGCTTCCAAAATTACCGTCACCTACGAAGGCATTGATCCACCATCACGCCAGAGACAAACCGATCATGCTACCGAACCGATGATTGTATATATCGGCAGCGCCTATCCGCACAAAAACCTCACCATTCTTTTTCAAACGCTAAAATGGTTACGAGATAATCGACACATCCGTGTCAAACTGATGGTAGTGGGGAGTCGTTCAATCTTTTTAGACCAAATGAAAACGGCAGTAGCCCAAGCGGGGATTACATCCTTGGTCACCTTTACGGGCTATCAATCGGATGCTGCCATTAAAGAATTACTACATCGCTCTCTTTGTTTGGTCCACCCTTCGAAATCGGAGGGGTTTGGCTTAACCGGATTAGAAGCGATGGCCTGCGATACGCCCGTCATAGCCGCCAAGGCCACGGCATTACCAGAAATATATGGTGATGCCGCTATCTATTTTGATCCAGATGATTATCAGGAATTAGGGGAATATATTGAAATGTTGCTCAAAAAACCCGAGCTCCGTCAAACCATGATTAAGAAAGGTCGACAACAAATAAGTCAATTTTCTTGGGATCGAATGGTTGCACAAACCAAAGCAGTCTATGGCCATCACTAATCTTTGTTTTGTCTACGATCGAGTGAATAAGTTGGGGGGTGCCGAACGAGTCATCCAAAATCTTCATGCACTTTGGCCAACTGCCCCGCTTTATACAGCCGTTTACAACAAAACAGCGGCTCCATGGGCCAATAATTTACACGTTATTCCCAGCTTTATCAATCAAATCCCTGGGGCCAATCGACACCATGAATGGTTACCCAATCTCATGCCGTATGCGTTTGAATCGCTTAATGTAAGTCAATATGATGTCGTTCTTTCCATTACCAGTGCTGAAGCCAAGGGAGTAATCACAACTCCCCACCAACTCCATATTTGCTATCTGTTAACCCCGACGAGATATTTATGGAGTCATAGCGCTGAGTATGCCGGATCAGGCCTCTTGGGTTGGCTGCGTCGCTGCGGCATGGCGGCACTTCGTCGCTGGGATCAAATGGCCGCTTCTCGCCCAGATAAAATCATTGCCATTTCCGCTGCAGTTGCTGCTCGTTGCGAACAGTATTATCACCGGCAAGTTGATGCTGTAATTTATCCTCCGGTAGAAACTGATTATTTTTCCACCCACCCGGATACGTGTACGCACCCCGAACCTGGCTATTTTTTAACAGTTTCTCGTCTAGTTCCATACAAACGAGTTGACCTGGCGATTCAGGCATGTAACCGAACCAAGGATCGCCTCATTGTGGTCGGTACCGGATCAGAAACAAATTATCTGAAACAAATTGCTGGCCCCACCATTACATTTGTTGGTCAGATTTCTGATGAAACATTGGCCTGTCTGTATCACCATGCCCGAGGTTTTTTGTTTCCTCAGGAAGAAGAATTTGGGATTAGTGCAGTTGAGGCTCAGTCAGCCGGATTGCCGGTAGTGGCTTTCAACCGCGGTTCAGCCAAAGAGATTATTGTTGCCAATAAAACTGGCATACTTTTTGAATCGCAAACAGTGGCATCCCTGGTACAAGCAATAAACACTTTAAAAACTCATACTTGGTATGATAAAACCATACAGGAACATGCTCGTCAGTTTTCCAGCGCAGTGTTCCAGCAACGCATACAACAATTTGTGGAGGAAACATGGCAGACACAATCAACCCGCGAATGAAGGCAGTTATTTTTGCTGGTGGTGTCGGTACACGTATGTGGCCGCTATCCCGGAAAAAAAGCCCCAAACAATTTGAACCGATCGTCGAAGGTAAGTCCACACTCCAGTTAGCCGTCGAACGTTTACGGCCAGAATTTGCCTGGGAAGATATTTATATTTCTACCGGCGAAGTCTATCGAGACATGATCCGTAAACAACTTCCCGAAATCCCCGATACCAATATCATTGGCGAACCAGTCATGCGCGATGTTGCTCCAGCTGTAGGTTATCTGATGTCCTATTTGGCCAAGACAGATCCAGATATTCCAACGGCAATTTTGTGGAGTGACCATTTGGTCCAGCATGTCGACACATTCAAGCAGGCCCTTTTCTCCGGCGCAGCGTGCTTGCAGCAAAATCCTAATCGGTTTATATTTATTGGTCAAAAACCTCGGTTTGCCAATCAAAATCTTGGTTGGATCGAATATGGCGATCAGATTGGAGAAGCCAATGGTTTCCCAGTCAAACAATTTAAATCGTGGCACTACCGGCCGAGTCTAGAGTTGGCCAATGAATATCTTAATTCTGGTCATCATGCCTGGAATCCTGGCTATTTTGTTGTCACTCCACGATTCGTATTAGATCAATTCAAAATGCATGCTCCGGTTATGTTTGACCAATTGTGTGAAATTCAAGCAGCCATCGGGACTCCCGATCAACAACGCGTCATGGCCGATATCTATCCCACCATGGAGAAGATTTCTTTTGATGACGCGGTGGTGACAAAAACCGAACCTGAAAAAGCGGTGGTCCTTTCAGTTGATTTAGGCTGGGCAGACATTGGCACTTGGGAAGCACTCAAGGAAGCGGTACTGAAAAATCCTGAAGAAAATCTTACTCATGGATTGGTAAAAACCCTCGATTGTCAAAATAACATCCTGTATAGTTATACCGATCAGCTGGTTGCTGGAATTGGACTTAAGGATGTGGCGGTCATTGTGACGCAGGATGCCATCTTGGTAGCTCCTCAAAGTCGCATTCCTGATATTAAAAAATTACTTGTTCAATTTGAAGGAACATCCGAGGAGCGGTATACTTAATCCCCATGACCGATACACTGTACTTCGCCGCCAAACGCGGCATCGATATTGCGGCCTCAGTTTGTTTGATTATCCTTTTTTTACCCATTTGGATCATCATTCCTATTTTAATTCGCTTAGATTCTCCTGGTCCTATCATTTTTCGGCATAAACGAGTCGGCCGCTACGGCAAAGATTTTGAAATGCTTAAATTTCGGTCCATGATTGACGGAGCTCATGACTATCTCCATCGACAGCATCCTGAATTATTAAAACAATTCAAGGCAGGAGATTGGAAACTGGAGCATGATCCTCGTATTACCAAACTAGGCCGGGTCCTCCGTTCGCTTACCATCGACGAATTTCCCCAACTAATCAATGTATTGCGTGGAGATATGAGTCTCATCGGCCCCCGCGCATATATGCGGCAGGAAATCGAAGAACAAACCAAAAAGTATCCGCAAACGAAACCGCTTATGGAAGATATTTTAACCATCAAACCAGGGGTAACAGGTCCTTGGCAAGTCTCTGGACGCAATGAAATTCCTTTTGACCGTCGAGCGCAACTCGATGCTGAATATGCCCGTCAGCGAAGTATTGCCAAAGACTTTATGATTATTCTCAAAACACCCCAAGCAATGTTTAGTAAATGGTAGAAAATACAGTACAATGTACGAGTGGAACAGGAAAGGATTGCCATGGAACCAAAATTAGTCGTTTTTCCTAAAGTTGAATCAAAATCGTCACCCAGCACCAGTACAGCTCCAATAAAGAAAACTCACTCAAAAACAAAACTGGTCGTTCCGTTGGCAATTATTGCCGCCATTTTTATTGTATTAGCTGGTATAGGGTTCTTTTTATTCACCAAAGCCAAAAGTATCAAAGCTTCACTAGATGAAGCAAAGATACATGCTGTCGCTTCATATACTGGTCTTAAAACTCAAAACCTGGAAATTGCTAAAACCGAATTAGAACAATCAAAGGCCAGTATTGATTCAGCCAAACAAACCTATGCTTCGCTGCGCTGGCTTCAATTTACCCCCTTTGCTTGGCATTACAAAGACGGTAATCACGCCTTTAACGCTGTTATCGCTGGAGTTGAAGCAGGACAGTTAATTGTAGACGCGATTGAACCGTACGCCGACGTTATTGGCTTTAAAGGACAAGGAAGTTTTGTTGGAGGGACAGCGGAAGACCGGATCGTAAAAATCATTGAAACTGTCGACAAAATCAATCCCAGTCTGGACGCGGTTACCGCTAAATTAACCACGGTCAGCCAGGAGTTAAATACCATCAACCCCAAGCGATATCCATGGATTAAAATTCAAGGCCAATCCGTTGCCGGACTTATCGGTATGGCTCAAGAGAAGATCAGCGAAGGCGACGCACTACTGGCTGAATTTCGACCAGCCATCTCAGTGTTACCTCAAATTGCCGGTCTCAATGAATCCCGTAAATATTTAGTGCTGTTTCAAAACGATGCTGAGCTTCGACCTACAGGCGGATTTATGACCGCTTACGCCGTTCTCAAGGTTGAAAAAGGCAAGATTACCCCAGAAAAATCGAGCGATATTTACGATTTGGATAATAAATTCAAAAAGAAAATTGATCCTCCCGCCATTGTTAAAAAACTACTCAAAGTATCAACCTGGCATTTACGGGATATGAACTTAGACCCCGATTTCAAAGTGTCCATGAATCAATTTGTCACCTATTACAATGAATTACCTGGAGAAACAAAGGTTGATGGCGTGATCACCGTCGATACGCAAGTTTTAACCGAATTAGTCAGGATATTGGGTCCGGTCGAAGTGCCTGGTTTTGGCACCTTTACCGCCGACAACGACGCCCGCTGTAATTGTCCCCAGGTTTTGTACGCTTTGGAAGAAATTGCCGATCGTCCTACCTATACCATTGTGACTGATCGCAAGGCTGTTTTGGGTCCGCTCATGCAAACAATTTTGGTTAAAGCGTATGGCGCCCCAAAGCAAACCTGGCCTAATCTCTTTAGTGTGATTTGGAAAAGTATGACTGAAAAACACGTGTTGATGTACTTTTTTAATGAAGACTTCCAAAATGCTGCTGAAAACGTCAATGTGGCTGGCCGAATTAAAACCTATGATGGCGATTATCTACATATAAATGACTCCAATTTTGGCGGCGCCAAATCAAATATGTTTGTCACCCAAAGCGTGGAACAAGAAATAGTAAAAAATGGCGACACGGCTACCAAAACCATTACTATTTCCTACAAAAATCCCCGCAAAGGAGATAATTGTAATTTGGAAGCAGGCAAACTTTGTTTAAACGGTAAAATGCCGAATTGGACTCGTATTTATTTACCCAAGGAGGCTGAGGTTGGAGAAGTATTAGGCTTTGACAACGACTCAGTTAAACAGTCAGAAGAGAATGGCAAAAAGGTTGTTGAGGGTTATTTTGAACTCAACCCTGAATCGCAAGTAAAAATAAAATTGACCATCAAGCTCCCCGTTAAAGGTGATGAGTACCGTTTGTTTATTCAGAAACAGCCGGGTACCAAAAATTACGACTATGTCGTCAAACTAGGGAGTAAAGATCAGGCATTTGAACTGGCCACCGATAAAGAAGTTGTCATCAAGTGGTAAGTGTATGATTACCCGGTCGTATCAAATTCACGGCATTATCCTCAAACGAATTAACTATGGGGAGGCTGACCGGATTGTTACCTTGTTTACTCAAGAAAAGGGTAAAATTACCGTGATTGCCAAAGGTGTCCGGAAACCGACTTCAAAACGGGCTGCCAGCATTGAAGTGGGGACCGAATTGGAAGCTTTGATTATCAAAGGGAGAGGCATGGATATTCTCTCTCAAACGGTGATTATTGATAGTTTTCCTGCAATAAAACAAGATTTAATCGGTTGTACTCAGCTTTATCAGCTCTTGGAAATAATTGACATACTTACCCGCGAAGATCAGGAATTACCCGAAGTCTATGAATTACTCCTCAATACGCTCACCAATCTGTCTACGCAAACCAATCATAAACAATTGCTTTTACACAGCTTTAAAACCTTGACCGAGATTCTTGGTTTTGCCCCTCCCGACAGTGTTTCTGAAATTGGCCTGAAAAGCTACATTGAATCTATTGCCGAACGCCATCTCCATTCCAAAGACTTTTTAGTGCCTGGTAAAATAAAACAGTAATATAGCAAAGGTAGTTATGTCAGTATCACTTGAAGAAATTGTATCCTTATCCAAACGTCGAGGATTTGTTTTTCCTACCTCAGAGATATATGGTGGCTTAGCCAATTCCTATGACTATGGTCCATTAGGCGCTACGCTACTTCGAAATATCCGCAACCTGTGGTGGCAAGAATTTATTGAACGTCGCCCTGACATGGTTGGTCTAGATTCTCAAATTCTCTTGCATCCACAAACCTGGGTCGCCTCTGGCCACGTGGGTAGCTTTAGTGATCCTCTGGTTGAAGATACCGTTACCCATGATCGGTTTAGAGCTGATCACGTTATTGAAGCCTGGCTTGAAATACATCCAGAAGTCACTGGCATTGTTGTTGAAGACATGAATCTGGAGGCAATGACTGAATTTATAACGTCTCACCAGATCAATAGTCCAAAAGGAAATCCGATTACCTCACCCAAAGCTTTTTCATTATTGTTTGAAACGGCGATTGGTACCGTGATGGGGGATAAATCGAAAGTCTATTTACGCGGTGAAACTGCCCAGGGGATTTTTACCAATTTTAAACAAGTTTTAGACTCAACTCGGGTAAAAATGCCTTTTGGTATCGGTCAAATCGGTAAAAGTTTTAGAAACGAAATCACTACCGGCCAATTTATTTTCCGAACCCTAGAGCTAGAACAGGCTGAAATTGAATATTTCTTCGATCCGGGAACGCAACCTTGGCAAGAAGTACTGGAATCATGGAAGCAGGCCATGTGGCGCTTCGTGACCGTCACCCTGGGTATTAAAGAAGAAAATTTACGCTGGCGTCAACATTCTGACAAGGAGCGAAGTTTTTACTCTACTGACACGTACGATCTAGAGTATAAATTTCCCTTTGGCTATAAAGAACTCTGGGGAGTAGCATACCGATCTGATTACGACTTAAAACAACATGCTAAATTCTCCGGCCAACCGTTGGAATACACCGATCCACAAACGGGAAAAAAGTTCGTTCCCCACGTGATTGAGCCGGCGTTAGGGATCGGTCGCACCTTCTTGATGGCTCTTTGCGATTCGTATGAGCGTGATGAAGCCAACAATCGAACATATTTAAAGCTTAAACCAGCGCTCGCCCCATACAAAGCTGCTGTATTCCCCTTGTTAAAAAACAAACCGGAGTTAGTTGATAAAGCCTGGTCTATCTTCCAGCTTCTAGCTTCTAGCTTCCCTACCACTTGGGATGATCGCGGCAATATCGGCAAACGCTATTATTATCAAGACGAAGTGGGTACGCCATTTTGTATTACCATCGACTTTGATACGTTAACCGATGATACGGTCACCATTCGAAACCGCGACACCGCCACCCAAGAACGAATTACCGTTGAAGAAATATGTCCATACATCGAAAATCATTTGAAATAATGATTATGTGGTAGACTTTTGAATATGTGTACATTAGCGGCAACTAAAATTGATAATGCATGGTACTTGATCAAAACGAGAGATCCGGTTCCTTGGATGAGACTCGATGATGAGATAAAGCTGTTCAACACCAATAATGTAGATAAATTTAAAAAGTTAATCATACAAAATCCAGACCAAAGAGAAGACGGGTATTATGGTGGAATCAACGAAAAGGGCGTAGTATTTGTAGCGACTTTTTTACCCGTCGCCGAAAATCAAATTTCTTATATTCGTCGGCCATATGTCCGGCTTATTCTTGATGCTGCAACAGCACAAGAAGGATTAAATATAATCAAATCGTTTAATCCCAGAATCGGGGGAAACTTTTTTTTAGCCGATCCGAACGAATGTTTTGAAGTTGAAGGTGCTCCAGACGAATACTATATACAGAGTGTGAGTCAACCAACTGCCAAAACAAATCATTATCTCCATCTCCCGTACACGAATCTTCAAATGAGTAACCCATGGTTTGCAAAATGGACAGAGAATAGATTAATCAGAGCTCAAAAACTGATTGAATCAGCAAAAGATATGCATGATTTGGAAAATATTCTCAAAGATAGAGAAAATGCGGACACATCTACTGCAATTTGCATGCTTGATTCTGATAAAGGAGATAATCCTCCAACATATTCCGCCATGATTTTTAACACAGTAGAAAAAACGGTTCATTACTGTCAAGGTAATCCGTTACAAAACGATTTTAAAAAATATTATTTTGAATAGGAGATAGTAATATGTCGGTTAAAAAAACCACTAAACCCAAAGAAGAAACATTCCAAGTTAAGGGAGAAGAAGTACTAACCAAAGTTAAAGAGTTGATTAAAGAAGGAAATATCCGAAAAATCACTATTCTAAACAAAGAAGGTCAAACAATTGTCACCTTTCCGATGACTATTGGGGTTGTTGGTGCAGTTTTCGCTCCCGTATTAGCCGCAGTTGGAGCCTTGGCAGCCTTAATCTCAGAATGTACCATTAAAGTTGAACGATAAAATTGAAGGATTGATTATGTCTCACAAATATCTGATGTCATTGGTGGTCGTGGGGCTTGCTCTAGCACTAGGGGGTTGTGGCAAAAAAACCACTGCCAACAATTCCGCTGCAACACCTGCTCCTACCCCCAAAGTATCCGTCAATCTCATTGATACCAAAGATCGACCGTATGTCACCCTACAACCGCTGAGTGATCGCAATGTGTTGGAATTTGTCATCCATACATTGCCCAAAAAAGCTGACAGTGTTGAAGTCTTGCTTGAGTACGATCGTAACAAAGGCGTCCTGGATGCCGTGTTAAAAAACTTTACGTTAAGCAAAACCCCCTATGTTGACAAACTATTTCTCGGGTCTAAATCTGCTGGGGGTGCGACCACCTATCATGACGATGTGATTGGAGGGCAAATTACCCTTACCTTTAATGGCAGTGAAGACTATGCGTTACAGGTTCCCTGGCGATACGATGATACAAAGCCGAGCTACACGCAGTTAGCGACATCTGACTTAAAGTTTCAGTTGGTGTTGGATAAACCGTATCAAACCAAAAAAGTGGTAGTAATGCAAAGCCCTGGTCTACCTGCTGATATTAGTGGCACAGTAATCGCTGGACCGTATCTGGTTCGCGGGGTTGGTGCACTTCCTTCCACCCAAGGAAAAGTAACGATTCGCTTAAACGATGTCGTCAGTAAACCAAAACTCTACGGGTTTGATGGTAAAAAATGGCAGGAATATACTTCCTCCGTCGACGGCCGCACGATTACCGCCACCGTTCCCTTCGTTGAAGCCTACGTTGTCATCCAATAACCACCTCGATTTATCAACCAGACTATATACCCCCGTCGTATGACGGGGTTTTTGTCGATTCATTTCCATACACGACTTCAAGGTCCGTCCTTGAAGTAAGTCGTTGTAGTGAATGGATCCCCGATCCTGCTGTTTCGATACGATCGAAACGCCGGTCGAGGATGACGAATAAATAAACCTATAATACTATTTTTGCATATTCTGCAGGTTGACACAAATAGCCAGCGTAGTATTAAATAAAGGGAGTGGTGAGAAGTGGTAAAACATCTCATAGTATAATTAAAATAATCAATCGAAGGCCCACCAGTAAATCAGTTAAAGAGGACAGGCAAAATGACTTTTATTGGCCGCTACTACCACGCACTTGAACAAAAAGGTCGTTTGTCGATTCCAACAAGCTTTCGTTCCAAATTAGGGAAAAAAGCTATCGTGACCCTCGGTTTAGACGGCTGTCTATTTTTATTCGAAGTAGCCGCTTGGCAAACGTTGGTAGAAACATCCGCCAATGGACCAATCACTCAAAAAAATGCCCGTGATTGGGGCCGATATCTCGCCAATAACGCGGAAGAAGTCGACTTTGACTCACAAGGCAGAATCTTGTTGTCAGAGCATATTCGCGAAGCAGCGAAACTGGTTAAAGATGTTGTAGTAGTCGGTTCCTTTAATCGCATCGAAATTTGGGACCGAAATCACTATCATAGCTATTTGGCTGATCTAGAAAAACGAGCCGAATCAATTGCTGAATCTATCGAGACAAAACATGAATAACGAAACAAAACATATTCCAGTATTACTCAGTGAAGTCATCGAAGCGCTGGCTCCTCAAAAAGGTAAGCGATTTATTGATGCCACACTGGGTGGTGCCGGACATACCCGACAACTGCTTGAACGGCAGAGTCAAGTACTCGGCTTAGATCAAGATCAATCTGCGTTGCAGTATGTGGCGCATGTAGTCAACAATCCCAATCTAATCACTGTAGAAGCCAACTTTATGACTATAAAAAATCAGGCGCAAAAATACGGATTTACAGCGGTAGATGGTATCTTATTTGACTTAGGGGTTTCTAGTTTTCAACTCGATACACCAGAACGGGGTTTTAGTTTTTTATACGAAGCTCCGTTAGATATGCGTATGAGTCGGTCAAATCAAATCACCGCCGCCGAAATTGTAAACAATGAGACGGAAGATGAACTGTTTGAACTGTTAATGTCCAATGCCCAAGAACCAAAAAGTCGAGCTATTGCTGAAGCAATCGTCTCCCATCGTCCCTTTCATACCACTACCGAACTCGCAAACTTAATTGAATCTGTCTACGGCGGAAGACGAGGTAAAATTCATCCCGCCACCCGCACCTTCCAAGCGCTGCGAATTGCGGTAAATCAGGAATTGAAAATTATTAAACCAGCTTTAAAAGACGCATTCGGTTTATTAAAAATCGGTGGTCGCTTATGTGTTATCGGCTTTCACGAGGGTGAGGATAGAATCGTCAAACGAACTTTTTCTGAATTAATTGATGCAGGACAGGCGCATCTATGCGGAAAAAACCCGATTGTTCCCAACACATCGGAAATCAATAACAACCCGCGTTCCCGCAGCGCCAAATTACGTATCGTTGAAAGGGTAGCATGATCGCGTCCGGTATCAAACAAACCAACCTTACCAGGTTTTCTTATCTGTTATTAGCCTGCACCGCTATCTTGATGATAGTGAACGTCCTAATGTCCGCTCGGGTTGCCCAAGACGGTCTGATGATCGATACATTATCCAAACGTCAAACACAATTACAAGCCGATATCCGAGATCTAGAACAACAGCTTTTTTCCAAAACTTCCTTAAATGATTTATCCCAACAAGCAGAAACACTAGGGTATACCGCTCCTACATCGGTTATTTCCGTTACCGCTACTGCCCCACTTGCCTTTAATCAGTAACGAGTAAAGAGACAACATTCTGCTAAATAGTGTATGGTAATTACATGGTAGCCACACGGGTTAAAATCATTGAAATTGGCTTTCTTTGCATGTTGTTTGTAGTGTTGATTCGGCTTTTTTATTGGCAAATATTTGCTGGTAATGAATTACAAGCTATTGCTCAAACACAACATCAATCCATTGTTCAAATTCCCGCCAGCCGGGGAAAAATTTTAGCATCAGATGGATACCCTTTGGTAAATAATCAACCCGCGTATGTTGCCTTTGCGTATACACCAGATTTGGATCAACCAGCTCCTTCCCTTGCCAACATGCTTGGTCCGCTTTTGGCGCCCAAGAGCGAAGATACGACCGCCACGCCTTCCGCCGAAATCGATCAACAACTTGTAGTAGTAACTACCGCGACGATTGCCGCTAAGTTAACCAATCCAAACACATCCTGGATTCCCTTAGCCCGAAACGTGTTGGAACCGGTTAAAAAACAGATCGAGGCCCTCAATCTTAAAGGGATTGGATTTGAAGAATCGCAAATCCGCTTTTATCCCGAAGCTTCTATGGCCGCTCAATTACTTGGCTTTGTTGGTTCAGATGGATCAGGCAACCCCAAAGGTTACTTTGGTTTGGAAGGTAAATATAACTTCGAATTAACGGGTCGACCAGGAATTGTTCGTCAAGAAAAAGACGCGCTGGGTAAACCGATCGTAACCGGTGAATATGCAGACATTGAAAGGAGGGACGGCAGAAGTCTAAAAACGTATATCGATAGGGGACTCCAGTTTTTAATTGAAAAAGAGCTCAAAGCCGGTATTGAGCGATATCAAGCTAAAAGCGGTGAAGTGGTTGTGGTTGACCCACAGACTGGCGGAATCTTGGCCATGGCCGCGCTCCCCTCGTTTGATCCGATTAAACACAAATTGTATGACACAAGTGTCTACAAAAACCCCTCACTATCTGATACCTATGAACCGGGAAGCACCTTTAAGACAGTGGTTATGGCAGCCGGCGTTAATGAAAAAGTCGTCACCCCGGAAACGACTTGTGATGATACATGTAACGGGCCAGTATCAATTGGCAAATATAGTATTCGGACTTGGAACAATGAGTATCATCCTGGTGAAACCATGACTGAAGTTTTGGAACGGTCTGATAATACCGGGATGATCTATGTAGCAAAACGGTTAGGTAAAGATAAATTAATTGACTATATTTCCAAATTCGGTTTCGGGCAACCTTCCAACATCGATCTTGAAGGAGAAGTAGCTCCCAATCTTCGTTCAAAATGGGGGGATATCGATATGGCCACTGCCTCATTTGGTCAAGGATTAGTCGTCAACAGTATCCAAATGGTAATGGCTGTTTCCGCAATCGCCAACCAAGGAAACCTGATGGAACCTCACGTGGTTAAAGAGGTCATTGATGGTGACAAGACGGTCACCATCCCCCCTAAAAAAGTTCGCCAGGTAATTAGTCCAAATGCGGCCGCGACAATGGTAAATATGATGCGCCAAAGTGCCAAGCACGGAGATGCCAAATGGGCTGTACCCCAGGAGCTAGATATTGCTGGTAAAACAGGAACGGCTCAAATCGCCATAGGAGGACAGTATGATGCCGAAAAGACAACCGCTTCTTTTGTGGGTTTTGCTCCAGCCAATAACCCGAAATTCGCTATGATAATTAAACTGAAAGAACCGCAAACTTCCCAGTGGGCATCCGAAACAGCTGCACCATTATGGTTTAGAGTAGCCAAACAAATTTTTCAGTATTACAACATACCTGCCCTTAAACCGGACGCTTCTTGAGAATATCTTTTTCCGTCATTAAATTATCAAAAAAACATGATATGCTTGAGTGAACCTACCAAGAATTGAAAAGGGAAGCCATGAAAAAAGAAGTTGCATCCACCAAAACTAAAGTGGTAAAAACAGCTAAAAAAACTACTAAAAAAATTGCTAAACCAGTCCAAGATTTAGAGAAAGTCTCGATGCCTATCGCTACAAGTCCAAAAGTCACCAATGCTGATTCATCCATGCCAAATTCCACCAAAATTGCTTTGGGAGTTGCCGCAGCAGTCTGTCTGGGTTTAGGGTTTTTGTATGTAAAATTTTGGAACATAGCAATTGTCAACGGGAATCCTATAAGTCGGATCGCATATTACCAAACCATGGAAAGCCAAATTGGAAAGCAAACGCTATCCAACATGATCACTGAAAAACTGATTGAAGATGCTGCTGAAAAGCAAAATGTCATCATCGATGACAAAGTAGTGAATGATAAAGTAGCCGATATTGAAACAAAAATTAAAGCTCAAGGTCAAACGCTCGATGCTGCTCTAGAAGCAGAAGGAATAACTCGTGCTGAATTAAACCGCCAAATCAAAATTCAACTCATTGTTGAACAGCTTGGTGCAGGAGCAGTTGAAGTTACCGATGCGCAAATTGATACCTATATCAAAGATAATCAAAGCTTGCTTCCCAAAGATAGTACTGCAGCAGAAATTCGTACGATGGTTAAATCCCAGTTGGAAAGTCAAGCCAAAAACACCAACATTCAAACCTGGTTGGAAAACCTGAAAACTTCCGCCAGCATCATATATCGCTAACGGACTACGTTTCGCTATACTGATACCATGAGCGTATTGGTCCAAACTGTTAAAAACTGGCTTCATCTGCTTCAAGCGATTGTTGCAGTGATATATTTCCGCTATCCAGCGAACCAATTAATTGTTATTGGTGTAACAGGAACTGATGGCAAAACCACTACTTCAACCCTGATTTATCATTTCCTTAAATCTGCTGGTTACCAAGTGGCGCTCATTAGCACGGTGGCTGCATACATTGGTGAAGAACAAATTGATACCGGATTTCATGTCACCTCACCAGCCTCTTGGCAACTCCAACGGCTGTTGCGTCGAATTGCTGATCGGGGGTTTACCCACGTAGTCCTTGAGTCAACCTCTCATGGTTTGGATCAGCATCGGCTGTTCGGAACACGCATTCAAACAGCAGTTGTTACCAACATAACCCACGAGCACCTGGATTATCACAAGACATACGATCGTTATGTGGCAGCTAAAGCAACTATTTTTAAGTCAGCCAAAACCGTTGTTTTAAATCAAGATGACCAGTCATATAGTAAATTACTTCCGTATCTTCCAACCGCTACTCAATTAGTGACATACAGCCTTCAAACAAACCCGAAACAGAGTCTTTTTTCCGAAGTGAATTATCAGGAATTCAGCGAAGCAGCCAAAAAGCGATTTACTGAACAATACAACCAATCGAACGCCTTAGCGGCCGGTAATGCCGCGCGCGCGCTGGGTATTAGTACTGCTGCCTTAATCCCATCACTCAAGACTTTCCCGGGGATTCCGGGCCGTATGCAGGTAATTGAAAATCACCAAAACATTGTCGCTATTGTAGATTTTGCGCATACCCCCAATGCGCTAAAAGAAACGTTAACGGCAGCCAAAAAATTAACCAAAGGCAAACTAATTGTTATATTTGGAGCTGCAGGTGCTCGCGATGTTTCCAAACGTCCTTTGATGGGTCGGGTAGCCTCAGAATTAGCTGATGAGATAATTTTAACTGCCGAGGACCCCCGTTACGAAGATGTTCGATTAATTATCAATCAAATTAAAGCAGGCGCCACCGGTAATCGGGGTCATATCCATGCCCAGCCGGACCGCCGTCAAGCCATTCGCTTCGGTATTTCACTTGCTCAAGCAGGAGACGTGGTTATTGTCTGCGGTAAAGGTCATGAACAATCACTCAATCTTGATGGCAAACACGAATTACCCTGGTCGGATGTTCAGGTTTTTCAAGAAGAATTACGCTAACAGAAAATAAGGAAAATCATGAGCTTTGCCCGACTCATTAAGCACTATCCCTTTATTACTTTTTCATGTCAAATTGGCACAGTGATTTTTACGCTCGTCATATTAACCTCAATTCTGGCGATTAGTTTCTCCTGTTTTCTAATTCCTCAAATGAGCATGGTTAGTTTTGAACGACACATCTCTTTGCTAGTTGGGGCTATC
>CAZQBH010000010.1:0-1146 GCA_964591645.1 uncultured Pseudomonadales bacterium | reverse complement strand
GGAGATTCTCCAGCAGTTCAAGAACCTCATCGTCCGTCAGGCGCTGTACTCCACGCCGACACATCTCGTAGGCCAAGTATTCAAGTTGCGGAATGGCTTCATCTTCTTCTATGGTTTGGTAGACATAACACTCATTCGTCCAATCCACCACCTTACAGACCTGATGAAACAAATTGCCCAAAGCGATTCACCAATACTTCTGCGTAGTGAAGAAAAAACACCTGAATTGTGCCAACTAAACCAAGCATTTCTATTGATGCTTCAACGACTTCAAATAAACCATCAAAAAATTGACCATCTTAATACCGAACTCCGTTTGGTTAATCAAACACTTCGCCACGACATTCTCAACCGGCTCTTCTACATCGGAGGTATTGTTGGAAATTATCAGAAATTTGGTGAAAAAGCCATGCCTCTTCAGGCTATGCTTACCGACATCCGGAAGATGGTCCAAAACTCGGCCGATTTTATTCAAAATATGAAAACGGTTGAAGAACAGACAGTAAGCAATGCCCCACTACGTCCAATTGATATCGAAAAGGTTATCAAGTCAGTCACTTCTGATTTTGATGATTTACACATCACCGTTACCGGTTCAGGAATCGTCTTAGCTGATCAAGGCGTAGTCTCGATAATTGCCAATCTATTACAAAATATTCGGGTACACGCCAGATCTAAAGAAGCTCATATTTCAGTCAAAGAATCTATTGATGAAATAACCGTTGCAATAGCTGATGAAGGCAAAGGAATTCCTGACGACGTTAAAGCTAAACTGTTTCAACAGGGTCATGCCTTTGGTACTACTGGTAATTCTGGCATTGGGTTATATGTAGTAAAACACATGATGCAGCGATACGGTGGAAACGTCTTGGTTTCCAACCATCATCCACATGGTACCGTGTTTACGTTATATTTTAAAAAAGCCCTCTTGTAAAAATGCCCTTTAAAGACAAAGTATACGAAATTGCCAAACAAATTCCCCCTGGAAAAGTGGCTACCTATGGTCAACTCGCTCGGCTTGCAGGACAACCAAAAGCCGCTCGGGCAGTAGGGATGTTTATGGCCACCAATCCGTATGCTCCTACGGTTCCTTGTCACCGAGTCATTGCCTCAACAGGGGAGCTAACTGGTTTTTCTGCTCCAGGA
>CAZQBH010000009.1:0-22902 GCA_964591645.1 uncultured Pseudomonadales bacterium | reverse complement strand
GCTCGTTCGGCTAAAGCTCCGTGGCCAATTTCTCGGCGAGAAGGATAGCCAATGCGGCCCGTTTCACCTACCGTGTAAGGCGGCATGCTGTAGTGATGAATGTAATGTTTTTCTTCTTCACTTTCCATGGTTTCAATTAATTGATTCATGGAGGGAGCACCCAAGGTGGTAATGGTGAGTGTTTGAGTAGAACCACGTTTAAACATGGCTGAACCATGGGTACGAGGAAGTAAACCGACTTCAGAGGTTAAGGGACGAATTTCAGTTAATTGCCGACCATCAGGACGGACTTTATCATAGATGGTCTGACGACGAGCTTCTTCTTTGATGAGTTCATGAATCACTTCTGCGATATCACCCTTGATGAAATCGGGGTATTTATCCACGATAGCAGTAATGGCTTCATCTAGCCCAAGGAGGGGTTGAAGCGTAGCTTCGGCTTTAACCCAAGCTTTGACTTGATCTTTGGTAATTTCAGCTTTGACTGCAGCGACACAGGCTTCACTGGGAACTTTGGGCATGAAAGAAACTTTGGTTTTGCCCCAGGTTTTACACCAGGTTTCGATTTCGGCTGAAATACGGGCATTTTCTGTTTCGGCCAGCTTGAATGCTTCTAACATCTGTGCTTCGGAAACTTCATTAGCAGCTGCTTCAAGCATAACGGTCGCGGTTTTTGAGCCGGTAATGGTCAAGTCTAAATCAGAATTTTCGCGTTGAGCATAGGTAGGATTAATCATGAATTGCTTGGTTTCTTTATCCAAACCCACCCGAACTCCGGAAACCGGACCTTCCCAAGGAATCGATGATCCTTGTAAAGCCGCAGATGCAGCGTACATCGCCACCATGTCAGCGTCATTCTCACCGTCTGCGGAGAGAACCATCGCTACTACCTGGACTTCATTCATAAAACCAGTGGGGAATAGGGGGCGGATAGTCCGGTCAATCACGCGGCCCTTAAGGACTGCTTCATCTGAAGGACGACCGTCACGTTTGACCCAGCGAGATCCTTTGATCTTGCCACCAGCATAGAGTTTCTCTTGATATTCAACCGAGAGAGGGAAATAGCCTAAATTTTCATTTAAGCGCCCCATGACGACGGTGACATGAACCATTGTGTCGCCCATTCGAGCCAAAACTGCGGCAGTAGCCCGTTCGGCGAATCGGCCGGTTTCTAATAATAACGATTTGCCACCAATCTCAATGGTGGTGGATTTGATATCCATAACATTTTTTAGAGGAATTACATTTCTTTGGCAGATAAAGAGTTCGGAACCGGAAGCGGATCATCCCCACTTCAAGTGCTGAATCCTTTATCAACCTCTTCCTCTACCCTTTCATACATACTTGCTATTAATTGGTATGTTTTTATTTTACCAGGAAAACCCGTCTGACTCTCTATTCTTTTTACGTCAGACGAGGCAGACAAAGCGGGCGCCTCACCGGCGCCCTGAATTGTGTGTTTATTTTGACAAATTTAGCTTACCGATCAGTTCTTTGTAGCGATCTTCGTTTTTATCCATTAAGTATTTAAGGAGACGACGACGTTTACTGACCATTTTTAAGAGACCGCGACGAGAATGATCATCCTTTTTGTGCATTTTTAAATGCTCAGTCAGTTGGGTGATTTTTTCGGTTAACAAAGCAACTTGAACTTCTGGAGACCCAGTGTCGCCGGCTTTGGTGCCGAATTTCTGCATAATTTGTTGTTTGGCGTTAGTTTCGAGTGCCATAACTTGAGTTCCTTTTTGGATTGTCATGAATGCTTGAGTCTCAAATACTCAATGCACCATCAAAAATCCAGTATTTATAACTGCCAGGGATTGTATCACAGATTAGTTGTTTTTGGGAGCTTTTAAGATCTTAGGGCTGAGCCATTCCTCAGGAATTTCCTCAGGAGTTGAGGCGGGAGCAGCATCAATCGTAATGTCTTGATTGGGAGCAGTCGTTTGTGGCTTGGTGATAACAGCTGGCGTTACCATGATACGGGAAGCACCTGCACGCATTAGCTCAGCTACGGTTTCAAACGTGGCGGGTGAAGTGGAAGGTAGTTGTAGTTTGTCAGTAACGACATCAATGGCTGCCAATAAGTTGGTAGCACTGTCTTGATCCAAGGTTAAATTAAAGGTCTTGATCAAGGTAGCCATAAACTCAGAAACCGATGAAGCCAAAGGACTCGTTAAATGATGAGTTGCATACGGATTGACTTCAAGGCGATTGATGGCCACGGTGGTAGTTTCGGTAAACAAATTCGGTTCCGCTGCGTACAGACTGCCGGTACTTTCAAATGATGTGCCTCCGACAATAAAAATGAGGTCAGCGCGAGCACCAGCTAAGCTGTAACTGACAGCGTCACTACTTAAAGGCGCAGCACCTTTTTTGGGGGTAATAATCAGGTTAAACGTTTTGCTTGTCTCATCCAGATTGTAACTGACTTTATCAATACTTTCCCGATTGGCTACTTGGAGGGAAATGACTAGGTTTTTGTTGCCAATTTTTTGAGTCACTTTATCAGCTTGACGAAGCGGGTATTCAGAAAAGTCGATGGGGGTACTGCAGGCAATATGGGTGGCTTTGCCTGATTTATCCAGGACAATACCCAAGCTTAAAGCTGCAGCAATACTATCGGGACCAGGGTTTTGGGGTAAAAGTACCAAAATCTCTCGGGCAGTTTCAACTAAGGAGGTGACAGCGGTTATCTCTGTAGTCATACGTTTTTTTGGTCGCGCAAATATGTATATTAAATTTTCTTATAGGATTTTAACACATCACCCACTCTGAAGTCAATGTAACTGGAAAAAACAATGCCACACTCGGCTCCGACTCGGGCAAAAGGAATATCTTCCTTACCGTGTTTTAAGGACCTAATCTTGGGATTATTAACAATCTTTCCATCACGAATTAAGTGCAATAGGTGGTTTTTGGCAATTTCTCCAGAGGTAATCTTACAACCGGCAATTTTGTCACCTTTCATTTCAAACATCGCCATCACTTCTGCCTGGCCGAGTTCAATTTCATCAATGGTCGGCTCCATGAGTTTAAGCATTTTATCTTCCAAATATTCGAGAAGTTTGTAGATGATGGCAAAAGAGCTAATAGTGACTTTTTCAATTTCGGCGATTTTCTTGGCTGGACCAGCCACGGATACCGAAAAGTTAATGATCTCAGCTTTGGTAGATTGGGCCAACAACACATCGGATTCGAGAACAGGACCTACAGATGCATCAAGGACCGTAATATCAGGACTAATACTAGCCCGGATTGCTTCCAAGGTACCTTGGGTATCTGCTTTGAGGATAATGTTATAGTTGACTTTACCTTCTTCTTCTTTGTCATCAATTTTGATGACAGGTTTGACTATGGTATCGACATGTTGGCCAGTAGTGCCCATTATTGTAGAACCGACAGTGGGAACTGACTTGAAACCGATGATTTCTACTGGTTTACCTGGTTCAGCAGTCTTCACCGATTTACCCAGATCATCAAATAGGGCGCGAATCTTGATTGATTCATCGCCAATAAATACTTCGCTGCCAACTTTAAGGGTTCCATTTTTTACAATAACCGAAGCAATGGGACCGCGGTGCTTATCCATGCTGGATTCGATGATGACTGCTTCGACACTGGCGTCCTCATCTGCCTTAAGATCTTCTAATTCAGAGACTAGGATAATCATATCCAAGAGTTCAGGAATCCCTTCTTTGCGAATCGCAGAAATATTGACGGCCGGGACTTGTCCGCCATACCCTTCACAAAAAATTTGATGTTCCAATAATTGGGCTTTGACCATGTCGGCAGAAAAACCAGGAAGGTCCATCTTGTTGATGGCAATGATTAACGGACAACCGGCCGCTTGTATGTGTTTAATTGATTCAACTGTCTGAGGTTTAATTCCTTCAGTGCCGGCAACCACCAAAATAATAATGTCGGTGACTTGAGCCCCACGTTCCCGCATTTTGGAAAACGCGGCATGACCCGGAGTATCAATAAAGGTGATTTTATGACCTTGATGATCGATTTGATAGGCGCCAATATGTTGGGTAATGCCTCCGGCTTCACCTTGAGTAATCCGACTAAGCCGGATGGCATCAAGCAGCGTGGTTTTTCCATGATCAACATGGCCCATAATGGTCACGATCGGAGGACGAAGTGATTGTTTTGCCATATTAATCCTTTATATATTGCCGTAAGGCGGGTTTGTTACTTGGCGGGCGTCAGGACCGCAGTGATAGCTTCAGCAGCTTTAGGACCGATGCCTTCGATTGTAGTCAGGTCATCTGCTTTGGCTTTGAGGTCGTTGATAGTTTCAATACCAGCGGTATGGAGGGCTTTCTTAACTCGATCGGTTAGTTCAAGGGTATCAATGGAAGGATTGGACTCGTCATTGATGATGACTTTTTCACCCGAAGCACCAACAATATCGAGCTTGTAGCCAGATAGTTTGGCCGCTAAGCGGACATTTTGACCACCTTTACCGATGGCTAATGAGAGTTGGTCGTCGGGGACAGAAATCGTGGCAATTTTTTGGTCTTCATCTAATTCAATTTCCACGTTTTCTGCAGGAGCTAGTGCAGCGGTGATGAAGGCTCGAGGATCAGCGGTATATTGGATGATATCAATTTTTTCATTGTTTAATTCATTGATAACTTCCTGAACTCGAACTCCTTTTTGACCGACGCAAGAACCAACGGGATCAACACCGGATTGAGTTGAATCAACGGCAATTTTGGTGCGGACGCCTGGTTCACGAGCGACGGCTTTGATTACCACTGCTTCAGAAGATACCTCAGGAACTTCGCGACGGAAGAGTTCGACCACTAATTCATCGGCAGCTCGAGAGACAATAATGGTTTTACCCCGCATCGTTTCCCGAATGTCACGTATGTAAACGGTTAATCGTTGATTCATACGATAAAATTCACCGCGCATTTGTTCTTCAGGAGGCATGAAACCTTGACCGCGTCCGATATCAACAATGACATTTTTACCATCAAAGCGTAGAACCATACCCGAAATGATCGTACCCACTTTATTGGTGTATTCTCCGATAATGGCATCCTTTTCAGCCTCACGAACTCGCTGAAGAATGACTTGTTTGGCTGTTTGAGCTGCGATCCGGCCAAAACCAGGAGGAGTGATGTCAACTTTTTTACCATCTTCCATTTTGAAGATGTTGGTGGCTCCGGTAACCGCGTCAATATCGACATCCATCACGATTTCGGCAGCCTCATTGGCTTCGTATTCTTCTTGAAAATCTTTGTGATAGGCGGCTAAAATGGCAGCTTTGATGGTATCTATTACCACCTGAGGGTCAATACCCCGTTCAGTACAGATTTGATTTAATGCAGCTGAAAATTCACTGCGTGATTGTAAGGGAGCGGACATGATGTCTCCTTTATAAATTTCGTTCGATCGTTTGATCGTTTGATAGTTTTATAGTTAATCGGGTTGTACACAATAAGTAACTGTGTATAAAAAAAGGCGGGTCACCCCACCTAGCAACATACACATACCCGAATTGTTTCCGAAGGCTATTGTAGCCTAAAAGTTACTTCTGGTCAAATTAAAACATCCTAGCGACCGAGAACAAGAAATCCAAGCACAATCAAAATGACAGGCCACGTTTTGTCGAGTTGGAGATAATGGGCGAAACCATAGTTTTGAAGGAGTAAGAGACCACCAAAACCAATAAGAAACATCCCCCATACAGATTTACTCGATTTATTGGCGGTGTCTTTAATTTCTTTAGCGGCCGATTCAGCGGTTGTTTTGAGTTCTTCAGAATTCTTTTTCATGATATCCTCCATTTCTTTACTTTTATCTGATTCCGACGGCAAAATGAGCCAAAGAATTAAGTAGGCCAAAAGACCTGAGCCGCCGAGCAAAATAATAGCAATGAAGCCGAGACGAACCAAGGAAGCATCAATATCAAAATAGGCTGCAATACCACCACAAACACCGGCGATCATGCGATCAGATTCAGATCGATATAGCTTGGTGGACTTCTTAGTTGGAGACATTTGACCTCACGGGAAAACTATACCCTCCCGGTTGTTCGTGTTCAACTCGATAGTCCTGAACATAGGAAAGACAACCATTCCGGTGGGTTTGATTTAATTCATCACATCGTGTATCAGTTATAAATTGGTTTGATTGTGCCGCGTCATAACCAGCTTGGAAGTCCCCACAATGATTATTGCAAGGGTACCCTTTATACAGATTGGTAAACGCCTGGTCCTTTTTGGTTACACTACACCCAACAAGAAGCAGTGAGAAAACCGAACCGAGGATAATTTTTGAGCAGAGTGAACTCATATAGGTCTATTCGTTATCACGATACAAGAATTCTTTAAAAAAGACAAGCGAACGGTTTACCGCCGTCTGCCATGCGGGCTGTAAATTATGATCAGCTCCTTCATACACGTAATACGTAATAGGAATCTTTTTTTCTTTCAATGTGCCGGTAAACGCTCTGGACCATTTTTCAGGAACCGCATCGTCGGCTGTCCCCTGATGTAATTCAATAGGACCAACTAAACGATCAGAAAATTTATCTATAGAATAATCAAAGACATCGTAATCTTTTTCAAAATTAGCGATGACTTGCCGCAAGGCTTTGCCGCCATCCTCATATTCGTCAGTGTAATACAGTAAAGAATACGGGAACGGTTTGGTGACCGGAGCCCACAGAACCGTGGGATATGGTTCTTGAGTAATTTCCAATAGGGAAAGCGTGATTTGTCCTCCATTACTATGGCCCCATAAGCCTAATTTCATGGGATTGGTAATGGTGAAAGACGGTAATGATGCAATTAAATCAAGCAGTTGTTGGGGTTTTTCCAACCGGGCAGCCATGGTGTCTTCGGGAGCTGCATCTGAAGCCCCAAAACCTAAAAAATCAGGGGCCACCGTAACAAACCCCCCAGCAGCAAAGACTTTGGCAGCATTTTTGGTACCGATGCCCGTTTGGTATTGAGACGGATCAACGAAACCGCGATTCATAAGAATGACAGGAAATCCCCCTGAAGGAGTTGCTGTTTGAGGTACCATGATTTGCATGGACATCCGTTTACCGCCGGTAGTAAATGAGCCAAGGTAAACGGTCACTTTTTCATTTTGGTCCATGGTTTTATCAAGCGTAATCAGGCTTGACTGGGGAACGTAGTTGGCCAAATTGGCGAAGGTGTACTGTAGGAGTGGTTTAGGAGTTGGAGCGGGAGCAATAATGGGAACATCGCGAGGTATTCGAGCGAATTGAGCCACACCAAATCCAACCAAACCTCCACATACAAGCAGGGCAAGAAAAGTGAAAATTTGTCGCATGACTCCTATTGTAGATCAGTCTGAGTGAAATCAGGATAATCTTTGACGACATCGATCTGGTCTAGCTCCGTGCCAATATCCTTGATTTCTGCTTCATCTTTGGAGATCGGAGAGGCTGATGGTTTTGGGGAGGTGACGACAGATGGTTTAGTTGAAGTCTGAGGAATGTTTTGTGACTGAGGAGTGGTGGTTTGACAACCCCCAAGAACGATACCACCAATAATAACTAATCCTAGGACGAGTTTGTGATTCATGTTATTTGACTCCTTTTATGGCTGGACTGGTTTTAGGTGAAGCGGAAGGCTTTGGTAACGGCGCACATGTTTTGACTTTTTGACTTAATTCAGGTTGAATCGTATTTTTGAAAAAGGTTTTAACAGCTGTTGATTTCTCACGAACTACCTGGTTCTTTTTACTTGCCAGTTGGGTAGCCGAAGCAAACTTGGTGTCCGTTTGGTCGCAGCTGTACGTTTGAACCGATTTCATCGAAGTAGTGAAGTCTCGAAACGCGGCAGCAAATTCAGCAATCAAGCTGTCGAATTTATTTAGATCAGTCTGCAACTGGGCAACGTCACAACCGCGCTTTTCATATTTGATGATTAAGGCTGCAATTCGTTTTCTTACTCCCCCAAAAAGGTTGTAGTGCTTGTCACGGTTTTGCTGGGTTTGATTGAGTCGAAAGGTAACTTTGGCTTGACGTGCTTCGCATCGTTGAGCTTGCATTTCTTCGCGGGTTTGGGTGGTGATTTCTTTAGCTTTGGTCGGTTGAGTAAGTTGAGTTTTCACCTCAGTGCGATTGGCGGTTTTGCCTGGTTCAACGGCCCAGACAGGCACAACACACCACACAATTGCTATAAGGGCCAAGAGTAAGCTCTTTTTCATATACTTCTATTGTGCTCCCATTTAGGGGTGTCTGTCAAAACGGTGGGATTACGTATTTCCTTATTCACCAACTACTAGCCATTTAGGAAGTCCTCGATGTCGATTTTTCCGGCGAGGAAGTCATCTAACAGTTGATTGTCAGCAGCTGTCGGCGGATGACTTACTACCCCTATGGTTGTTTTTGCGGCAGTTTGTAATTGAGTCACGTGCTCAGGCAGTTCTTCAATAAAACGTGAGGTCATGTTTTGAGAGCGAGTACCAAAATACATTCGATTTTGAGTGTAGGTAAGGTGAAGTTTTTTCTTGGCTCGAGTCATCCCCACATAACAAAGACGGCGCTCTTCCTCTAAATCTGCTTTGGAATCAATGGACCGGCTGTGCGGAAAAATTCCTTCTTCCATGCCAGCAATAATGACTTGATCAAATTCTAGTCCTTTGGAGGCATGAAGCGTCATTAATACAGCAGCATCATTATCGGCTGATTTGCGGGTGTCTTGCTCCACCAAGCTGATGTTTTCCAAAAATTCTCCCAGATCGGTAAAATTTTGAGCGACACTTTTTAACTCGGATACGTTCTCGATTCGCATCTGATCTTCTGGATCATGGGGGTCAAATCGACTGAGATATCCTGAAGCCTGTAAGACTGCTTCGAGGACCTTGATAGGAGGTTGATTTGTGTCAGCAGTTTCAAGCCAATTCAAATATACGGACAGGCGTCGTTTTCCTAGTTTTTCTATCCGGGCTAGACTGACTCTATCTTGACGATTATACGCAAATCTCACATAGGCAATGACGTCTTTAATTTCTTTGCGTTCATAAAACTTCATCCCCCCTACTAGGATGTAAGGAATACCTTTTTCTAATAATACTTCCTCGAAAACACGAGATTGGGCGTTGGTGCGAAAGAGAATAGCGGTATCTTTTAAGGCGTTTCCCTCATTTTTGTATGCCAGAATGGCTTTGGCAGCATATCGGGCTTCGCCATATTCATCTTTGGCTTCATAGATGTAGACAGCCTCACCGGATTGACTTTCGGTCCAGAGATTGAGAATAGGATGAAGTTCATTGCATTTAATCACCCCAAAGGCCGCATCTAAGATGTTTTGGGTGGAACGGTAGTTTTGTTCTAATTTGATCGTGGTCAGATTGGGAAAGTCGGTTTTGAGCGCGAGTAAATTGTGATAGTCAGCCCCGCGCCAGCTGTAAATCGCTTGGGACGCGTCACCCACAACACAGAGATTGTGGTGGGGGCCCAGCCATAATTTAGTGAGGGCGTATTGGGCTTTATTGGTGTCTTGATATTCATCAATTAAGAGGTGTTGAAATTGGCGTTGATAGTATTCACGCACATTCGTGGTAGTCTGAAATAATCGGACTGCTTCGGATAGTAGGTCGGTAAAATCAAGGGCGTGATAGTCATGTAGTTTGGATTGATAGCGAGCGTACACTTCACTCACAGCCTGTTGAAAGGGACCACGCGCAAATTGGCGATACTCGCTAGGACTTATTAATTCGTTTTTACTGGCATCAATGGCTGCCATAACTGATCGTGGTTTAACAAATTGCGGGTCAAGATCAAGTTCCGCCATCAGCGTTTTGATTACGTCTTGCTGGTCATTCGTATCGTAAATGACAAAATCGTGATCAATATTAATTTGAGTACCATGCTTTCGTAAAAAACGAGCACACAGCGAATGAAAGGTGCCCGCGAAAGGTAATCGTTTGCCGGTGAGTTTTTCTAAGCGATCCTGCATTTCTCCCGCGGCTTTATTGGTAAACGTGGTTAATAAAATTTGTTCGGGAGCAATCTGTTGTTCTAGTAATAGATAGGCCGCACGATAGGTGAGGGCTCTGGTTTTTCCAGAACCAGCTCCCGCCAAGATTAACAGTGGGCTGCCTTGATGGGTAACCGCTCGTTGTTGATCAGGATTAAGATCAGTTAACAGTTCTACTTGGTTCATGGTTCGCGTTTTTTTCAGAATGTGTGATAATCGAGCTAACGATCGTCATAGTAGCGAGGAAACGAATATGGTACAAGCAGGAAAACAGTTATATTTTGTGGCAAATTGGAAGAGCAATAAAACATTGGCGGAGGCAACGGCATATATTCACACGCTATCGTTACCGGTTTTACCACCGACAGCTCATGTGATTCTGTGTCCTCCATTTCCCTTTTTGTTCCCTATGATCCAAATGGCGGGTGAGCGGTCATTACCAGTCGAGTTTGGAGTTCAGGATATATCACCATTTCCCTATGGAGCCTACACGGGAGCAGTAACGGGAGGCATGATTGGAACAGATGTGTATGCCATTGTGGGTCACTCAGAGCGACGAAAATATTTTCATGAAACCAATCAGGATGTGGCAAATAAGGTACACACGGCTGTGGAAAACGATATCACACCAATTCTCTGTGTAGATGAACCGTATATGGAAGCACAATTAGCTTTCTTTGGTGAGAATGAATTCAACCATCTCATCGTGGCGTATGAACCTTTGGCAGCTATCGGCAGTGGCACCCCGGATACTCCGGAACATGCTGAACAGATTGCTGAGAAAATTCAACAGTTGGCACAAACTCACTTACCCGTTTTATATGGCGGATCAGTGACAGCTGAATCGGTTGGTTCATTTGTGGAGATGCCGCAGATTGCCGGGGTGTTGGTCGGGGGAGCTAGTTTATTAGCGACTTCATGGAGTTCGTTAGTAAAAGCAGGAATTGACTAAAATACCACCCTCTTTCATCTCCCTCCTATGTTAGGGGGGAGACCCGCCTGTCGGCGAGGCATGGCAGGAGAGAGATATTTATTTGACCTGGTAGACCGTGGTGTTGGCGGTCTTGGTTAGTACCGTGAATTTTGTTTCAAAAAAAGTTTCATTAATGTCAAATTCATTGCGTTCTTCTGGACCAATGACAATGTAGCCTATGCGATAGCGTTCAATAAGCTGTTGGGCATTCGGAGCACCTGCATAGATTGATTTCATGTCACTTACCCGATCGTCTGCCTTGATGCCGTAGGTCCACATCCAACCCAAATACCCACAAAGAATTTGTCGACCGGTTAAAATGGGGACCCAATTCCGATGGGTAGTGGCGGTGAGAATAACCGAGTTTGGAGGGGTTAATTGCTTGATTTGATTGGCTAAGTTAATTTCTTCATTACTCACAATTTGCAATCGATAGGTGCGCGTGTCGAGCATATGAAAGACATCTAACCCTCCTGCCAGGGTCACGCAAATAATACAAAGCATTACCAGGCCCCGGTTTATCCCATTACTTCGCCAGAGTTTGGCGAGAACCCGGACAACTGGGACACTGAACAACAAATATACCCAAGTAAACAGTTTGGCGTTATCCCAATCATATGGTTGAAATAAAAAGAGGTTGCCTAAAATAAACCAAAGCCAAAATGGAAACAGTAAGCGTTTACTGTTTTTGTCGCAAAAAAATAAGGTGCCTATTAGTGCGAGAGGAAGAAATAATCCCCAATTATCCATCCAGAAGATAAACCAGTTGGTGTCTTTGGGACCCGCTAGCCAACCGGGGGAAAATAGAAAGAAACCAGGTGAGACTGAAGGAGTGAGAAATCGAAGCGTCAGCATTCCACCCAACAGTAGGGTTGGTCCCCCAATGAGCAATATGTCTTTGATAGTAGTTTTCCAATGATGGATCAGTTCTGGAAGACTCCAACAAATAATGGTTACTGCCAGTATCATGGCTGTATGAGGATGAATAATCGGCATCAAGCCAAAAATAATTCCCGAAAGCACTAGACGCTTTGGAGCAGTTTTTTGATAGAGGATAAAACGGTCATACCAAGTGAGCAATAGAAAAATACCTAAGGGAATGGCAAGTAAAAATGCTCGCTGGGGAATCAGTTCGCCTACAATAATGTTAAGCCAGACAATATCGGTGTTTTCGCGTTGGGTATACAGTAGTGGAAAATAGGCAACTGTGGGAGGTGAGGTAATTCCCCATTTGTCCATGATTAAATATTTCCAACCCAATCCTCCACTTAAGAGAAACAGATTACCGGCAAGAAAAGATTGTTTGGCTGTATGAGTGATGGAGTAAAAAAAATACCAAAGACCAAAGAGACAAGCAATTGAAAGCACCAGTCCCCACCAGTTATATACCAGCCAAAGCGGCACGCCTGACCGAGTAATGAGTCCGCCAATGGCATCAGCAAAAAACGAATAGGTAAACGGATGACCATAAAATAATGGATGCATGGTGGGAAATTGATGGCGATACGCAAATGCCGCCATATACGATAGATGAGCAACGCCGTCGCCCCAATGGGGCAAGTAGGCGGCATACCAACCGTTGGGGTTGACTTGAATCGCATTTGCCCATACTTGAGTAAAGTACGCGAGCCACGGCAAGATAAAAGCAAGTAGATATGGACTTACAGCTCTTTTTTTCCGTATCATATGGCTATCATTGTACAAAATAACTCATGATGAAACACCAAACTATTTTACTTATCGGTATCGTAATTTTTGCTTTGGCAACTCGTTTTTTTAATTTGGGTAATCCACCAGAGTATTACTTTGATGAGGTATATCACGCAGTGACCGCTAAAGCGTATGCTGTGAATAACCCGGCAGGATATGAGTGGTGGCACGATGCTCCTGAACCCGGAACTGCTTATGAGTGGCTCCATCCCCCGATAGCAAAATTATTTATGGCGCTGGGGTGGAAGTATTTGGGGCAAAACGCTTTGGCTTGGCGAATTCCGGGGGCTTTATTTGGAGTGGGAGTGATCTTACTGACTTATTGGTTGGCTCGATTGGTAACAAAAAGTGAAAAAGTGGGAATTATCGCGGCTTATTTAGCCAGCTTGGATGGGTTGCTATTGGCTCAATCGCGAATTGGTATGAATGATATTTACGTTACTTTTTTTATCTTGTTGACGATAGGGTGCTACGTCGTATCTCGACAATCTACACAACGGACAAACATGTGGTTGGTGGCTGCCGGTATAGCTGCAGGTTTAGCTATGAGCACTAAATGGAGCGGAGTGTTTGTGATTGGTATGGTGGGAATATGGGAAGTGTTGTCATGGTTGACGCTGGGGGGCGCGTGGTTCAAACGAATTCCGAAATTGGTAGTTATTTTTGGCGTGTTGCCCATCACGATTTACTTTTTAAGTTACACTCAATTTTGGCTTCAGGGTCATACCATGGGGCAATTTGTGGAACTACATAATCAAATTTGGTGGTATCAAACTCATTTGGAGGCGACGCATGCGTATCAATCTCAAGCTTGGGAATGGCCACTCTCAATTCGTCCGGTATGGTATTGGGTCCATTATTTTGACAACGATACGATAGCAAATATTTACAATTTGGGTAATCCTCTACTGTTTTGGATGGGATTAGTGGTGATGGTGAGTCTATTGGTTGATCAAGCGATGGACTGGCGTCACTGGCGAGATCATGTGTTCGACACCAAGACTATCCTGTTAATCACGTATGGATTGGTGTGGATGCCTTGGTTGTTGTCGCCACGAATTATGTTTTCGTATCACTACACCCCCGCGGTACCGTTTTTATGTATCGCTTTGGCGCAGCAAATCGTTCGTTGGTTATTGGGGACCCAACTGTATCGGGTATTTGGGTACGTTGCCTTGGGATTAATCGGACTTACGTTTATCTGGTTGTCCCCGCTCTGGTTGGGTATTCCCCTCCCTTCCGGATGGTGGCAGTATCTCTTCTGGCTGCCAACGTGGAAATGACATATATCAGCCAACACAATGAAATAAAGATTATGTCAATTACGCTTGGCGGCGGAAGGTATAGAAACCGAAACCAAGGCTCAGCAAGCCTAACAACATATACACGATCGTGGGGGTGGTGGAGCCAGCAACAACATTGGCTGATTCAGTAGCTGACGTCGTTCGAGGTGTGGCTGATGGTTTTGGTGAAGCGGTGGGTTTGGGTGTAGCGGTGGGTTTGGGTGTAGCAGTTGGTTTGGGGGTAGGAGAAGCAGTTGTAGCAGAAGGACTGGCCGCATAGGATAGATCAACTGCAGCGGTGTCCACACCCATCACCACAAAATCACGAGTAATTTTATGAAGGGTGCCCGTTTTATCGGTATAGGAAATGGTGACAGTATGTGCTCCTGGTTCTAGATCAGCGGGAGGCGTCCATTCCCATATACCCGAGCTATCAGCTTCTGTCTGACCGGTCAAAGCCGTCGCTGAGTGAACTGAAATAACCAGAGAACTATTGGCTGGAGCTTTACCGGTAATTGTTGGACGCGGGCTGGTAATTTCAGATCCGTCTTTGGGAATTGAGGTAATCGATAAGGTGCTGTCTCGATTTTCATTAAGATTGAGCGAATCGAGAGAGATTTTACTTTCCGGTAAAGGTGAGGTAGACACCTCGGATTCGTTGGAGGGAGTGTTTACTATAGGCGTGGGAGCGGGTAACACGGATGGGGAAGGTGAAGGCAGGATACCCACATCATTACGCGTTTCACCCAACGTAATAGTGGAGACCGGTTTAACATTCGCAACCAATGTAGTAACTTGCGCCTGATCGCCTGTTCCTGGTTGAACCAAGATGGTGAGTTGGGCACTATTTGGATCATATGAAGTGTAGTTGCTTAAATCCAACGTCCTACCCACAGAAAGATTAGCCGCCCAATTCCCATTTTGTTTAACTAACGCCGATTGAGGTGTGGTGGATTCGAGCGACAGATAGACAATCGCTCCTTCAGCAGGAGTATTGGCAGTCGTCACTACGGTTCCATACGCAGTATCTGCTGGTGGCGGCGTACCCAATGCTAGCGGAGTAGTTAAAGAAAATGGTTTGCCATTGTTGTCATAGAGTTGATTTTTTTGACTCCCGAGTTTGAAATAGTACGTGGTGCCTGGTTTTAAATTTTGAATTGAAATGTAATGAGTACGATATTCACCGCTCACCCCAGACAGTTGGTCTCGATCATCAATAGTAGTTGTAGATAATGACCCTGTCGAAGTACCAAACCGAACGAAGCCAGTGGTAGGTTCTTTGGTAATCCAAGAAACCACAAAGCCATTTTCAGTGAGGTTGGTAATTTTGACCCGTTGCGGAGCATATTCCGGGGCGGCTCGGGGAAGGAAATCCGTTCCTTTGTTGATAAAAATTACACCACTAACAGCTCCGACAATGAGGAGTAATAACCCAATAATAGTAGGTATGCGTTTTTTTAGCACGGCAGTAAGGTCATCTTCTCAAGATATTGATTGAAGACGAACGTAATGTCATCGTATCATTCCTGGCTAAGACATCACAAGACGATTTTTGGATTATGGTTCGTTTGAAATAACCGCTGATCCTGAAGCGGTACCTGGTTCGGAAGTGGAGCGGGTGTTGTTGAATGGATCAATTACGACTCGATTTACCTTTGAGCCCTCTTTGGAGACGGTGGTGATTAAAAACGTGTCAGGCAAAACAATCCGGGTACTTTGATATTGTTCTAGGATTTCGCTATCTAAACTCGGATTGATAGGAGTGATAAGCGCTTTAATGTCTGATTTCACGCTGCTTTTGGTATATGAAAAATAGACACTGAGTCCGACCCAAATAACTATCGTTATCAAGGAAGCAATACCCATCATAAATAGATTGGCTCTGGCTTGTTCTTTGGCTCGATTACTGGTTACTAATTTCATTAGTGGCTCCTGAATTGACGGCAAAAAAAGTGGTGCAATTGACGGTTAATTCAACTATATTTTCCTGATTCGCTCGGGAACTTTTTTGAGGCGTGCTTATGGTGACATTATTAAGTACGATAAACCGGGGCAATTGACCGAGGTTAACTAAAAATTGCTTGACGGCAGGATATGAGCCTTGGAGGTTGAGCGAAAAGGACATTTCTTGAACTGAATTGGATTTTTGTGGCGGATAGGACAAATCACTTATCCTGAGACTACCAAGTGGGATATTGAGTTGAGCAGCCAAGCTTTCAATGGCTGTAAACAACGTCTGAGCTTGGTATGAAGCGGGAATTGCTGCATCTAAAGTAAAGAGTTTGTCGCTGATCGTGTTGTATTGCTGTTGGGCGGTAGCTAAACTGGCACTCTTCTTTTGGGCTAGGGACAACACTTGTTTTTGGTCGTCTATTTTTTTCAGTAATTCAGCAATGGTTTGTAAAGTAGGACGAATGGCAAAAGCGGCAAAAAATGAAATAGTCGCCAGTGTAAATAGAACTGCGGTCGAGACTTGAATGACGGGTTTTTGGTAAAAAACATGAAGCCGTTGGTAATAATAGCGGTAACGATTGGCTTCTAGTTTGTAATTAAATGGTGGCATATGTTGGTTTTAGTTGACTATAAATTGGCCTCTGTCGGGGACTTGTCATTTGGTTTTGAGGTTTGAACCGTGGATTTATACTGCATACGAATACTAAAGTCGATGGCTCCGGTCTGGCTATTTAATTTGACTTTCCCCAAAGAGACTTCGGCGTCAGGATTAGTTCTTACAATTTGATCTACCGCCACCTTCATCCCTGTAGCTGAAATTGCTGAAGCTTCAATCGTCCAATTGAGTGGTTGAATGGAGATTTGACTTAATTTCACATCAATGGGTAGATTTTGTTCAAGAAAGGTGAGGGTATCCGTAATGGAATTGTTGTTTTGTTGTTGTTTGATGAAATTAATCCGATTTTGAGCAGTAAGAAAATCAGACTCCAAAGAACCATACGACAAGATCACATTCTTTTGAGCTTCTATGGCTTCATTAACGTCGGTTAAGTCACGATCTAGTTTAAACCGGGACAAAAACGACATAATCACCACGAATTCGGTCAGGACAACAATATATCGACCTATGGAAAGTGACCAGATCAAAAACTTCCCTACGATCGATTCCATGAACGCATCTTGGGGGAGTAGGTTGATTTTTACTGATGATATTTTGTTGGGCAGGGCAGCCATAACGATTTTTTTGGTAATTATTACCTATTACGTTCATTCTACCCTGATTTAGAAAGCGTTCTCAACGTCTATTTTTTAGAGGTCGATTTCTTTTTGGCGGTCGGTTTCTTGACAGCAGCCTTTTTGGCCACTTTTTTGACAACAGGTTTGGCTTGGGCTTCGGTTTGGGCTCCCACACGCTTGGCAGCGCGAGATTTTAAACGAGCGGCCTTATTTTTGTGCATAAGGTGTCGTTTGACGGCCCGATCGAGCGTCGAAAACAACGTCGAAACTGTACTTACTTCTGGCTTTTTTTCAGCTTTTTTAATAACACCACGTACTTTAGCTCGAATAACACTGTTACGTGCAGCGCGAGTTTTAGTTTGACGTAAAGCTTTTTTGGCGTTTGCAATAATAGGCATACAAAAAATCCTTCTCTAGGAATATCGGTGTTGATTGTATCATACCCCTCCTTGAATTAGAAATATCCCATTGCTAGTTTGGGTCGACTGAATTTAAGATAGGGCCAAATGGTGCGCTCTCTCTTTTCTACCGGTCAAAAAATGCTGACAAAACAAAGTTCTAGCATTTTATCGGCAGCTACAATTATCACCGGAGCAAATCTAGTTTCAGCTTTGCTTGGGTTTATCCGAAATCGATTATTGGTCAGTCATTTTTTTGAAACTGTAACCTTACGGCAACAACTAGATGCATACTGGGTAGCTTTTCGGATTCCGGAATTAGTGTTTCAACTATTGGTGATTGGGGCGATGTCAGCTGCCTTTATTCCTGTATACAGTAAATATCGTGAACAAAGTGAAGCGGATGCGAACCGGATGGCTACCAGCATGATGAATATCGTGTTGTTATTTTTTGTCATTCTGTCCGTCATTATCTTTTTTAATGCAGAATTTTTTAACTGCATGATTACTTCTGAAAATTTTTCAGCTGAACAAGTGCGGTTGGCTGCGTCATTAACTCGCGTCATGTTGTTGGCACAGTTGTTTTTTGCTGCCAGTAATTTTATGACCGGCATCATTCAAGCCCATGAGCGTTTTTTAGTACCTGCAATTTCCCCTTTAATGTATAACCTGGGTATTATTGTGGGAATTATTTTTTTGACTCCGGTTTTGGGGATTTATGGTCCCGCAATTGGGGTAGTCTTGGGTGCAGCGCTTCATTTTATGATTCAATTTCCACTCGCGTTTCACCTGGGCTTTCGACCAAAACCCATCTTGGATTGGCGACACTCCGGAGTCCGGGAAATGTTTCGATTGATGCCGCCACGGGCGTTGGCAATTTCTGTTGACCAACTCGAGTTGTTTGCTTCAGTTTACTTCACTACCGCTTTGCCAGCAGGAAATTTGACGATTTTAAATCTAGCCCAACAACTCATGACTGCTCCAACCCGTGTTTTTTCGGTTCCGATTGGTCAAGCGTCATTACCCTTTTTAAGTCGAGACGCGGTACGAGGTGAGCGGTCGCGATTTAAGGAAACGCTTACCCATACCCTTAATCAAGTATTTTTCTTGGCGTTTCCCGCCAGCGCTTTATTGTTGGTTTTGAGGGTACCCTTGGTCCGGATTGCCTACGGGGCGTCAGTGTTTCCTTGGTCAGCCACGCTGATGACTGGTCGGTTGGTAGCCATATTTGCATTGGCAATTTTTGCCTATGGAGGAATCCAAGTGTTGGCTCGGGCATTTTATTCGCTTCACGACACCAAAACTCCCTTTTTCATTGGTCTGGCGAGTGCTGCATTGTCAATCTCACTCATGGCTGTGGGGGCTTCTGTATTTTCATTTGGAGTCTTGGGCATTGGGACGGCATTATGTTTATCGGCGATTAGTCAATTTTTATGGTTATTTATCGTTATGTGTTTTAAGTATCACGCGGTTGACTTGGGAATATTGTGGCGATCATTGAGTCGAACGGTACTCGCTGCAGCAATTATGGGCTTTGCCTTATGGGCGCCCATGCGATTCTTGGACACTTGGTTGTTTGATACTACTCGGACATTACCTTTGATTGGTTTAACCGTCGTAGTAAGTATGATTGGTGGAATCGTCTATTTGTTGTTGGCCCGCTGGTTGGCGATTCCTGAATACGCGGTTTATTGGGGGTTGATTGGAAAGTTAGGCAAATGGCGAACGGTACTTTCAGAAACACAAGAAGTAATTGAGTCAACTTCCCAGACTGACGAAGCTAAGTCATGGTAAAATGCGGCTCTTAAGCTATATGGATACTTCACACATTCGAAATTTTTCTATTGTGGCTCATATTGATCACGGTAAAACCACGCTGACTGATCGGTTGTTGCTGCGAACTAAAACCATTGATGAACGATTATTTACCGAACGAGTCATGGATTCAAATCCGATTGAACAAGAACGGGGGATAACCATCAAAATGGCGCCCGTGCGGATGTTATATGAAGCACGCAATGGGGAAACATATCAACTGAATCTGATTGATACTCCAGGCCATGTAGACTTTTCCTATGAAGTTTCTCGCTCGTTAGCTGCGGTAGAAGGTGTTTTGTTGTTGGTGGATGTGACTCAGGGAGTCCAGGCTCAAACGCTCGCTCATTATCAAAAGGCGACAGAGCAAGGATTAACCATTATTCCGGTTTTGAATAAGGTTGACCTGATTGGGGGTGATCCCGATGCGGTTATGCTGGAAATGATGGAAATGTTTGGGTTTCATGAAGATGATTTTGTCAGGGTATCAGCAAAAACAGGCCTCGGAATTGAAGATTTGATGGAGCGAATCGTAAAACGGTTAGAACCACCAAAAGGCTTGGTAACCGCACCATTACAAGCCATGGTATTCAATTCTGTTTTTGATACGCATAAGGGAGTGATTGTACATATCCGGGTTATGAATGGTGAAGTTAATGCTCGAACAAATTTAAAGTTTATGGCTTCAGGAGTGTTGTGTGAATCACAAGAGATAGGTATTTTTTCACCCCAGATGAAACCAGTTGGAATGTTGTCTGCAGGTGAAGTGGGATATATTGCGACGGGTTTAAAGAGTATCCGGGTGGCTCAGGTGGGTGATACGGTTACTAGTGTAACCAACCCCGCTACTGCGGCATGCCCCGGCTATCAAGCGCCTCAGCTGATGGTGTACATGGATTTATATCCGATTGATGGCGACGATTTTGAACCGCTCAAAGAATCTTTAGATAAATTGATGATGAATGATTCAGCTTTGCACTATGTGCCCACTCATTCTTATGCGCTGGGTAATGGCGTGCGGGTCGGTTTCTTGGGAATTCTGCATGCAGAAATTGTCCAAGAACGATTGGAGCGAGAGTTTGGTTTAAACCTTATCGGAACGACTCCTTCCGTTTCGTATGATGTGTTACTATCTGACGGCAGTGTGAAAACGATACATAACCCAATGGAATTGCCTGACCCTACCGTAATAAAAACATTGTTTGAGCCATTGATTACTGCGATTATCTTTACTCCTCGGAATTACTTAGGAGCGGTGATGCAGTTACTCGAAAATCATCGAGCTACCCAACAAGATATTGATTTTTTTGGTGATCGGGTAAAGTTGACCTATTCGATGCCGTTGGCTGAATTAATTGTCAGTTTTATTGATGAGCTAAAATCAGCCACTCAAGGTTTTGCCAGTTTGCAGTATGAATTATCGGGCACTCAGCCGGTGGATGCGGTTAAATTGACCATCATGGTCAATCATGAACTGGTGGAGGCACTGTCATATATTGTGGTTCGGGATCAGGCAGATCGAATCGGCCGAGATGTGGTGGCCCGACTAAAAGAAGTGATTCCCCGACAATTGTTTGAAATTCCATTACAGGCAGCAATAGGTGGCAAAATTATTGCACGGGAAACCATCAGGGCTTTCCGGAAAGATGTGACAGCTAAGTTGTATGGTGGTGATATTACCCGACGGATGAAGCTTTTGGATAAACAGAAAAAAGGCAAGATGCGACGAAAACAGTTTGGTAATGTGGAAATTCCCCAAGAGGCTTTTTTTGCTATCATGAAAAAGTCATAAACAGTTATTGCGTCGGAGTTAATTCGATCAACGCAACTGTATTGGGAGCTAGCGGAATAATGGTCGAAAATACTGAGTCGGTCAGGGTAATTATTTCAGAAGTGGTGGATCGAGATTGATAATTTTTGGTTAGCTTATACTGACCGGGGTTTAGTTGAGTGATCGCGAGGGGAACTTGCTCATTATGGGTGCCCCTTGAGTCGTAATTGGCCAGCAATACTTGAATTGTGCCGTTTTTCTTGGCCGACAATGCTCTGACCCAAGTACCGTTTCCTGATACCATCAATTTATCTGGTCCCAGTTGATTGAGTAGTTTTAATACTTGGGCCCGAGGTTTGGGTTGATTACCAAAGTCAGTGTGAGTATAAATACCCCATCGTCCCCAGAATTCCTTGGCTTCCGGGCTTTTGCCATCTTCAATTTCAAAAATAAACGCCTTACTGACGGCGGGCATCATATAGGTAAGACTAACCACGGTATGGGCAGCTCCAGCCCAAGAATCGTATTGAGGGTCATTTTCGGAGTTGGGACCCCATTCGGAGATAATTGGTTCAATTTGATCAGCTTGGGGACGGTACGGTTCAAACATTTTCCTCAGGCGTTCAATGTCTTGGCGATAATCTGCCGGGTCGTCGGTGTAATGATGCCAAGAAATGAAATCGAGCCGCAGGTGCTGGGTAATCGTTAATTTCATGAGCTCACTAATCCAATTGTCATAGAGGGCGGTAGTCGCCGGTCCACCAAAATGAAAGGGTTGGGTATTGATGGCTGATTCGGCCCCGCGAGCGGCAGCAGTGTAAAGGGTAAGATAATTTTTTTGACCATACGTTTTCCATTGACCAAACAAGTCTGGTTCATTCCAGACTTCGTAATACACATTTTTTAGATTTAATCCAGATTTACGACTTACGTGTTCAATGGTTGCTTTAATGATCTGCTGATATTCATCCCAATTATTAGGTGATCCAGTAATGTCAGCACTCAAAATGCTCGGCATGTATGACAGCGACAAAAACGGAAGGGCATTGATCGAGCGCATGTCTTTGATAATGGTGTCTAATTTGGAAAAATCGTACTGTAATTTCCCCTGGCTATCTCGAGTAACAGTGATATAAAAGTCATACAGATGATCAAGTCGGATATGCGAGGGAGAAAGCTGAGCCAAATTGATTGAAAGCGGAGATAAACTGAATGAAGGTGATTCTCCCCCTTGGGCCAAATTCTGCCATGGTCGGGTGATGGGCTTGGTTGGGCCTTTGGCATCAATTTTTATATCTGCCGGCTGACCGGATGCCTTGGAAAAAAAACGTCTCACGCTATTTATTTGTGAGGCACCAATGATACTAGTGATAGCCACCAGTCCAATGAGACACGCTTTTCGGATTATTTTCCGGCGATTGACTGTCGAGTGATGTTTCATTCTATTTTTACTTTAGCAAAATATCAGAAACAGTGCTTGACATACTTTAGCAGTCTTGATAACTTATTGCTAAGAGATTCAGTAAGAGGGCAGCTTTATGACAGATTTAACCGATCGCCAAGTACAGATTTTGAAAGCAGTCGTAGAAGAGTATACCCAAACTGCAGAGGCAGTGGGCTCTGAGACGCTGGATAAAAAATATAACCTGGGGGTTTCCCCAGCGACTATTCGTAATGAAATGGCTTATTTGGTGGATTTGGGATACCTCAAACAACCGCACACATCGGCCGGTCGAGTACCCACCCCAGCAGCAATCCAGCTCTATATCAAAGAAGTGCTGAAGGA
>CAZQBH010000008.1:982-24366 GCA_964591645.1 uncultured Pseudomonadales bacterium | reverse complement strand
CAGTGCCCAAGACTTGGATGGATTGGTTAACCAATTTAAGGTTTAACTGATCATGACATCCCGCCGTTTGACGGCTGCCTATATTCAGTTAATCCAAACCATTCCCGCAGAACCGTCGGTTCGACGAGCGTGGTTAGATCGAGTCCAACACGGGCGATTAACTCGAGATGAAGATGCAGAAAACCACCTGTGCGTTTATTTTGCCGGTTACGATGCAGTCAATCGGCAAGTATTTCTTGGTCATCATAAAAAATCGGGATTATGGTTGTTTAATGGCGGACATGTGGATATAGGAGAGCTACCGTCGGAGACTATGAAGCGGGAAGCGGGAGAAGAATGGGGAAAACATATACAACTGGAACAGGTATATACTCCTTCATTGATCGCAATCACTCAGGTTCAAGAGTCAGCTAAACAGCGGTGTCGTACCCATTATGATGTTTGGTATTTTGTTCCGTTGGATAAACAAACGTTTAAACCAGACGACGCATTATTGGCCACAGAATTTTTCGAGATTGGATGGAAGACAATAGCTGAGGCACGAAATTTGGTAACGGATACGAATACGTTGACGGCTTTGGTTGAAATTGAGCGGATGTTTCAGCCTCAATAGCGTACCGAATTTGTGGGGCGGCCAAAAAATCACGAATGGCAGGAAATTGGTCTTCATACGTATGTAAGCGTTTGAGACAGTAGGGAATTACTTCGTGAGCCAAGCGGTTGAGACCTTTGGCTAAAGCGGTTGGCTTGGCAGCGTAGTAGGCGAAATTCCAAGATTTGCACGCAGTGTGAAGATAGCCCAAATTTTCGATGACTAAAAAAGCCCGGCTTAGTTTGGTAGGATTTTCTGGGAACAGAATTTCGTCAATGCAAACTACCATATCGGGGATAAGCGGCTGCAATTCGGGATACTTGGTATTTAGTTCACGGATGAGTTTAATCAACACATGTTTTTCAGCCAATTCATCATGAGATGTTTTTCTGGTTTTGGCGATGTCACCGATAATGCTTTCCGCCAAATCATGAAAGGTGGCAGTCAAACGAAGCAGGTGGATTTCATGGGAGGAAAAGAGGGTTGGTTGGTGCTGTAGAGAATACGCTAGAAATTGATCAGTCAACTGTTTGGTGTACCACATGTGGCGCATGTTATTAACGTCAGCCCCTAGGACTTTTTCCCAGCGGGAATAACTTACAGAAGCGGGAATAAAATCGCTAAAGCGGATATGTTGGGCTAAAATTGACCCATAATGTGTCGACTTTAGAAGCTGATACAGGCGAAAATACGATAGACGGTGATTCATAAATGGGGATTATAGTCATTAAAAGTGTTTTTGACTAGGGGGAAGAACTGAAAAGATGGCTGTATAGTATGTGGGTATGCCTCATACCGAAATAAACAAGTATATTCAAGAAATGTTTTTCCATGGCAGACCTGATGAGGTTTTGCTGTCAGTTGAGCAAATTCTGATCAGATTTTGGAGCGAAGACATCCCTTTACGACTATCTGAAGATATTGCCGCGTACACAGAAGAAATGATCCATAAGGGGTCGACGGGGATTGTTGATGAAATATATCACGTTTTAGGGGAGAAACGAGTTGGTTTTGTAGATAACAAATTTCCGTATAGTCATGTGGCTGAATGTCTACCGCCGGGGCATAGATTTAATCATTTCTGTTTATGGAGTCGAACAGGTCCGCTTTCGCGAGAAGAAATCGATGGGTACATTGGTGACCAATTTCCGGATCATCCGGCACTTGTGTTTGTAAATGGAGACAATCACAAGACTATCCCAGAATTGTGGCACGCCCATGTGATTATAATTGAGTCAGAAATATGATTGGGTTAATAGAGAAGAATTCTTGACGGAACTTTAGAATTTTCAAGTAAGTAGTTGAGTGATCTTTCCGGAAGTTCGTAACCTTGATCTACAGCGTGTTTTCTAGCAGCTTCAATAACTTGTTCAGGCGTAAGTTGACCAACGATCCTGCCAAAGACTTCTGGTCCTGATGTACCGGGATAACTTAACATGCGATAGCCGGTTTCATCTCGGACAACCGTAGCAGCTCCAAACCAATTGTTATTGCCAATATCCACAATCACCTCGACTCTACCTTCTTCTGATAGAACTTCATACATGGTCCCGAAAGCAATTAATGCGGATCGCAATCCCGTTTCCTGTTCTCTGTTTATACCCATACATTGCAACCATTTATTTGTTTCGATTATAAAACAAATTACATCTTGGTGGCGATGGAACAGGGCAATATGACTTCAAGGAGTCCCCTTCGACAAGCACAGGACAAGTGTCCTGGAAGTGTGCGACTTGTGACTGCAGGGTCTGGCCCCGCAGACAATCTAAAAAGATAAAATAGATTGATTTATAGATCTGATGCGAAGATTGTTCTCGAAGTGTTTTTTCATCTGGTATAATCTACGCAATTATTCGTATTTATCTCCATTGCTTGATAAATATCGGTAGTTAAGAACATTAACGTATGAAGGGTTTTTGGTATCGGTCGTCTTTCACTTTTTTGACGGGAGGCATCGAATGGATAGAAAAGACGTTTGGGATTTTGGTGATTTGCTTCAGAATGTATTTCAGAAAAAGTCTGGCGAAAAACCAAGGAGGGAGAGAAGTAAAAAACAGCGTGATTTGGGAGAACGGGGTTTAACTCCGAGCGAATGTCTGGATCTCATGTTCATAATGATTGTTGTGGCAGGGGTAATAGGGGTGTGTTTTTTGCTGTATATAGCGGGAGCTACTCCGTTTCTCTATCCTCATGAATTTGTTCATGGCGATGTTCCGACAGGATCGTCTATCCAGTTTCTGGTTTTAGACGATCAAAATACGCCACTTCCTCACGTTCCCATTGTGTTGGAGACGTACGAAGGGGAGAAGCGGTTGTCCTCGGATGAAACTGGTTATGTCTACTTCGGCATGATCTACTGGCGTCAAAAGATGCCGGTAACGTTGGGTGAGGGTTTTGAAAGTTGCACTTCCAGACTGGGACCGGTATATATCGGCTCAACATCGACATCGACTGTCAAATTGTATGTGTCGTGTCCATAAACCCTTTACCGGTCTCGTTTGTTTGGGACCGAAGACACTTAAAAGGTGTTATTGAACCCGGATATGGGAACTGATGCGCTGTTTGCATCTGGTCTTAATGCCCGGGTTTTTCTTTGGAAACTAAACTCACTAGGTGAGATTGGCGATTTAAAAAAATTGATGTATAGCCTTGCTACGAAAATGTCTTTGAAGCGAATTGTCTTTTTGGACTTCCAAAGTATAATTACAGAATGATTTTTAAAGAGAGTCAAAGAAATCCTGGGATACAAGGGGAAATTTATAGCGCCCAGGAATGGAAGTATGAGGCTGAGAGAATCAGAGATTTGGCGGAACGATACGATCTAGGTACTAGGGAAGCGGCTTTTAACGAGTGGTTTTCGGGAAGCGTGGCGTTAAACGAAAAATCTAAACCTTGCTTATATCATGTGACGAGCAATGGCGATTTTGATACATTTGATGTCAACCAAATGGATTTAGGAATACATGCAGGAACATTTGACCAGGTTTATCACTTGGGATTAATGCAATTGCTTATGGAGGCAACAAATCTACGATTAATAAAAATAGCGTTAAAAGTAACAAATCCGTGGTACTGTAAGGATTTGGGGGTCTGGACGCCTAATCGAGTCTACACTGAATTACAGCGGACTGGAGTCATTGATGCAGCCGAATGTCAACGGATGAAAGCGGCGCATGAGGAAAGAATGGAAATACGTTCTTATCGAGAAGAGCAGGCTGTATGCAGAAATTATTTACAGGAACTTGGCTTTGATGGAATCGCCTATGTCAACACGGGAGAAGCCCCTTTTTCCTATCACACTTCATGGGTAGCATTTCGGCCCGATCAGGTCTGGGGACTTGATTAACTTTAGGGATTGTCCTTAAGGTTTGCTGGAGGTGGTAATCGGTGGGTTTCTCTATATAATAACGATTATGAGTTTATCTATTGGCATTGTTGGATTACCAAATGTGGGGAAGTCGACGCTGTTTAATGCGCTGTTAAAAAAACAGATGGCTTTGGCGGCGAATTATCCGTTTGCTACCATCGAGCCAAACGTTGGTATAGTACCCGTTCCGGATCCTCGATTGGCTGAGCTGTCAAAATTGGTGAATAATGCGCCGATTGTACCGGCAACAGTGACGTTTACCGATATAGCGGGGATTGTAAAGGGTGCATCACAAGGCGAGGGATTAGGAAACAAGTTTTTGTCCCACATTCGGGAAGCTGACGCGGTTTGTATGGTAGTCCGGGCATTTGAAGATCCTGATGTGGTCATGACCGGCAATGGTAATCCGGCCGATGATAAAGATGTTTTGATTACAGAATTAGCGTTGGCAGATATGCAGACGTTGGAAAAACAACAACCTCCCAAGGGGAAAATCACTCCGGAAATGAAAAAGCGCTGGTCGGCAATCGAAAAAATACAAGCAGCACTTAATCAGGGCAAACGAGCCTTGGAAGCCGACTTGGATGACGAAGAAACCCCTTTGGTGAAAGATTTATGTCTGATGACCATGAAACCAATTCTATATGTGGTAAATGTGGATGAGAAGGAAGTGTCGAGTGTTGAGTGTTTAGTGTTGAGTCAGCGGTATGCGGAAAAACTTGGCGTCGATAAAGAAGATGTGGTGATTGTGTCAGCGAAGATCGAGGCAGAACTGGCAGAGATGGGAGATGAGGAACAGCGCGAGTATTTGGCTACTTTAGGATTAAACCAAAGCGGGTTAGAGCGATTGATTACCGCCGGCTACCATTTACTGGGGCTACAGTCTTTTCTGACAGCGGGTATGAAAGAAGTCCGGGCATGGACCATTCGAATCGGAATGACGGCAGTCGAAGCGGCGGGAGTGATCCATACTGATTTCATCAAGAAATTTATTCGAGCAGATGTAGTGGCTTTCGATGATTTTGTCGCCTTGAACGGTTGGAAGGGCGCTCGGGAGGCAGGAAAGGCCAGGAGCGAAGGTCGTGATTACATTGTTCAAGACGGAGATGTAATAGAATTTAGAATAGGAACATAACGGCGACCTGCCCGCAATGCTTGCGCATAAGCGCTGCAGGCGGGTGTGGTTGAGTTTCGCATTGGAAGTTAATTGTGATGTCAGAAACAGTATTTCTCATTGATTTGGATGGGGTATTGCTCGACAAACCTCGGGATTGGCAAAAAATAAAACAAACGTTCTCACGCTATTACCCTGAACGAAACCCTCACGAGGTCCAAGAATTTTACATCCAACATCGAGGGGAACAGCATAGCGCCGATGCAGCGATAGAAGCAGGTTTGTCGGTTTACGGACCCGATTTTTGGCGAGTGTTTTATGAAACTGACCATCGACAGGCGTTACAACCTGATTGGCGCGATTTGCACAGTTTTTGCCAAAAGCAGGGGATTGACATGGCAATTTGTACTGAAGGCAGTGTGGGGAAGCGGCCATGGACTCCGGAGGGATATCAACCATTCAAAGTAAAACAACTCAACCTGCCGATGCCTGCAATGATTTATGCTGATAAAGTCAGCCAATTACCTCAAGTGGTATCCGATTTTCACCAGCAAGGAGCAGAGCGGATTGTATTACTGGATGACAGTACTCGCGTGTTACAAGTGGCGGCCAGTTTGGGAATAATGACCTATCTCATGGAAGGTGTCAGCCAGCCGGAATCGTGGTTGGATGGAGTGGTGCCTTCATTATCAGCAATGGCAGCGTGTTTTCCCTTGTCAGATTAATCGAGGAATGATATACTCCACTTCGAGAATATGTGTTTGATGGCGGCGTTCGAAAGGCGTTTTCGGACATTTTGAATAATTAGCTGGTCTCTATCCATCGAACGTATACATTGTCTTTTAATTATTTTAGGAATGAGTTATGGCAGAACTCTATGATTTGATGGTTTTGACTGCGCCTCAAGCTGCAGCCGAAGGTAAAGAAAAATTTAAGGAAAATGTGGACGCTTTAATCGCCAAACAGAAAGTGAAAGTGCTTTCGTGCGATGATTGGGGTGAACGAGCATTGACCTATCCGATTGCAAAATATGATCGAGGCATGTATTACGTATATGCTTTGGAAATGGAGTCGGGTAAGGCGTTGGCTTTAACTACCAAACTAAAATTGGAAAAAGGTGTCTTACGTCACATTTTGGTCAAACGACACGAAAAAAAAGCTAACTAATTAGAGTATTTTGGAGGATGTATGTCTGCACGTTCATTGAATAGAGTCCAATTAATAGGCAATTTAACCCGTGATCCAGAACTTCGCTATACCCCACAAGGGACAGCGGTGTGTACGTTTGGTTTAGCTACCAATCGAACCTGGGTACCCAGTGATGGCGGCGAACGACAAGAAGAAACCGAATATCATCGGATTGTGGCTTGGGCTAAATTGGCTGAAATTTGTTCGCAATTATTGTACAAAGGCCGCAAGGTCTATGTCGAAGGTCGATTACAGACCCGCAAATGGACCGGTCAAGATAATTTCGAGCGAGAAATTACTGAAGTAGTCATTGATAACATGATTGCATTAGGTAATCCGAAGGGTAAAGGTCCCGGGGATGAAGAAGGGTATGAATATGATTATGCCCCTGAAACCACTACTCCTGCTGCCGAGACAACTCCCGCAGCTCCCGTCGCCACCTCCGCTCCTGCTACTGACGCCAAAGACTCTAGTGAGCCAATGGATCAACCCGCCAAATCATCCGTTAAAGAAGTGATTGATACGGATGATATTCCGTTTTAACAAGTTACCAGAAAGAAAAAGAATATGTTACGTACCAATAAACCTGAAAGAATCCATCACGATTTAAAATGTCCTTTTTGCGAAGAGGGCATGGCCGCTCCTTCATTTTTGAATCCCTCCCAATTACGAGGATTCTTGACTGAGCGAGGCAAAATCGTGTCCCGATCACGCTCCGGTGTGTGTTTGATGCATCAACGCCACCTGACCCAAGCCGTGAAACGAGCTCGTTTTATGGCATTGCTGCCGTTTGTGTCCATCGCTAAATAAGCGAGATAGTCAGGTAGCTTGATAGTTCGTCATTCTGAACTTGATTCAGAATCTGTAGGTGTGGGATCCCGGATCAAGTCCGGGATGACGAGAAGGTCCCGGATTATCCGGCTGAGCTGGACCGGGACATTTTTTTGGGGGAGCTTTTTTTTGGATTTATTGGTATGATTTTGGACGTATGCCCAAAAATGTCTTGCCTGAACCTATTCCAAAAAAACGCATAAGTCGAAAGAAACCGGTTGATGTGTTACCCGAACCTCAAGTGGTAGAACAATTACCGGCTCAGGTAACGGTAAAACCCAAGAAGACGATTAAGTTGGCGACAATTCGGTCGATCGTACTTGGTCTTATTTTGTTGGTGATTGGAGCGGGGATTGGATATCAATATCGAGGATTGGAAAATCAAGGGTTAACGCTGATCGGCCAGCCGGTGAAATTGGAACGGTCAAATTTAGACTTTTCCCAATTTTGGGATGTGTGGGATCGATTGGAAGCTTCATACGTTGATAAGGACAAAGTTGATTACAAAAAGATGGTTTACGGGGCGATTCAGGGAATGACGTCAGCCCTGGGTGATCCATATACCATGTATTTGCCCCCACAGGAAAATCAGTCATCCAAAGAGGACTTAAATGGAGAATTTGATGGCGTGGGAATTTCCCTGGGATACAAAAACGGAACCATTGCGGTTCAAACACCATTAGAGAATCATCCAGCCATTAAGCAAGGGGTGAAAGCGGGCGATTTGATTATTCACATCAAAGATACCGCAGCGGGGGTAGACAAGGATACGACAGGAATGACATTGACTGATGCGGTAAAGTACATCCGCGGTAAAAAGGGTACTGCAGTGACCTTAACTTTTTACCGCGAGGGCAAGGGTTCAGAGGAAAAAACGATTATTCGAGACACTATTACTATGCCATCGGTGGAGTTGATGGTGGGGGATTGGAATGGGGATAAATGGGAGAAGAATGACGCAGGTTCAATTGCTTGGTTGCGAGTGTATCGTTTCGGTGAAAATACTCAAGAACAGTGGGATTCTGCCGTGTCGACGATTAATGGACAACGCAGTCAATTGAAAGGAATTGTGTTGGATGTTCGGAATAACCCCGGCGGATTGCTTCAGACGGCAATCAATTTGGCCAGCGATTTTATTCCGGAGGGAGTTGTGGTTAAACAGCAAGGCAGGTTGGATTCGGAAACGTATGAAGTTAGCCGGCGGGGTCGATTGTTGGGAATGCCCTTAACCGTTTTAATTAACGGCGGTTCGGCATCAGCGAGTGAAATTTTGGCTGGGGCACTACGGGATCGATTGGGAGCGAAATTGGTAGGGGAGAAGTCATTTGGTAAAGGCACTGTCCAGGAAGCGCTTGATTTGAAAGGCGGAGCCGGTCTCCATGTGACCGTGGCGAAATGGTTATTACCCAATGGCGATTGGATTCACGAAAAGGGCTTAACACCGGAAATCGAAGTCAAGATTCCCGATACTGCGACCGATTCAGCCACAGCGGTAGATACCCAGTTGGAAGCGGCCATCAAAGAATTGAAGAAATCATGTCTTGTGTTGTCATTGCGGACTTGATCCGCAGTCTGTACAAATAAACATGGATCCCGGGTCAAGCCCGGGATGACGGTGAGCTTGCTTTTGAAAGATTTTGTTGCTATTTTTCGTATTAGCAAGTGTAGCGCTAAGAAAGGAACGATTCGTATGACACATGACGGTAATTCATCTGCTAAAGGTTTTTTCTTTGGGATATTGCTGATGCTGGTATTAGCGGTGGGAGTAGTTGGCGGAGCGCTGGCTGACCGGTTGTTTGTGGTTAAACCCCTGGATTACATCGCTTCCAAAATTGCTCCAAAAAACGCGAGCAAGCAACCATTAGCTCAAGTCGATCAACGGGTGGTGAACGAGGAGTCTGTGGTGATTGATGTGGCTGAAAAAGCATCGCCTTCTGTGGTAACGGTATCTATGACGACCACTCAAACGTCTGTGCCGTCATTTTTTATGGATCCCTTTGGCATGTTTGGCGGGGGCATGATGAATCGACAGGATCAATTACAACCAAAAGAAATCAAACAAGATATTGGAACAGGGTTTGTAGTGGACTCGACACAGGGCCTTATTGTGACGAACAAACATGTAGTGGAGGACACTCAGGCGAAATATAAAATTATCACCAAAGATAATAAGGAATTAGATGTTACCAATATTTTTCGTGACCCCACAAATGATTTGGCAATCTTAAAGGTGGCATCACCCTTGCCTCAGGCGTTAGAATTGGGAAATTCTGATACTAATAAGGTTGGGCAGTTTGTCATTGCGATTGGAACTGCACTCGGTGAATTCCGACATACGGTGACTACGGGGGTTATTTCCGGTCTCGGCCGAGGGATAGAAGCGGGGAATTCATGGGGAGGGTCGGTAGAGCAGCTAGATAACGTGATTCAGACTGATGCAGCCATTAATCCAGGAAATTCCGGAGGCCCATTATTAAATAGTGCAGGGCAGGTGATCGGGGTCAATGTGGCGGTATCTCAAAGTGGGCAAAATATCGGGTTTGCACTGCCGATTAACGTGATTAAGTCCAGTTTGGAAAATTTTAATAAGACTGGCCAGTTTAATCGTCCGTATTTAGGAGTGCAATACAAAATGATCTCCAAGGAAACCGCGTTGATGAACGACGTGCCTGAGGGAGCATATATTGCCGCCGTAGTAAAAGATTCCCCAGCGGAAGCAGCCGGTCTTAAACAAGGCGATATCGTCACTAAAATGGGCGGAAAAGCGGTTAAGGATGAAGCGGGAGGACTGGCAGCGATTATCAATTCCATGAAAGTAGGCGATAAAGCGGATGTGGAAGTGTATCGTGATGGTAAAACGACAACCTTGGGAGTGACGTTGAAAACATCAGAATAAAATTTATTCTTCCTCTGGTTCGTTGGCGTCGGCTACCGTATCTGGATTTTGTAAGGCTTCAATAATCTCATCGATATAACCGGCAAGAATTTCATGCAGGTTGTACCAGGATTTTTTGATACGGTGATCAGTCACTCGGGTCTGGGGGAAATTGTAGGTACGGATTTTTTCACTACGGGCGGCAGTGCCAACCGCATGACGACGTTTTTCAGTCAGTTTGGAAAGGCGTTTTTCTTCTTCAACTTCCCATAAGTGGGCACGGAGTAATTCCAGGGCAATTTCGCGATTTTGCTGCTGAAACCGTTCTTGACGACAAGAAACAACAAATCCGGAAGGTTTGTGGGTAAGGAGAACGGCAGTATTAACTTTGTTAACATTTTGACCGCCATGGCCGCCAGCTCGGGTAAATTTCCATTCCAAGTCTTCCTCACGGATGACGATGTGAGTGGGAGGCACTTCGGGAAGAACAGCGACTGAGGCGGTGGAAGTGTGGATACGGCCGGCACTCTCCGTTTCAGGCACTCGTTGAACCCGATGAACGCCAGCTTCGTATTTAAAAATACCATAGGCATTTTTGCCTCGGATTTTAAAGACGCCTTCATCCAGCAGTTCGTATTTCATTTTGTGCATTTCAGCGTATTTGAGGTACATGCGGATAAGGTCGTCGGCAAAGATTTTCGCTTCTTCACCGCCAGCCCCCCCGCGAATCTCGAGAATTGCCGGGCAATCATCAAACGCTGAATCGGGATCACCGGTGTCGATAGTTTTAACAAAGTTGCCGGTCATTTGGTTTACAGAATCAGTCAAAGCAGTCTTTTGAGCCGTCAGCGTTTTAATTTCTTCGTTGACGAGTTCTGCCATGGTGGGGTCTGCCTCAACCAACGCGTTAGCCTCGGTAATTTGGCGATCTAATTCGGCAATTTGAGCTTGGAGTGATTCAAGGGCGGGATTCATAAAAATATCAAATTCACAAATAACAAACATCAAATCAATACTAAATACCAAAATGTTTTATTTATTTATTATTTGTTATTGAATGGTGGATTTGTGTTTTGTTATTGGTTATTAATTTATAACTACAAAAAACCGGCGACTCTTTGATTGTATTACAATACAAAAAGAACACCGGGAATAAATAAATTGTTACTCTTTTGTTTCAGTGATTTTGGCAGCACCAGAAAGCATTTCTTTGAGGGATTTGGGAGCCTGTGCCTTGGTGGCTTTATCTTTGGCTTTAGCCTTGTTGGTGGCTTGCCATTTGGCAGCATTTTGCAGTTTTTGTTGGAATTTCTCGACACGACCTTGTTCGTCGACAAAACGCATTTCACCCGTGAAGAAAGGATGGCATTTGGAACAAATGTCAACTTTGAGGGCGGGTTGAACGGAGCCGGTTTCAAAGGTAGCGCCACAGGAACAGGTGACTTTACTGTCGTTGTACCAGGTTGGATGAATGTTTGTTTTCATAGGGTTTTATTTCCATGACATACGAATAGACAAGGGTGATTATACCTGGCAAATGAAGAGAATGCAAAGGAAAAAGTTAATAAACGTTTCAGGCTTGTTGTCTCGCATGCTCAGGTGCCTAAAGGCGTCCGCTTGCGCGTGCTCGCTTAACAAGCCCTGCAACATGGGTTGGTGGTTTAGTGGTGGCGGGAAAAGAGGGAGGGGCGTTCTGAGGGAACTTCGGCAAGGCGGATGCGGGCTAATACGGGCTTACCAAGCCTAACCTGTTTTTGGGCGGCCTTACGGGGCCGGCGTCCAGCCCACCAAACCCCAAGAAGAATGAGGAGCATGCCGGCGATTTGGGGAAGGGATATAGATTCGTGCAGCCAAAGAACGGAAAGGGGTAAGTACACCAACGGCTGAAGGTAAATGAACAAGCTGGCTTCAGAAGCTTCAATATGGGTATAGGCATAGTTAGATAAAGCCAAACCGAGAACCGAACCCAGGAGAGACATAAATAGTACACCCAGGGCAATTAATGGATTGAGCATTACGGCTAGATCGGGGAGGCTATCGGAGGCGGATAAGTACAAAAAGAAAAGACCGATACCAATCCACATATGAATGCCGGAAATAGTCAGTTTATCAATTTTGCCGTAGTGTTTTTTAACCAGGCTGGAGATGATGGTAAAGAAGATATTGGTGACCACGATCATACCCATGCCAAAGAAAGAAAAATTACCAAGGTCGGTTTGGTGATTTAGGATGGGTTGAAGCAAAATGAACGCGGTGCCAAGCACTGACAAACCAAGCCCCATCCATTCATGCTTTTCTTCATGTTCGGCCAAAAATAAGACTCCGACCAGTGTCATGAAGATGGGCCGGGTATTAACGATGAGCGATGATTGGAGGGAAGTGACGTATTTTAAGCCGGTGTAGAGCAGTAATAAATTAAGCACCCCGATGGTTTCGGTAAGCAGCACATACAAAAAGGATCCCAGACTCATGCGATGTGTTTTGGAAAGGCGAACGAGGACGAGGGGGAGCAGAATGACCCCCGCAATCAGATAGCGTAAATACAAAAATTGACTGGGAGAAACAATGGTTAGGATAGGTTTTATTAATGGTTGCGAAGCACCCATGATAAGTTCATAGGCAACCATGGCAGCATAAGCCTTTTTTCGGGCAGAAGTCATACAGCTAGTGTATAGTGTTATGTCTTAAGTGTTAAGTCTTAAGTCTTAAGTCAGAAGTCTATGAAAGCTGGCGAGTGATTTCACTAATGAGGACGTTTTGTTTGACGGTACGTTGTTGACCAGTCAATAAATTTTTGATGGTAACCTGCTGTTTGGCAACTTCATCGGGACCAATGACGAGAGCGAGGGGAATATGTTTTTGGTCGGCATGTTTAAATTGTTTACCCAGTTTATCAACTGCTGGGTAGAGTTCAGTAGCGATTTCCACAGACCGCAGTTTGGCGGTCAGTTTGGCGGCGTCAGCAGCGGTGGCTTCATCAAACACCGTAACCAAAATCTGGGCAGCGGTAAGATTTTCAGGGATTAATTTTCGCTCAACGGCCGCTTCCACAGTGCGATCGAACCCGAGCCCAAAACCCACAGCGGGAATCGATACACCGCAGAGGTTACCGATTAATTTATCGTAACGACCGCCACCACCCAATGATCCGGCACTATCGGGTAATTTGGCTTCAAATATGAGACCAGTGTAATAGTCAAGACCGCGGGCTAGAGTAGGACTGTAGGAGAGGTTAGCAGCGGGAATACCTAATTTGGTAGCCAAAGTCATGATTTGCGTGAGATTGGTGGAAGCGGTGGCGAACTCAATCGTTTGGAGGGCTTGATCGGCTGCTGTGGCAGTCAAACCCTTTTCGATTAATTCTGCGATGACTTGATCTCTAGGAGTTTTGTCTAATTTGTCGACTGATTGGATGATAGAAAACACGGAAACGGTTTCAGTGGCGAACGGGGACAAGGCCGACAGGAGTGTTTGCCGGTCATTGACTTGAATAACGATATCATGTAAACCCACTGAAGTGAAAATGCCATAAAAGACCGATAAAATTTCCGCGTCAGCCAACGGTGAAGTAGACCCGAAAATGTCCGCATCACATTGAGTGAATTCGCGATAGCGGCCTTTTTGAGGCTTATCGGCGCGGAAGACGTTTTGGATTTGATAGCGGCGAAAATATTTAGGCAACTCGTTTTGATTTTGAACCAGAAACCGAGCCGTGGGGACGGTTTGATCATACCGGAGTGCAACTTGGCGACCACCGCGGTCTTCAAATGAATAGACTAATTTATCGGCTTCATCACCGTATTTTCCCAATAAAAGGTTAGCATATTCGAGGGTGGGAGTTTCAACCGGTTCGAACCCAAATTGTTCAAAGACATGCTTAATTTTTGAAGCCACAAAATCACGGCGTCGTTTGTCGACGGGTAAAAAATCACGAAAACCTTTAAGGGTTTGAGGAATGTTTGCCATGGTCTTTATTTTATCACTCGAGATCGTTACCGTCGATTGAGTATCGACAATATGTGTACAATGAAGGGTAATTAGATTATTTATTGGGGAGGGCATATGGGTTGGTATATTTTAGGATTAATCATTTTCATCTTAGTTATGTCGTTTTTACGACAAGTGAATGAATATGAACGGGGAGTGGTCTATACCATGGGCCGGTACACAGGCACCTACGGCGCCGGGTGGCATGTGATTTGGCCAGTTTTTCAACGGATGATCAAGGTGGATATTCGGACTAAGGCGGTGGATATTCAAAAACAGGAAGCGATCACTAAGGATAATGTTTCTTGCGGTATCAATGCGGTGATTTACTACAAAATTGTTGATGCAGGCAAATCAGTGAATGAAGTAGAAAATGTGTTTTACGCCGTTACGCAAATGGCTCAAACAACTATGCGCCGCATTACCGGTGAAGTAACATTGGATGAATTACTGTCTCAACGGGAAAAAATCGCTGAGCAAATATTGTTATTCGTAGAAAAATCGTCAACTCAGTGGGGGATTGATGTGTCGGCAGTCGAACTAAAAGACATTGAATTACCTGAATCAATGGTACGAACGATGGCCAAACAAGCCGAGGCTGAACGGGAGAAACGAGCTGTCATCATAAATTCTGACGGTGAAGTATGTGCAGCAGAGAATCTTTCCAAGGCGGCAGACATGATGGGCAAGACACCGGGCGCATTACATCTTCGGACACTCAATTCCATCAACGATATTTCTTCCGATCAATCCAATACGGTCGTGTTTGCCATCCCGGTGGAAGTGTTGCGGGCGATTGAAGGATTGGGCAAGAAAAGCTAGCGAGTAAGTCTTTCTGCTCCGGTTTTGGTCATCAGAAAAGTATCCTCAAAACGGTAACCGAATTTTCCAGGGATATAAATTCCGGGTTCAATGGTGATAATGGCGCGGGGCGGAATCGTTTCGGTACCTTGATTGCTGATGTGCGGTAACTCATGTGCTTCCAAACCGACACCATGGCCGGTAGTGTGAATGAAATAGTCTCCGTAACCAGCTTTTTTTATAACTTGGCGGGCGGCACGATCGATGTTGGCGCCGGTTCGTTTCGGTCGCTGGCTTTGGCTATACGCAGCTTGATAGGCGTCCATCACAATTGATTCCAGTTGTAAAAATTGTTTGGCAGGGGTTTTGGTGACCGCCCAAGTCCGCGTCATGTCGCTTGCGTATCCATTAACCATGACTCCCATATCAACCAAAACAATAGAATTTGGCTTTAGTTTACGCGTTGAAGGAATATGGTGGGGTGAGGCGGTGTGAGTATCAAATGCGACAATGGTAGGGAAAGCGGGAACAACATGATGGAGAAATATTTGCTCAGAAATGAGATGTTCAAGCTGTTGCTCGGTGATTCCGATTGAAGCAGAATCGCATGTGATATTTTGTACCCATTTTATGATATTTGAGGTGATTTCACATGCTTTTTTGATACTGTCTATTTCGGTAATATCTTTGACCAATCGAAGCTGGTGGAGGGTAGAATCGATAGCTACGAATGAACTATTGGGCATTATTTGTTGGCAGTGTTCAAGTTCTTGAACAGTCAGATTTTGTTTTTCGATGCCAATACTATCGCCCTTTTTCCAATAGGTTTTTAGTATTTTTGACAACGGTTTTTGGGGAGACATGGATATGGTTTTAATGAAGGGGTGCGGTGGGGGAATAACAAACGGAGAATGATACAGCTCGACAGCAGCGGGGGTAATAATGAAGAAGGCTTCACGCTCAGTGGGGTGAAGGGGTGCTAAACCAGACAGGTAGAAAATATGTTCTTTTTTAGAAATGAAGGCGCTGGAAAGATGCTGTTCAATTAGTTTTTGTTGAAGTTTTTTCAAACGTTCGTGGAGCATGTTATTTTTTGGGGGCGACTTTGGGGGAGGGTGATGGGGAAGGTGAGGGGGAAGGAGCGGGGGCGATATTTGATTTTACTAATAACGTAGACATAACTTCACCAGTGCCGGAGGCTTTCGGGGTATAGGTAATGATAACCAGCGCGTTGAGAGGAACATCTTTACTAGTGATTACTGTCTTGCGAGATGTTTCAGTCATGGCGAAAAAATCTGCTTTACTGGTAAAAGTAACGGTTTTCTCCTGATTTGATTTGGGATTTTGGATCGTGAGCGTACTTTTTTTGAAATCAACTTTTTGCAGGGTACCAAAGAATGATTTTTTGGTAGGCAATGTGGGACTGGCTCGAAGGACCAAAATGCGACGGGCATCGAGTACTTTCGTGTCTTCATCTAAAAAGCCTAAAGCGGCAATATAGTCGCCCAAACTAACATCTTCAAATTTCAACTCCTTACCTTTATTGTTGACGTCAACAAAGGTGGTATAGGCTGAAGTAGACGCTTGCTTGACACCGCCTTGAGCGGTTTCTAGAGAGAACGAGTTGGTGGTGACTGAATTCAGCGTACCTAAAAAGGCAGTTTTTTTGCGATCGGTTTCGGCCTGGCTTTTAGCGGCTTGTTCAATCCGTTTTTTGATGTTTTCCCTGATCATTTCTGGGTCAATGTCAGGACTGCTGGATGCTTCGGTTACTGCGTAAGCGGGAGAAACGAGAAAATAGAAGCTGGAAGCTAGAAGGTAGAAGATGGTAACGATTCGTACGTGTTTAATCATAGAGGTTTATTTGGCTGTTTTCATTTTTGATGAGCTAGTAGCGGTTAGGTCGGCCGTGGAGAGAACCACATTAAACGTCGTATCGCTCTGGTCACCAGCCGGGTCAAAACTAGTAATCGTTATCACATTGACGCCAGCGATTAAGGTGACAGGGGCGTTGAAGGCGCCTGTATCATCAGCAATGGTACTGGTTTCAATACCATCAGAACCAACAATAGACACCATAGAATTTGCGGTGGTAGATCCGACAATGTTGAGCTCGCTGTCGGTAACAATTTCATCAGGGGCGGGAGCAGTAATTAAAAGCGTGTGATCGGCGGCAGCAACATCCTGCGAGGCTTGGCTTTTTGGGGAAGGATGAGCGAGGGTTCGGTTTTTGAGAGAATTTTGGGCGGTACGAATACCGAAGGTGATAATAAGACCCAGTGACAAACCGACAAAGATAGCGATAACTACTTCTTTTTTCATAATATACGTTTTATTTTTCTAGCTGTACTTTACCAGTGATGACAAGATTGGTCAAATCATGAGTTATGATGTGAAAGACTATGCGACGTGTTGCCATACTATTCTTATTAGTAATAATGACGTTTTGGGTTCATTATCCAGATTGGTGGTGGAGCAACCATGCGCCGTCAGGACAATGGTTTATCGGACAAGCCTCGTGGGTTGACCAGATTGACTTATCCCTCTACTTTCGGGTCATTCGAATGGGCATGGAACAGGGGACATGGGCGATTACTAACGGGGCGGATTCTCGGGGGACTGAAACGGCCGTATTGTATCCGGTTTACACCTTTATTGGGATGGTGGCAACACCATTGACGCATGACCCGGTACTCATGTTTCACTTGGCCGGAATGATGACGGGAATCGTGCTCATGCTCACAGCGTATTGGTTCTTGGGTTTATTTATTTCTGATATTCGTTGGCGGTTGATAGGGTGGTATTGGTTGTTTATGGCCGGCGGTATTGGCTGGTGGGTGTTCCCCAAATGGATTTTGCCGGATATTGGGGTGCCCATTTTCAATCTGTGGAGTGCCTTGCGAAGCCCTCATGAGGCAGTAACCATGATTTCCCTGATGTTGTTTTTGGGTGGTAGCTATATTTATTTCAATTCACTGCAAACCCGGTGGTTGGGGGTAATCGGCATAGCCGTAATGGGGATAGCAGTCAATCATCCCCAAACATTGGTCCCGTTGGGTTTGATAGCGGGCATATATGCGTTGGTTCGCCTGAATGCATCTCACTGGTCCTTTTTAGGCCGATGGTTAGGAGTCGTTGCCGGAACCGGTCTTTTTTACTATTTTTTAATTGGAAAATCATTGATGACATCATCTATGACGGAAGGATTGAGGACGCAAGGAACCTATGTGTTTTCACCGTGGTACTGGTTGTTGGGTTGGGGAGCGGTGGGTTTGTGGGCGGTATATGGACTAAAGCAGTACAAAAAACATTGGTTGGTGAGTATTTGGTTAGGCGTGCAATGGGGGCTCTTTTATTTTCCTGGAGTACCATACCGCGGCATGATGATCCGAGGGGTATGGATAGCGATCGTGCTCTTGGGAGTATGGGGAGCTCAGCAATGGTCGAAACGGTGGAAAAAGCGGGGATGGGTGGTGGGGTTGGTGACATTGTTGGTGGCCTTGGGGGATATGGGGTTTATCTTGAATAAACGGATGGATGCAAGGTATATTGGCAAGTCAGCATTTATGAGCCAGGCAGACGGACAATTATCAGCGTATTTAGCATCGGTTGGCCAAACGGGGGAAGGGGTGATTGGCTCATACCGCTCGGTGAACGTACTCATGGGCCACACTCGGGTGACACCCTATGCCGGACATAATCCATTTACTCCCAACTTCGCGAATCGGATGGCAGAAATCACTCGTTTTTATCAGGGTGGTATGACCCAATCCGAGCGATATCACTGGCTCCAGTACGCCCGGATTACATGGGTGGTTATGGGAGAGGCAGAACAATTGATGGCAGGGAAACCGGCATTACCATACCCGGAATTGACAGAGGTGTGGAATAGTCAGGGAGTTCGGCTGTATCGGGTGGCGAGTTGGGCTTTGCAATCGCCCTGAACAGTCGATAGAATGTCACCACAAAGGATAACAACATATGGACATTACTTATTTAGGTCATTCAGCATTTAAGTTAAAAGGTAAAGATGCGACGGTGGTCACTGATCCGTATGACAAAAAGTCAGTCGGATTTTCTATGCCATCGGTATCAGCAGACATTGTCACGGTTAGCCATGAACATGCGGATCACAATGATGTCAAACAAGTGACGGGGACTTCCCGCCGGCCAGAACCATATATCATTCGAAGCCCCGGTGAATATGAGATTAATGGAATCGGGGTGTTTGGTTGGGGCAGTTTCCATGATGCGGTCCAGGGGACTGAGCGGGGCAAGAATACTATCTTTTCAATCATTGTCGACGGCGTTCGGATTGTTCATTTGGGTGATTTGGGTGATGTAATTACCGATGATTTGGTGGAAGGATTGGGAACGGTTGATGTGTTGTTAACGCCGGTGGGAGGTAAATTTTCCATGGGGCCAAAAGAAGCGGCGATTGTGATGGAAAAATTATCTCCTTCAATTGTGATTCCAATGCACTACAAAACTGAGGAACATAGTGCGGAATATAGTGATTTGGTGAGCGTAACTGAGTTTTTGAAATCGATGGGGGTAGCTGATTTGCAACCGGTCGAAAAACTAAAAGTGACTGAAGATAGCCTGCCTGAAGAAACTAAAATCGTATTGCTCTCGAAAAGCTAAACCAAATATATGACAGATCGTGATGGGTTCCATACTGCCGCTGCTGGTCGGGTACCGCCTCATAGCGATGAGGGGGAAATTTCGGTATTAGGTTCGATTTTGATTGACCGGGAAGCGATTGTGGACGTGGCTGAGTTTTTGAAACCAGAACATTTTTACCGAGAAGCGCATGGCAAGATTTTTGAGGCGATGCTGACATTGTATGAACAGCGGGAACCAATTGATGTGGTGACCGTAGCCAATCAATTGAAAAAAATGCATGCATTGAAATTGGTGGGGAATGCTGAAGCATTAACGACTTTGGTAGAACAAGTGCCGACGGCAGCACACACCAAGCATTACGGGATGATGGTCAAAGATAGCGCTACCAAACGACAATTGATCTCGATGGCGGGCGATGTGACGGACATGGCATTTGATGAAGGCGGAGACGTGACCACTATTATGGATCGGGCAGAACAATCGATCTTTTCTCTTTCCCAACAACATTTAAAACAAGTGTTTATCCCGATTAAAGATGCTTTGGCGGAAAGTTTTGACCGCCTCGATGAATTGCACAAAAACTCAGCCGGGATGCGGGGGGTGCCAACCGGATTTAAAGATCTGGATGATTGTTTGGCGGGGATGCAAAATTCCAACTTATTGATTTTGGCCGCCCGTCCCGGTGTCGGCAAAACCGCTTTTTCCTTGAATATTTGTTCGCATGTGGCGGTGAAACAAAAAATGCCGGTCGGATTCTTTTCTTTGGAAATGAGTAAGGAAGAATTAGTAGATCGGTTGTTGGTGGCTCAGGCAGATATTGACGCATGGAAATTAAAGACTGGCCGGTTGGGTGAAGACGATTTTGCCAAGTTGTCTGATGCAATGGGGGTATTGGCTGATGCACCATTGTATATTGATGATACTCCGGGAATTTCAGTGATGGAAATGCGAACAAAAGCACGACGATTGATGGCGGAACATGGATTACGGCTGATAGTAGTCGACTATTTGCAGTTGATTAAAGGCCGGGGTTTGGAAAACCGGGTCACAGAAGTAGGAGAGATATCCCAGGGACTGAAGAATTTGGCGCGGGAATTGAAAGTCCCAGTCTTGTCGCTGTCTCAATTGTCGCGGGCAGTGGAGCATCGTACGGGAGATAAATCGCCGGTATTGGCTGATTTGCGGGAATCCGGGTCGATTGAGCAGGACGCCGACGTAGTGATGTTTTTGTATCGGGATAATGACGACGATTTATCAAGTGTGAAATTGAATATTGCCAAACATCGTAACGGGCCGTTGCGCCAAGTTGACTTACGCTTTAGAGGTGATCGGATTAAGTTTTATGGAGTAGAACATAACCGGGGATAAGGGACCGGCGCGACTGCGCGACAACCTCCGAGGTTATCCAGGTTACAACCTCCGAGGTTGAGGTTTAGAAGGTGGGGACGAAGCCGAAGATAACGTAGGAAAGTATTCCAGCGGTTAAAAGGAACATAAAGAACCAGCCGACGTCCATACGCATGCGCCTTTCATCTCGATTGTGATCAACAGCGGTGGCTACCACCAAGACCCCGATTAGCCACAAGACGCCCCGTAGGATATAGGAACCGGGTTGGTCAGCGCGAGTGAGAAAGGCAAGATCAGCAAAGGACATAAGAATAGTATACAGATAGTTATGGTTTTTTGTGCCCGGGGTGGGAGTCGGACCCACATGACCTTTGAGGATCACAAGTTTTTGAGACTTGCGCGTCTACCATTCCGCCACCCGGGCAGATATGAGAATTATAATGGACAAATATTAAATGACAAATGACAAAACAAAAAAAGCAAAGGACTCCTTCGTGACGATGCTCGTTCGACAGAGCTCACGATAAATCAGGTCAGGTAACCTTGAAGTGGCTCTTAAAGTTTTATGGGTGGGCTTGAACGACCAAGAGGGGGGAGAAACGAACCCAGGCAGCAGCCAGCATGATGATGAGTTGGGGGTACATACCCCAAGGAAACGGAGCTTTGGTGTGCCAGAGATGTTGGAGATGTTTGATGCCTTTGAAAAAAGGGACATTGTCGTAACCAAAATGATACGGAGCTTCCAAAAAGTCAGCCCATTGCGCTACCACCATGGTTAATACGAGAAACCAGAAATTATCTCTGGTGCCAAACAAAATTAATCCCAGCAACATACCGCTGCCGGAATCGACTGCAGATAAGATAAAGGTGCGGAGCCTGGAACGTTTAGCCCACCGGCTATTGAAATCCCAGTGGGGAAAAAGATCAAGCAATGGATGGGATATAAAGGCGACAACAAGACTGACAATGGGGTTGTTGAATTGAGTAGCGGCAAGCGCACCGGTAATTGCGTGAGTAGCTGCGAGCATAACGTTTCGAATTGTAGCATAACCGGTTTTTGGTAAGGGTGACAAGGTGGTAATATAGACAAGTTATGTTGCCGATTATCTTTTCAATTGGTCCGTTCACACTCTACACGCTGGTAGTCGTGCTTTGTTTGGCAGGTTTTTCAGGTTTGTTCGTGATCTGGAAGCGGGGGAGAGAGCTCCATTTTGAAGAAAAGGAGTTGTTCGATGTCGTATTCTTAAGTTTATGGTGGATGTTTGTCGCTGCACGGATTGGGTATGCCTTGATTCATTTTGACGATTTCGGCTTGAACATTGGTCACTGGCTCAATGTATTTACTAAACCCGGATGGTATTACCCTGCTGGAATGATCGGAGCGGCGATTGCGTTAGTCGTTGAATCCAAAAAGCGGAAATGGGATGCGTTTCAGCTGATGGATGTCTTGGTGACGGGTATGGCTTTGATACAAGCGTTTATTGGTTTGGGAACTTGGTTATCGGGGATCGGATACGGTTTGCCAACCAGCTCGTTCATGGGCATGCAATTTGCCGGCGTGTTTGATCGGCGGTATCCAGCTCAATTATTGGAACTATTCGGTTTTATTGCATGCTTTATTTATTTATGGTGGGCTGAAGGGGTATATCGAACGTTTTCATGGTATCGAAAAAATCGCAGTCAGGCACAGACGGGATATTTGGTAGGAGTGTATCTGATTTGGTGGGGAGCGGTCACTACGGCGGCCACCTTGTTGCGGACACCGGAATTGGTGGTGTACGGTATTCGATTTGACGTCATTGTGCCGGTTCTGTTAGGAATGATTGGCGGCACATGGATATTGCTCCACCGGGCAGGGGGCACTTGGCATGCCATTTTAGATTATTTCGGATTGAACCGGAAAAAAAGTTAATGAATATGATAGGATAAGACTATGAACTATCCAGATGATATATTAAACCCCATTAAAACATTTCTCGAAGAGAAAAAAGTTGAATTGACCGAGCGGAAGTTGCGGTTGGAAAAGGAAGATCCTTTTAGCGACCCCGATGCCCGTTTGTCAAATAACGCAGCGGTGGATGCTGATGCAGCAGAACAGTTCGACCATGAAAACACAGTTGCGATGCAGGATGAGATTGGTCGTAAATTGGCGGCAACGGAACGAGCGTTGGAGCGGATTGCTGCGGGAACGTATGGAAATTGCACCGCTTGCGGCCAGATGATAGATACCGATCGACTTACAGTTGATCCAACAGCGGAGTACTGCGTTGACTGTCAACGTAAAAAAACAGTGGCTGAATAGTCATTGGGTTTTAAAAGGACTCGAGTGGCTGTTTTGGGGGGAACTGGTGGTGTTGGATCAAGTCTCCAAATGGAACGCGCAAATGAAAGATGCGGTCGTGATGAATCACGGGGGAGTGTTTGGGATTTATCCCTCCATGGGGTGGGGAATATTGTTGTTGCTGATTTGGCTGTTGCTGTTTAAATACTGGTTGTTTTTTCGCGGTAATAAACTAACGCGCTGGGCGCTGGGGTTTATCGTCATGGGAGGCTTGGGTAACATTATTGACCGAATGCTTTTTGGGGCGGTTCGTGATTTTATTTATTACCCATCCTTCGGTTTTTATGGCAATATTGCAGACATTTATTTGGTTAC
>CAZQBH010000008.1:0-972 GCA_964591645.1 uncultured Pseudomonadales bacterium | reverse complement strand
AACTCGCGCCTGAGATTATTTTTGAAGATGATACCGTTCTCTGTATTGGTAAGCCAGCAGGGATGGTGGTTAATCGAGCAGATACGGTCGAACCAGGAGAGACATTGCAGGATTGGACTGAGTCTGAGTACAAAGTACGAAGTATAAAGTACGAAGACTCTGATCCCGTACTCCGTACCACGTACTACGAACGTTCTGGCATTGCACATCGGTTGGATAAAGAAACCAGTGGGGTAATGCTGATTGGTAAAACCCCGGAGGTTTTGGCTGAATTAATGCGGCAGTTTAAAGCCCGGGAAACTCATAAGACCTATGTGGCGCTGACTCATGGTTTGATTGAACCAAAAACAGGCATAGTCAATTTACCCACCGGGCGGAGCCCGTTTAACCGACATAAGTTTCGGGTGGATGTGTTTGGCAAATCAGCAGTCACCGCATACGAGGTAGTGGAGTTGTTTACCGGAACGGGAGATTATCAAGATGGATTCACGTTGGTGGAGTTACAGCCAAAGACGGGTAGAACGCATCAAATTCGGGTCCATATGGCCCATTTGGGATATCCGCTGGTAGGGGATGAAGTATACGGTGGTCGGAAGCGGTCAGATCGTGATCGGGCGTGGTGTCCCCGTCATTTTTTGCATGCGGCTCGATTGCAGTTTACCCATCCTGCGACTCATCAAACCCTTCAAGTTGAAGCGCCGTTGCCGACCGATTTACGTACGGCATTAGATTGGGTGAGGACACATCATGTTTGAGTTACTTGCTACCCGGGATCATGCCCGCGCAGGGTTGCTGCATACACCTCACGGTGATGTGCTTACCCCAATATTTATGCCGGTGGGAACTCAGGGGACGGTAAAATCATTGTCGCCAGAAGATGTGGAATCAACGGGAGCATCAATTCTTTTGGGAAACACTTATCACCTCTATTTGCGCCCCGGGGATGACGTGATCGCCAAAATGGGCGGATTA
>CAZQBH010000007.1:20899-24873 GCA_964591645.1 uncultured Pseudomonadales bacterium | reverse complement strand
CATAGACCACGGTTCCATGGTTTTGTAGTCGTGTTCCATGTCAACAAATCGACCCAGCCGATGAATAACCGTCTTCCATTCATTGGCATATCGCAATACTGTTGCGCGACACGCATCATTAAAATTGGCGATACCGTACTTTTCAATGGCTGGTTTATCTTTAAGCTGCAATTCTTTTTCTACAATGTTTTCCACCGGTAAGCCGTGGCAATCCCACCCCCATTTTCGCTCTACTCTGTAGCCCTTCATAGTCCAATATCGGGGAATCACGTCTTTGGTAGTAGAGGCTAGAATATGGCCATAATGGGGTAGCCCAGTTGCAAACGGGGGGCCGTCATAGAAAACGTATGGGTTTGACTCCGGTCGAGAAGAAATGGTTTGTTGAAAAATTTGATGTTGGTCCCAATACGCAAGAATCTTTTTTTCCGTTTCGGCAAAATTAAGCGGTTGATTAGATGTAGTAATAGTTAATGCTGACATATACAAAAAAGACACCTTAAAACCTCGTGAAAGGTCCCGAGTCAAACTCGGAAGGTGCCACCTTATATTATTTCTTATTCCTGCTATTACGGGCTTACCCGGATTGGTCTACATCAAGTCTGACTTGATTTCTTCAACCAGCTTGTTACGTGATGGCGTAACTCCAGCGCTGTTTCTTTACTGTGTTAGTATAGCAGAAATTTTTTTACTTTGGGCCTACAGGGTCAGACCCTGAAGGCGGTTAGTTGTTGAAGAAGGTTTTTGGGAGATGTGAATGTTATTCCGTGAATACCGACGTTCTGTGCACCTTGAACGTTCACGGTTCGATCGTCGATAAAAATAGTTTCTTCAGGCTTTACATGCAATTCGTGAAGTGCATAACGATATATTTCTGGGTTTGGTTTTAATAATTTCAGTTCTGATGAGTAAAAGCGAACATCGAGGATTGCATATTGGGGCAATGAATCAATATATTGCTGAATTGGTGGTTCAGTATTTGATAGTAGTGCCGTTTGAATATGTTTTTCTTTCAAAGATTTGATTAAGTCAAAAACTTCAATTTTTTCATGGTACACACGTTTGAGTCCAGCAAGCCAAATCGGGTGATTAGGGACTTTGCCCTCAGGATTTTTAGCAATAATTTTTTGCCATAAGGTATGTTCTGTAATTTTACCCAGTTGGAAATCGTTAAGGTGGTTTTCTAGCGCTTTACTAAAAATGTCTTTCTTAAGGTGAGTAGCTGCTGCACAATAATCAATTATTCCCAGGGCAGGGTTATCAATTAGTACTCCACCGAGATCAAAAATAATTACTTTAATCATATATTGATTATATCGATTGACCCGTGATTTTTTTCTATGAAATTCTGCAAAGCTTCCTTCGTTTTCGCTCAGAACAGGTAGCTCGGAGGGGGGTGGAATATCAAAAAAAACATGCGCATGGAGATACTTTAAATTACAAGGTATCACCATGCGCGTTAGGTGTCAGTTGTCAATGAAACTCTTTAGTTTCATGATTTCTGACTCTTCTAGGCGGTACGCCCCTTCGGTAGCTACCACCCAATTGTATTTGCTCACAGCAATATCGAGCGAACAAACCCCTGTTTTAGCGACAGTATGTTGCTGAAAAGCAACAAGGGATATGGATCGCATGGATACTGTGGCTTCAAAGCCTGGACCTATGTCCTTGCAGGAGATGTACTGGTCTCCAACGTCGCAGGTTGGTTTCTGCGTCAAATAGTACATTTCGCTCCATTCATGCTCGCATTCGATTTCAAGAATGTATTCCGTGGCCACATTTGCAGTGGAAATCGCAGCTTCTGCTTGCGGTGGCACGGTACTAATCGCGTAAATTGCTATGACGATCAGGAATGCAAAAATGATGCAAGTGCCAGGGTCAACTTTCTTAAATGGGTTTTTCATTGCTCACCTCACCGGGAAGATTTTTTGAACAAAAGACAGCTTTCGCCTTTTGTGCAAAATGATCTCCCCAAATTTAAGGTGCAAATCTACTTCCGTCTTAAAAATGCCGGAATGTCGAATTCATCTTCCACCGGTTCGGCTTGAGGTGGGGTGGAGGAGATTGGCGTTGCAGGCGGGGTAACAGGCGTGGGCTGTTGTTGGGTTACCGAGGGTACTTCTGATTTGGTTGGTTCCAGGGCCATATCCAAGGGAGGCTGTTGGGTATCATCCATGGTGTTCATAAAGGGAGCAGGTTGCGTAACCGGAGCAGCGTTTATCGTAGGCGTTACCAATGAACGAGATAAGGTGGGACCATATAACTTGGCTCCGTTGTAACTTTCTTCAAACCCTGTGGCAATGACGGAAATCTTGACTTCATCACCCATAGCAGAGTCAATCGCAGCACCAAAAATAATGTTGGCGTCAGGATCAGCAGCTTGAGAGATTATCTGTGCAGCCTCATTTACCTCAGACATGGTCATTTCATCACCGCCAGTGATATTGAACAAAATGCCACGAGCGCCGTTTATGGATACTTCCAGGAGGGGTGATTCGATAGCAGCTTTAGCCGCGGTAACAGCACGGCCTTCTCCAACACCACGACCTATACCCATAAGCGCGGAACCTGCATCTGTCATAATCGTTCGCACATCGGCAAAATCGACATTAATTAAACCGGGAACGGTGATCAGATCAGAAATCCCCTGAACTCCTTGTCCTAGGATAGAATCGGCAACTTTAAACGCTTCGAGGAGGGACATTTTTTTATCAACTACATCAATCAAGCGTTGATTAGGAATAACAATCAGGGTATCAACTTTACTTTTTAGTGCCTCAATCCCCTCTTCAGCCAAAATCATGCGTCGTTTGCCTTCGAAGATAAACGGTTTGGTAACCACTCCCACCGTTAAAGCCCCACTTTCTTTGGCGACTTCAGCAATAATCGGACTTGCACCAGTGCCGGTTCCCCCGCCCATACCTGCGGTAATAAAAACCATATCAGTTCCGGCAACAATTTCTTGAATTTGGGCACGTGATTCATCGGCAGCTTGGGATCCAATTTCAGGATCAGCCCCCGAACCTAAACCTCGGGTAATATTGTCACCGATTTGGACCTTCGTGGTTGCCTGGTTGTTAAGCAAGGCTTGAGAATCGGTGTTGATCGATACAAATTCCACCCCTTTTATTTTTTGGATGGACATCATTGTATTTATGGCGTTGCCACCACCACCACCCACACCAATCACTTTGATTTTTGCAAACGTATTACTATCTGGTTTTACCAACGCCATACCGGTTTTCCTTTTTAAACAATTAAGTCGTTTAGGGGCAGCTAACCAACGCTGATATATTATGCGATGTAAGTGCGTTTAGATTGTATCACGAGCAGATTTATGGGCAAGTTAAGGCAGAAACGATTTGACTAAGTCTAAGAGTTTCTTGTAGAGGTTGTCAAGATGATTCCCGGATAAAAATTTAAATGACAATTTTGCCTTGCGCCCACCTGAAACCAAAGCTTCGTCTTTCGATTTCAAGGCGTGAAGAATGAGACCAGTGGCGGTAGCAAATGCCGGAGCACTTAACTCATCAACTAAACCACTTAATCCTTTGGGGGTGCCGATTCGTGCCGGTAGTGATAAAACTCGTTTGGCTGTGTCAACGATAGCAACGGTATCAGCGCCTCCTCCTGTAATAACAATGCCGGCGGGGGTTTGGTTGTTTAATCCGGCGGTTTTGAGTTGATCAGCAATCATACCAAACAGCTCGTTTAGTCGAGGTCGAATTATGCCCTCAATAAGTGCCTTTTGGGAAGCGGTGGAGGTCTCTTCAGTAATCCCTAATTTGGCAAGGTCAATTGTATCTTGTTCTTTTTTCATCTTGGCAATATCGGCAGGTCGAACGACCGTAGAAATATTGGTGTCTTTTTGAGCACGGGAAAGAAATAACTTTACTTTTTCAGCACTAGCCAAACTTAAGCGCATCCCAATCGCCAGATCATTAGTAATATTTCTGGCACCAATGGGGATCACGGAC
>CAZQBH010000007.1:800-20860 GCA_964591645.1 uncultured Pseudomonadales bacterium | reverse complement strand
TCCCTCTACATATACCGTAATACTAGTGGATCCTCCGCCAACATCAACGGCAATAACCCCTAATTCTTTTTCCGTTTCTGATAATACCGCATGTGAGCTGGCTAGCCCAGAGAAAATGATACCGGCCACATCAATACCGACTTCAGACATGCATTTGATTGTATTCTTAATCGCGGTCGAAGAAGCTGTAACTAAGTGCGCTTCCGCTTCCAAACGAACACCAGTCATTCCGACCGGATCTTTAATCCCCACTTGAGAATCGACGGTAAAATCTCGAGGTATAACATGAATAATATCTCTAGCTGAGGGAAGCGATACGGCTCGGGCTGCTTCAATCACTCGAGCTACGTCAGAACTTGAAATTTCACCTTCAGGCTCTGAGACCGCGACTACTCCTTTAGAATTTTGAGAAGCTATATGGGCGCCAGAAATGGAAATGTACGCAGCAGAAATTGAATCACCAGCCATTCGTTCAGCCGCTTCGACGCTAATCGTAATGGCTTGAATTGCCTCTTCAAGATCTACAATCTGGCTTTTCCGTAGACCTCGGCTAGGTGTTGAGGCTACCCCAACCACAGTCACTTTGTCTGTTTCATCTGATTGATTGGCAATGATTGTACAGATTTTTTCAGTTCCAATATCAATGGCGGCGATTAAATTTCCTTTAGCCATGGCTTTCCTTCGTAAATTGTTTAAAACGATTGTTTTAGCGCCGGTCTATCATAACGTACGTCAATGATAGGTAGCTCAGAATTTATTGTAGTCTGGCTCTGGATGAGTTGCAACCTCAGAACTTGATTCTGAATTGAGGTTAGACTGGTAAATACGGCTATTTTATTGTTATCCAAAATGACTCGAATGTCCTGAGGACTAATCACATCAACATGAGAAGCAACAATATTGTATTCATGAGCAGCTTTTAAAATTTCAAAAGCCGCAACTAAAGAGGAATCTGTCAACGTATCGGAAATAATTAAATCAGCCGCTGATGAGGCTATGATAATCGGTAGGTTTTGGTCTGGAACAGATAACCATTTAATAATTTGACCATTTTTGGCGACTAGAAAAGCCGAGTTGGAAGCCGGTATACCGAGGTTGGCAAAACCAGCTTGCCAGGTAATCTCACATACCAGTGTGTCCGGCCATCTTGAAATAACCGTCACTTTTTCAGATTGAGGAATATTATTTCGGATTTTATTGGCAACATAATATTCATCAATCATGAAAACCAACTCATTCGCGTATTTCTTTAGCTCGGGTATGACAAAATCGGGGCACGCTTCCTTGGTATTGGTGACGCATTCAAATCGGCGGGCTCGAAAGATGGGGCCAAAGAAAAGTAATAATAGAAGCAGTAGATATCCGCACGCTGCCATCCACATATAACCTTTTGATGTACGAAGGTTGGGAAATGTACATTTCAAAATACATGGAAAATGGTGGAAGCGATGACGTGAGATTCTACTCATTTCATTTCAGCTAGATTTATCACTTGTTGATACATTACTTCAACTGCAGATTGTAACTGACTATTTGAGAGTTCTTTAGCTTGTTTTTTAACTATTGGATAAGACGCTTCAATATGAGCAATGGCGGTTAATAGTGATGTTTTGGACAATTGGTTTTGCTCGATCATCATGCCGCCACCAGATCGAGCTATTATGAGGGCATTTTGTCGTTGTTCATCTTGAGACGTATTGGGAAGTGGAATAATAATTGAGGGGGTTCCTGCGACCATTATTTCTGCAGTAGTATTCGCTCCACCTCGAGAAATAATAAGATGTGCATGATGGAGTAACCAAGACGTTTCAGAGGCTGAAAACCATGACTTGGAAATAATTGGAGTTGGAGCATCTGCCTGACCCCAAGGGTATTGTTTGCCATACTGAAGGATCACTTGATACCGCTTCGTTAGTTCCGGCAAAATTTGTTTAATGAGATTAATAATTGACTGAGAGCCTTGATTGCCACCAGTAATAAACAAAATTGGCATGTCAGTCGGAATGGTAATCGGGCACGCTGCAGGGGGCTCCCAAATTTCTCGACGGAGAATATTGCCAATTACTTTAGCGGAAGCGGGAAAGTAAGGTTTTGAAGAAACATATGAAAGTCCACACCACGATGCAATGGGGACAATAAGACGATTAGCCAACCCGATTGCTCTGGTTTGCTCGTGAACAACTACTGGAATATGAAGTAGTTTCGCAGCGTAGGCTACTGGAACTGCATTAAACCCACCAAACGTCACAACAACGTGGGGACGAAGATCCCGAAGATAGGTATACGACTGCATTAATGGAATGATAAAACCTGACAATTTTAGTGCTGAAATTAGCTTGTTATTACGATCAAATTTTATTGGCTTAATAGTTTTATATGTACTCCCCAAACGTTTCATTTCTGTAGCTTCAACAGCGTTATTACCGGCCGAGCCAATCATATGAATTTGATTGCCACGATTTAGTGCCACCTCGGCAAAACTGTAGGCGGGAGTTAAGTGACCACCCGTTACGACAATTTTCATAGACGATTTTTTCTCCACATAGTCTTTTTGTTGTCTACTATTTCACGGCTATATCGAGAGGCATTGACGAGCAAACCAATCCCGGTCAACATAGTCACCAATGATGAACCACCGTAGGAGATAAGCGGCAAGGGTACGCCTGTTAAGGGAACCAAACCTACCATAGCCATCAGATTTAATAATACTTGAACACCAAACCAACAGGTTACACCAATTGCAATATTTGCAATAAACAAATCGTCAATATGTTTACCTGCTTGATAGCCGCGAATAACAATAACCGCAAGTGTGCTTATAAGCACCACAGCTCCGATAAATCCAAACTCTTCACCAACCACCGCAAAAATAGAATCCGTGGAAGCTTCGGGTAGGTATTGAAATTTTTGTCTTGATCTCCCTAAGCCAGTTCCCATCAAACTCCCTGAACCCAAACTGATGAGTACCTGGCGCGCATGATACGACACACCCAAGGGGTCATGCATAGGATTTAAAAAGGTTTTAATTCGGTCCATCCGATACGGCGCAACCGCAATTAAACCCCCAATACATACGATCCCCAGCAAAAAAAGACGAAATATTTTTTTTAAACTCGCTCCTGAAGCAAAGTACATTAATGCCGAAATACCAATAATTACCAGCGCTGTCCCCATATCTGGTTCAAGCATAATTAAACCAATTAGACTCCCTAATAATACTGCGAAAGACCGAGCCGGGCGCGGTTTGGAAAACCAGGCAGATAAATAGATAACACATGCCAATTTAGCTAATTCTGACGGTTGAATAACCGTAAAGCCAAGATTTATCCAACGTCGGGCTCCTTGGACTTTTGTTCCGACTCCTGGAATTAAGACAATCAATAATAACAATAGAGCCCCAATAATAATAGGGACCGCCATTTTTTCCAATTTTTTTAAGGGAAAAAACAATGCAATTGCCGCACAAACGATTCCAATGATAGCCGACTTACTTTGTTTACTAATGAAATACCATTGATTTCCTATCTCGTGGTAAGCCTCAACAACAGATGCATCAAATACCATAAGCACCCCGAATGCAATGAGTGCGATTGTTAATCCGATGATTACCCAATCTGGACGATGGAGCAGTACTTTGTCCCGATGATTATTTCTTAGAGTTCTTTGACGCATTGGTTAAATTGCTCCCCGCGGTCAAATTCGTTATTAAACAGACCAAAAGAGGCAAATCCAGGACTCAGTAAAATTACATCCCCTTGAACTGCATGCGTTCTGGCTAATTGAATGGCAGTTTTCATCGAATCAACCTCACCTAAAATTAATGAGGGCTTCAATAATGGTTTTATTCGATTTGTACCAGAACCTTTCAGAAGCACAATTGATTTTGCCCGAGTGTTCACTTGTTCAGCGTACGTCTCTATAGGTAAATTTTTGTCTGCACCACCACAAATAAGAATGGGAGGATGAGGACAAGCATTCAGCGCGACCTCTCCTGCGGTTGGTGTGGTTGAGGTGGTGTCGTTGATATATGTAATTCCATCCATTATGGCGATTGTCTCCAGTCGATACGGAACTCCAGTAAACTGATTTAACACTCTCACAATGTCAGATTCGGAATACCCCAAAATTTGACCGACCACAAAAGCAGCTGATGCATTTTGGCGATTATGTTCGCCTGGAATTTTGAGCGAGACATGTTGTGGTAATTGTTGTGGACTAAACCACCGGGTTTGGCTCGCAATTTCAGCAGCCCATTGATGTAATTCTGGTTGCGCTTGATTTAAAACTGCATAATCTTGAGAATGCTGCCACTGAACAATGTTTTTTTTATCTGTATAATATAGATCAAGATTGGGATATCGATTCAAATGGTCTGGATACAAATTGGTGATGACGCCAATATGGGGCGACAGTCGGACATCAGAGAAACCTTGCAGTTGCCAAGAAGATAATTCCATAACAACGATATAATCAGCGGGGTTTTTAATCTGTTTTAATAATTCCAAATCCGACATGCCCGCGATATTTCCTGCCAGTAATACATTCTGTAAAGATAGTTCTTTTACCATCTCGTAAATCATCATCGTGGTGGTGGTTTTCCCCCGAGTACCGGTAATACCAATAACTGATGTTTGACTTAATTCACAAAATAAGGACGAACGCATGAGTATGGGTTTATGAATATTCTTTGCCGCAATCAACAATGGATGATTTTCGGGTACTGAGGGGTTACGCACAATATAATCAGCCCACGAAATCAGGTTTTGATCCACTTCTCCCAGGTGATATTCAACCGAATATCCCATTAGAGCGGTTATACTTGGATTCAATTCTGAGGCTGTTTTTTGATCAACTACTTTTACGTTGGCTCCTACATCACAAAAAAAACGAGTGTCCCCGACTGCACCTCCCAATAATCCCAAACCCAAAATAAGGACATTTTTCCCGGCAAATCGTTGTTCGGCTATTTCATAAGGAGTCATAGTATGTCCAATTTAAATACTTGCCAGCCACAATCCAAACACAGCAAGCATAATGGCTGCTAGCCAGACTCGCATCACAATTTTTGGTTCTTCCCAACCAACTTGTTGCAACCATAAGTGAATGGGTGCAACGGGAATAATTTTTTTCCCTTTTATCTTCTTAGATGCCAATTGAATAAATGAACTAGCAACTTCAACTACAAATACCCCACCGACCACGGCGACTGCAATCATTTTTCCCAACAGCAGTCCAATCACCGCAATGGTGGCTCCAAAAGAAAGTGCGCCAACGTCACCCATAAATATTCGCGCTGGGAATACATTAAAGTAGAGAAACGCGATTAATGAGCCAAGCCAAAGAGAAATAAAAACTGACAATGGTGTATCCAGAATTGAACTGGATAAAAACCAGAGGGCAAACAACGTGATCATCAACACGCCCCCGGCTAATCCGTCCAAACCGTCGGTGATATTGACTGCATTTGCAAAAGCTACGATACAAAAAGCGGCAAAGGGAATATATACCCATCCTAATGTGACTACTCCGATAATGGGAATGTTAATAATATTCAAACCCAAATCAAAATAGAGCAAGCACGCAATTGTCAATGCAATAATGAGCTGAATAATAAATTTGTGCCGCATCCGAAGTCCAAAAAAACCGTTCTTTTTAACCCCAAACAGTTTCTTGGTGTCGTCATATAATCCAAGCAAACCGAATGAAATAAACGTAGTAAAAATCACATTTAATTCTTTGTTAAGCGGATGAATATGGGTGATTGTAATACCAAAATAACGAAGTACAGGGAAAACAAACACAAATAATAAACTTACCGCCACTATCACCAACAAACCTCCACCTAGAGGAGTACCCACTTTATGTTTGTGAAACAGGTTAAATACGGGAGTCAATTTTCCAAAAGCGTCGGTGGTTTGAGCTTGGCTTAACCGTTGAAACTTAATTTTATATAGCAAATTTATAAAAGGGACGATTACTGCGGCGGTAATAAAAAAGGAAGTCAACATTAATCCAAGAAAAAGTGTCATATGTTTATCGTATCAGCTCTATGATTTTTGGTAAAAAGATAAAGCAGGCAATACAAACCGACCCCAGCGCCCCTAGCAATACGGTACCAGCAGCCACGTCTTTGGCGATCTTGGCTTCCTGACGGTATTCGGCCGTAATTAAATCTACAATTGACTCAAGTGCAGTATTGATCATTTCGGATAATAAAACCCATATGATAGTCAGAGTAATCAAGGCCCATTCTAGCGATGATAGGGTGAAAAACCATCCTGCCAAAATAGCTGCCAAAGCAATGAGACAATGAATACGAAAGTTGGGTTGAGAAGAAAACGCATATCCGATACCGGCGAAGGCGTGTTTAAAAGAAATCGTATGGCGGCGAAACATAGTTATATCACCCGTTTAATACTAGCGCCCATTTGGGCTAATCGGCCATCCAAGTCTTCGTACCCTCGGTCAATTTGTTCAACATTAGTCAATCGAGAGACTCCCGGAGCAATCATGGCAGCGAGAACCATGGTGGCGCCGTGACGCAAATCCTTTACTTCACAGGTGATGGGTTTTAATTTGGCACACCCATGAATTTTAACCGCATGCAACATCCCCGGAGTATCTTCACGCAGATTAAAGTTGTAGATTTTTTCTGGGTTAGATACATCCGGATTATAAAGTTCGGTTTTAACCCCCATTTGGTTCAAGTGTTCCATATATTGAAACCGCTGTGGGTACACTGCTTCATGAATCGTAGAGATGCCGTGGCATTGTGTGGCCAAAACTGCCCATAACGGCTGCCAGTCTGTCATAAAGCCTGGGTGTGGTTGAGTGATCACATCAGCAGCCTTCAATTGACCTTTGTAATAAAAGCGTATCCCATAATTTCCCACTTCGTAGCCGGCTCCGACTTCATCCAATTTATCTAAAAATGCTTCCAGGTGTTCCTGTTTTGCATTTTCAACAATAATATCTCCTTTGGTGGCGATGGCGGCACAGGCATACGAGACCGCTTCGTTGCGGTCAGACATAATCCGGTGTATTGTGCCATGAAGTTTTTTAACGCCTTCAATTTCTATTATCTTTCCTTCGCGACGCCGGATATGAGCCCCCATATCGACCAAAAATTTAATCAGATCATCAATTTCTGGTTCCAGTGCCGCATTTTCAATAATAGTTTTACCGCGGGCTAACACCCCAGCCATAATAATTGTCTCGGTGCCCGTATGTGAGTTTTTGGGAAAACGATAGCGCGTACCTTTTAATTGATCACTGCTGGCAACAATCGACTCACCTACATAGTCGATGGTAGCTCCCATTGAGCGTAATGCCTCGAAGTGCCAATCCAATGGGCGTTTGCCCAGCTTGTCACCTCCAGGCATGGGGACTCGAGCGTGATGAAATCGGTGTAACAGTGCAGGAATAAAAATAGGAGCGGCACGGGAGGCTGCTCCAAATTCATCACCGATCGCATCACTTGTCATCGTTTTGGGATCAATAAAAAGCGTCCGCTCGCCTCGTTGAACTACTGACCCGCCCAAACTCTGAATAACATCTCGGGTTAATTGAACATCAGAAATATGGGAAAAATTTAAAAGCCGAGACTCAGAGTTTGCCAACAAACTCGCGATCATGAGTTTGTAGCTTGCATTTTTGGCTCCGCCTAACCGAATGGAACCATAAAGCGGCGTTCCCCCCATTATTTCAAATGCACTCATTCGTTTATCCTTTCACCAAATTCGTCAACAATAAAGACTTCACGTTTTAATGTTTGACCGAATTTTTCTTGAATAATTGCGATTATTTCATTTGACAGATCTATTATATCCTGGGTTTTGGCTTGGTGACTATTGATGATGAAGTTTGCGTGTTGCGTGCTTACTTCCGCTCCGCCTACACGACGTCCTTTTAATCCAGCCTGATCAATTAATGCGCCTGCCGCGATGGTGGGAAGGTTTTGAAACATGCAGCCTGAACTGGGAACAGATAAGGGTTGAGTAGTTTGTCGTTTTTTCAGACTATCCATAGCAATTTCCTTCAAGTTTTGTGAATCGGAGGGAGTTAAATGGAATTCGACCTGAAGCAAAGTATCATGAGTGATTTGAATATTGGAATAATCATAGGCAAAACCGAGCGCTGTTGCGGGTACCCACTGACGAATATTGTTGCTGCCAATTATTTCTACTTGAGAAACATATGATCCGATTAATTTTTTACCAAAATGGGAGTTGTTGTAGACTGCCCCACCCACTGTACCTGGGATTCCCAAAAACTCAGCCAAGCCGTCCAACCCTGCCTGGACTGTATGGTTAACCAAGGCACTCATGGGTAAACCCGAATCTACTTTGGCAATCCCTGTCGTTGGATCGTACGATTCGGACTTTGAGTGGTTCACGATAATTAAACCTCGATAACCGGCATCGGAAAAAATGGTGTTCGAACCGCCACCGATAACCATACATCGTTGATGATTTGTCCGGGCAATGGTAATAGCGTCAACCAGTTCTTCGGTATTGGTGACCACGGTAAGATAATCAGCCGGACCGCCCACTTTCATGTAGGTATGGTTGGCTAATGGTTCATTTTGAAGCATCATTTTAATAGTGCCTCATGAATGGTATAAATATCACCCGCTCCAAGCGTAAAGACTGCGTCGTATGACTTTACATTTGCTTTGAGGTGGGATATCAGCTCCGAACGGGGGACATAGTGAGCATTCGGATGATACTTTTTGGTTTCTTCCATCAGTTTATAAGCAGAAATCGTCGGATCGCTGGATTCCCTAGCTCCATAGATATCGGTAATAATTACTTCGTCAGCATATTTAAAACTACGGGCAAATTGTTCAAACAACGCTTTGGTTCGGGAATAGGTGTGCGGCTGGAAGACAGCTACCAAGCGGTACAGTGGCAGCCATTCGCGGGCGGCTTTCAGTGTCGCAGCAATCTCTGAAGGGTGATGGGCATAGTCATCAAAGTAAACAATCTCATCTTTTTCCCCGATTTTTTCAAATCGCCGTTTGGAACCTCGAAAAAGTTGCAATCCCTCGATCACGGTTTGATGTTCGATCCCCAATTCACGGGCAGTAATATAGGCTGCCAACGCATTTTGAGCATTAAATATTCCGGGAACCGATAACATAAGATTAAACGTTTCATTACCATGTCCAATGGTGAGCAACTGTTTACCTTGACCAATAAAATTGTCTTTGATATACCAGTCATTTTTTGGCGTTTTGCCAAAATAAATGGTTCGTTTGGTGGTGGAGATATCCCGCATGGGTTGGGAGTCACCGTTGGTAACCAATAAACCATCGCTTGGTAGTTTATCAAAGAACAGGGTAAAGGCTTCTTTGGTAGATTGAATAGAAGTGTAGACATCAGGATGATCATACGCAATGTTGGTACAAATGATTATTTCAGGGTGTTGATAACTAAACCGGGGGGCGTTGTTTTGTCCGGGTGACACCGCGTATTCATCTGCCTCAACTACGATATGTTTTCCGCTGTCCATCCGGCCAGGTGTCTGAAGATTAAGGACTTTGCCCACCCCGATAATATAAGAGGGATTAAGATTGGCGTATTCTAATATGTTGGCCAACATGGCAGAAGTACTAGTTTTTCCCCCTACACCGCATACTGAAATGCCAATTTTGCCTTCCATGGCTTCGCCAACCGCCTCAGCATGCGAAATCACTCGAATGTTTTGTTTAATCGCTTGTTGTACTTGGGGATTGTCAATTCCACCGTTAGCTCCGGTGTATACGGCTAAATCGGCATCGTTGGGTACATGTTCGGCGTCCAGCGGTGAAATGTTTTCCAATTTACGCTGCCGAAGAACCTCTTCAGTTACAAAGTTCTGACTAACATCACTCCCAGAGACGTGTATGCCTAAGTCTTGAGCACATAGTGCTAAGGCAGTCATACCAACACCTTTAATGCCAATAAAGTGTATGTGGTGGGCGTTTTTAAACGTGGGTTGGTTGTCGGTAAAATCGGTCATGAGACCATCTTAGCGCAATTTTGCCAATACGAGAAAGCGACCTTCGGCTTCGCCGGTATTTTTTGATCGTTGGTGAGAAAAAAGGTCAGGTGATTCTACCGTACATTGGGGATCTACCGTAATCGCCTTTTCTTTTACCCCGACAGATTGGAGTGAATCGACTAAATAGTGAACCATATCAATTTTCCATGCGCCGTCTTTTTCGGCAATATACTTACTCCAAGCCGGATCATCAATTTGATTGGGTTTTTCAGTGGAAACGAAGCAGCATTCGTGCGCGCTCGGACCTAACCAAACCAGAACTTTGGTTGGATCGGTACCGTATCTTTCGGTCATTTTTGCCAGCCCTGAGGTGTGAATATTTTTGACAATTCCTTGCCAGCCTGCATGAAAAATTCCCAAGGCGTGATTGGCTTCATCATACATAACCACCGGGACGCAGTCAGCTACCTTGAGTAAAAGCCCGACATCAGTTTGATTGGTGACAAAGCCATCAACCCCAGGAATGTTAACCCCGAACCACATTTTGGTGTTTTCGGGATCGAGGGCGAGGATTCGATCTGAGTGAATTTGTTTACCTTCAATTACCGTTTTTGGATTCAGATTAAATTGGTTTAAAAATTTTCGTCGATTAGCCATAATAACTGAGCGGTCGGAAAACCGTTCATCCATATTGCCATCGGCAATGGTGGTATAGGCAATAATGATATTTTTGTGTAGTTCTACAGTATTCATACAATTCCTTTCCAGGTAGGTTATTTTACCGCACTTTTCTGTTTCATGCGCACCTCAGCTTCTTTAAGTTGTTCTGGTGTGTTCACTCCATACCAAATATCATCTGAATTCCAGGTAATTGCACATACTTTTTGCTGCTCATCCACTGCAATTTGGACAATATCGGTTAAATAATATTCATTCGTAATCGGATTGGGTTTAATTTTTTGGATCGCTTGATCTAAAAATTTTCGATTAAAACAATATAAACCAGTGTTTATTTCTTGAATTTTCTTTTGATCAGCTGAAGCATTTTTTTCTTCAACAATAGCGATAACGTTGTTTTGATTGTCTCTAATAATTCGACCGAGGCCTGTAGGATCATTTTTTTGTAGTGTCACCATGGTTACTGCGGCTTCAGCTTGCTGGTGCGTCGTTAAGAGTGTTTCGATTAGAGCGGGGGGATAAAAGGCAGAATCATCACCATACATGCTAATTACGGTGGTACATTCTGGGGGAAGATAGGGAAGCGCTACCATAACTGCGTGACCCGTACCTTGGGGATTTTCTTGGAGTGCATAGGTTACTTTGTTGCCCAGAGCTGTCTTGACTGAGTCACTGGCATATCCAATGACTACCACGATATGCTGCAACCCACAGTGGTTTAACAGATCGTACGTATACCTAATAATGGGCTTATCTACCAAAGTAAATGTAACTTTATTCTGGGTAGGAGGGGCATTCATGCGAGTTCCTTTACCAGCAGCTAACACAATGGCAGAAACATGTGAATCCATAGATGACCTCTCATTAATAAGCAATAACAAATTCACAAATAATAAATATCAAATCAATACTAACTGTATTTTAATAATTAATTATTTATTATTTGTTTTTGAATTGATATTTGTGGATTTAATTTTTGTTATTTTTTTTATTCAATATTTTCATAATGGCGTGGGCAAGTTTTTGTGGATCGTGTCGTATGTAGCTTCGCTTGACCGAATCCCCTTTTTCTGGCGTGATGGCGATGGAGCGAACAAAATCGCCTACAATTATCTTGTCTGGGTGGTCGTGAATATCATTTTTGACTGGATATTCATGCTGATCACTATAAAGGTCAATCGTGTTTTGATCAATGGGGGCCGTATTTACCATTACATAATCAAGTGACCGGCCAATAGCTGTCTCGATGGTTTGGATATGGTCAAAGGCATGCATATTATGCGTCTGTGTGTAGCGCGTCATCAGATTGAGTACATAGACGACTTTACCCTGCGCCGCTCTAAATGTTTCTTTAATTCCTTCAACAACCAGATTGGCCATAATACTCCCATACAGATCCCCTGGCCCAATGATAACTAAATCGGCCGCAGTAATTGCCTCACGAGCTTTGGAATAAATTTTGGCTTTGGGTGACGTTTTCAAACAAGCAACTTTCTTACCTCCATTTAATTCATCAAGTACTTTTTCACCGATTTCAATCGTACCGTCATCATATTCAATTACCAATTGTATGTTTTGAGTGGTGATAGGATAGATTTGTCCATTAAGTCGAAAAATTTGGGAGGCAATTTCCAAAGCCTGAGGGGTTGATTGAGATAAATCCTGTAAGGCAGTTAAGATAAGATTACCAAGATTATGGCCTTCTAAACCGGTACCCTTGGTAAAACGATATAGCAATAGTTTGTGGATCCACTCTTGGTTCGCATCGCCTGCCAAGGCAGCTAATCCTTGGCGTAAATCTCCCACTGGAAGATAGCCAAATTCGTCACGTAATCTGCCGGTAGATCCGCCCGAATCAGCAACAGAAATAACCGCTGTAAGGTGACAATCATAGTTACGTAATCCTGCAATAACGACCGAAGTCCCCGTACCTCCGCCGATAACCACAATGTTTGGCTGAGATGTTTTAGTCATACATTTCATTTGAGTTGATTGGCAATATATTGTTGGATGGTTTGCCAGTTACCGTCGCCGTCTTTGGGAATTAAAATTGAGGCCCCATTTGAGGCGGTACTGCCTTGTAAAACGTTGGCTGTACTTAAACCAATTTGAATTATCTGGTATGAGGATATTTCTTTTAGCTTGACAGCCCCTGAGGTAATTGCATCAATCGTGATATCAGTTTTGACCGCCCGGGATAATGTTTTGAAGAATTCAGGAATTTTATCGAGAGCATTCAAAGAAAAAAGTTTATCTTTAATGCCGACAAGAACTGCTGCTTGTCGTTCACCCCGGGAAAAATCACTCGTACTATGCCGTGAGCGGGAATATTTAAGCGCTGTATCTCCATCCATCTGGGTCGTCCCTGGGTCAAAATGGAGATGCTCATATCGACATGGGAATTGTTTTTCCAGATTAAAACCGGACATGGTGGCTGACATAGCAGTTACATCTTCGGGAGAATGACCACAGAGTTCCAATTCCCGCCCCTTAATGGGATACCATGGATCATCAAAGGTGGCGGTAACCCTGACAGGAATTCCCCGCAATGCATTGATGGCTTGGGTAAAGCTGGTAAAGTCGATGCCCACCACAAAGTCGATAGGTAAACCCGTAATCGAAGCGATCATATCCCGGGAGACATACGCTCCTCGAAGCACTGTATCGCTCGTGAGGTCTTTGGTGGGATAATTTCCGCTTTTGGTCCCCATCGCTAAAGCAGCGTTAATCTTCGTCTTTATCGGCGTGGTAGTCGTGGGAATACTGACCCATAAATCTCGAGGGATGTGAATCAGGGCAATTTTTTTCGATTCAAAGTCAATATAGACCAACTGGATTACATCGGAAAGAAATCCTCCTTGATGTCCCGCACCACCATACCCTAACAATAAAACACCAATATGTTTGGCATGGGCAATATCTTTGAGTGCGGGAGCAGGAGTGGATGAAACTACTTCAGCATTGGTAGTGGGGATAGCCCGGTCATCAATCACTGGTGAAGGACTGGGAGCCAGCGGAGAAATCATAGCAGCAGCCTTTTTTCGAGCAGAAATTGTATATATTCCGCCAATAACAAGACATATGATAAAAATTAGAGAAAAAATAATAAGTTGTTTCTGGGTAGGTCGTGAGAAAGTCATAGTTATTTTTTTTGCCACTCAATTTTAGGTTGATATGATAATTGATGCTTCGCCTGCTCTCGGTGTCGTTCAATAGCTAATTGTATCAGGCGATCCAGTAATTGTTCATAGTTTATGCCTGATGCAGCCAATAATTGGGGATACATACTAATGCTGGTAAATCCCGGCATTGTGTTCAATTCAGAGAGATAAATTTGAAGGGTTGTTGCATCAACCATAAAATCAATTCTGGCCAAACCACTACAGTTCATAACTTGAAATGCTTTGCAGGCATACATTTGGATTTTTTCTGTCACCACAGATGGTAGTTTTGCCGGAATAATTGCTTGAGATTGTCCATCAATATATTTAGCATCATAGTCGTAAAATTCATTAGAAGAAATAATTTCGCCCAACACACTGGTTTGCGGCTCATGATTACCCAAGACTGCGCACTCGATTTCTCGGGGTTTCTCGATACCTTGTTCAATTATTACTTTATCATCGTACGTTAGAGCGGTGTTAATTGCGGTGTTTACTTCATCTAAACGTTTTACCTTTGTCACTCCAATACTAGAACCTTGGTTGGCAGGCTTGATAAAGAGCGGGTAATGAAGTTTGTTTGAGAGATATTGAAGAGTAGGTTGAGGATTATTTTGCCAGTGATGCCGGTCAGTCCAAACAAAAGGAACTACGGGGAGGCCTTGCTGAAGACAAAGTTGTTTTTGAACCACTTTATCCATACACATAGCTGACGCAATCACATTACTTCCCACATAGGGGAGATGAAGCATTTCCAACAAGCCTTGAATGGTGCCGTCTTCACCATACGGGCCGTGAAGTACGGGAAAAACGACGTCTATAGAGTCATTTTTTATGTCGGTCGGTTGGATGGCTGTCTCGATGGTTTGGGGTAATAAAGCGGCGTTCTTAGGCGCGAGCACTCCCCACTGATTTTGTTTGGTAATGTATATCGGTAACACCTCATATTTGGTAGGATCTAGATGATTAATCACTGATTTTGCTGAAACAATAGACACTTCGTGTTCAGTATTCGTGCCGCCAAAAATAACTGCAACTTTAATTTTTCTCATCGCAATGCAGTATACGAAATATTTTGTTCCCTATACAGCGTTTGATTTTTTAAAAACTGGGAACTTGTTGTAGTTCCATGTTTGGTTTAATAATCTTCCAGGTTGGGGTTGGTGTAGGGGTAGGAGTCGGGGCAGGAGTGGTAATCGGTTTCAGGTCGATATTAGGCATTTTTCTTATGGGTTTCAATTTAAGTGTTGGTGAAGGTGTTGGTGAAAAGGTTGGCGTGGGTGAGGGTACAGCTGAAGGAGCAACTGAAGCTGTGGTTGCCCTTGAAGGTGTGGCAGTTTGATTGGCTGAATCTGTGGCTACAGTTTCATTGCTAACCACAGACGTTGTGGTGGGATTTGGCGATGCGGTTACCGTTACTTGCTGTTTTTTCCCATATTGATAAGACATCACCATGATAATAATGGCAATGATAATCAGGACACCGGTTCGAATAATAACTGGTTTCATACAACCTTATCCTTACGCTTTTACGTACTATTTGTTCACTTTGTTCTATCGTATCACGTATAATGACAGTATGAACAAATCTAAACATTTTTATCACCAATCGCCTTTTGCTGAATATTTCAATGCATTGTCTGACATAGATAAGGGAAAACGATATTCTAAGGAATACGGTTCAATTTTAATTTTGTCATTGGTCGAAGAAGTAGGTGAAATTGCCCGGGCTTACCTGGCCGAGCATGGCAGAAAACCCAGGAATTTGGCCGCGCAGGAAGACGAAAAATATGAAGAGGAATTGGGTGATTTGGTGGTGACTATTCTTCGTTTTGCCCGGATTAAAGATATTGACCTGGATGAACGGATTACGTATACCTTGAACAAAATTAAAGCACGGAAATTGAAACCAAAAGAATAATTCCTCTGTTCTCTTGACCGGATGTGATAGAATATCCCATAATAATACTTTTAATTAGCGAATTATTTGTTGCTGTCCAGACAATAAAGGAAAATATGTCTCGTTTTTCCAAAGCAATGTATATTACTGTTTTGCCCCTATTGTTTGCTGGTTGTCAATTAATTCCCGCCAAAAGAAGCGCTGTTGTTAGTCCTACGGCTATACCTGCCGAGAATCGTCTTCCCATAGATTTTCCTGAATCAACGATGAGCGCTATCACCGCGACTCCTTCAGCTGCTCCTGTTGCAGCAAAAAATACTTCCAGCAAAAAAACTGCTGTACCTCAAACAACTCAAACAGTAACGGCAACTTCCAGCAAGACAGTCACCTACGACACTAGCTTTGATTCGCTTGAAGTAACCAATTTCCCCGGTCAGACCCAGAATGCCACGTTAACTTTAAAAAATAAATCTAATGCTGCAGTCATGTGGTACATCAAGTTGGATAAAATCCAATCCAAGGAATATCCTTTAAATGTGAATGGTACCAATGAAATTACCGGAACAATTGGCGCCAATAGCTCAACCAATGTTTCTATCGGCACCATGAGTACTGAGCCTGATCCTGATTTTTCTACGTCATTTAAGGTTGTGTTTAGTTCAAATACTCAAGTGTTAGCAACACGTACGATTAAAGTAACTGTTCACTCCCCCGCCTCCGATCGAATCGGTGTAAACAGTACCGACAATGCTGACGCAACGATTACTTTTAAATCCAACGGTAGTTATGGCATTGCCATCAAGAATACTCACGGCAGTAATCGAAATTGGTCAGCAGTGGTAGAAGAAGGAGCTGATCGAATTAAACTTACCACCGATCACGGTTATTTCACCACTGATACGTATGCGTATACTTCTTTTTATTTCACCACGGCCGATCGAGGTGGGTTAACTCAAGCAAAAATTGTGTTTACCTATTCCGATGACAACCATAATGATGTGTCGAAACACACATTAATTGTTCACGTAAATAATTAAATACTATGTTTCGTCAGAGTGTTGTGGATTGTACAAATTTGTGTAGTCCTTCTAATTAACATCGTGTTATTCCTAGGACATCTGAAATGCGTTTCTCTTCTATGTGTTTATCCTAAAAAAAATAATTGCTTAATGAAGAGATTATTCTCGCTAACTCCAATTTTAATAAGGCATTAAGTCACTAAAAATATGCCTAGCGATGTACTCGATGCCGTCGGTGGTGCCAAATTTTTGGTGAATAGCCTCGTTTACTCTATGTAATCCGGGCGAAATGTTAATTATAGTATTTTTAAGTTCTTCAGGGTTCATGGCGTGTGAAGTGATTTTTTTGGCCATACGTAATGCTTCAAGGGTCAACTGATTGAAATATATTTCAGGATCATCACCGATACCATAATCTGTGATGACCATTGGTTTTTCTAGTTGCATTGCCTGCCAAATTGTCCCCCATCCTGGTCGTGCTGCAATAGCTAGGATTTTTGAATTCTTCATTATTGATGGAGATGCTTTTTCGGCGCCTTCAATGTCTATCCATGGTTGTGAATAAACTTTAATTCCAGCAGCGTGTGCACTTGTTATAAGTGATTTATGTACTTCCTCAGCACTGCCCGTGCCACTTAACATGATATATATACCGGGTTCAATCTCTTCATTGGTAGGTTGAATATTTTTTTTCATAGTAGGAGTATGTGTTCTTGTCCTTCCATTAATTTCATCTGGCTGAGAATTTAAATCTTGGGCATACATACCAGAAAAAGTGTTAATCCAAGGAATAAAGACTCCTGAATATCCAGCCTCTATTCGAATCATGCGTTTTGCCAGTTGAGCCATATCCGATTGGTCAAATCCTAATTCCGGCCGTTTCATTGTTTCAATTAGTATTCTGGATAGTAGCTCGGGAAAAGCAAAATAACGATGTGGAATTCGCACTGAAACTCTATTACCCGATTCAATGACTCCAATAATATTCTTCGGACTTACTTCTACTGGTTCGTTGGTTATCATTGATCTAACAGAAATTGCTGATCCGTCGCGGCGATATCGAGAATTGATGAGTTGGTCGACTTCGTCGTAATGAGCGTTAACTTCTTTTAAGTGCTGTTTAAAGTCACCCGCGTGAAACATAATTTGTTTCAGAATGTTACCAAATTCAATGTCATAATGAAGCAGTGAGGCTTGTTCGGGATTTTCTTCAAGTAAAATATTTATCTGGCGATCACCATATAGAAGGGGCGTGATTATTATTGGGAGCTCTAATCCAGCTTCTCTATATTTCCGAACTACTTCTACACCAATTGAAGTGGCCAAAATATACGGCTCATTTCCATGACCGGGATTTACTACCAACACTGGTCGGTTATCAACTCTATTATTTGAGCTCTCGGGATAATTTTGAGTTTCTCTCATTTCTATATTGTATATTACTCTTTTTGCTCGAAAATGATGATGTAGATAGTGCTAATCACAGAATGATACAGCAGAACTAACGCTACACATGGATTTTCCGAACTAACCTACACGCAATACTCTTGTCCAGATTCTCATTGTCAACGTCAAATTGATGAAGAACAGCAAAAGAAACGGGAAGTATCCCTGGAACGAGAACGGTTACGAAAACTATTTTCATCAAGTTTTTGCAAGAGTTCCCAATCATAAGCGTATAAACGTCTGGCTGCCTATTCCATAGTCATCGTTTATTTTAGTACTATGGTAAAGACATGACGAATACGCTTGGGTTAATCCTCTTTTCATTTTCACTTTTGTGGGTGGGTTCTGGTTTGGCGGTAAAAGCCATAACTCGAATTTCCCATTCTATGCGAGTGTCTTCTTTTTTTGTCTCCTTTTTTATTCTCGGTTTGTTTACTTCGCTGACGGAAATAATGGTTGGGGTAAATGCAGTTATTGACCACCAACCAGAAATTTTTGTAGGAAATCTTCTCGGAGGTTCGGTGGTAATATTTCTGCTCGTGATACCTTTATTGGCAGTTTTGGGTAATGGAATAAAAATAAATCATTCCTTAACTTTTACCAATTTAGTAACCGCTGTATTCATTGTTGGACTTCCCGCATTAATGTCGTTGGATAATAAAATTTCATTTACCGATGCGTTAGTTTGTATCGTTGCCTACATTTTTTCAATTTTTATTCAACAGAAAAATACCACCATATTGGGTAAACTGAAAACGATAAAAATTGGGAAGCCAGCGATTCACCAAAGTTTAGTGCAATTAGTGATTGGGGTGCTAGTGGTTTTCTCTGGCAGTCACATTTTGGTGGCTCAAATTCCCACTCTTGGAATTATCTTAGGGGTATCCCCCTTTATCGTAAGTATTTTATTAGTGTCTATCGGGACAAATGTTCCTGAATTATCCATTGCTATTCGTTCGATTTTGGCAAGAAAAAAGGATATCGCATTCGGAAATTATTTTGGTTCGGCTTCCTTAAATACGTTAGAATTGGGAATTTTAAGTTTATTATCAAATAAATCTGTTCCTGCAGCAGGATCAAATTTTTCTATGTTGATATTTTTTGTTGGTTTAGCTTTATTTTTAAAGTTTGCTAAAAGTAAAAGCACTATTTCTTTTATTGAGGGATTAATCTTACTTGGTTGTTATGGAATCTTTATTTTTTTGGAACTTAATTCTGGACCGGGGTGGGTATGGGCGAAATAATTACGGGAGCGCATTTTTATGATCCTCCCCGAAGCACCTATCATGAACGGTTCCGAGATGTTTTAACTGATCCATTGGGAGAAAATTGGCTGGTTAATGTTTATAAACGCTGTTATGGCCCGTTGATGAATGCTGGGGTGCTTGAACATCTTTCTTACGATGTAAATCAAGTTCTTCTGCATGAAATGCAACGAAACGGGCTTCCCTGCGAAGAATTTATCAAAAATAAAGCAAACAATGTAATCGGAACGTCGTATATTCACCCCATTTTACCCGATCTTCCTCAAGATGATAAACGGATCGTAATCGGCGCGGGTAAGAAGAGTTATCAAAAGGATTTTGGAAGAAGTCCCACGATATTTTGGGCACCAGAAGCGGCTATGGACGAGGCAACAGCTCAAATTCTGTTGGAATTTGGATATGAAGCATTTGTGTGTGCCCCATGGCAAGTGCAAGCCGATGATGGAAGTCCCCCTGATAATCATCCGATGCGGATTCAGCTTTCCAAAGGAGGCAGTATTATTGCCATTCCCTATGATCGGGAAATCTCAAATCAATTAGCCTTTGGTAATAAATCCAATGCTGATCGATTTAGGGATGAATATGTTCGACCTAAAGTATCTAACAA
>CAZQBH010000007.1:0-790 GCA_964591645.1 uncultured Pseudomonadales bacterium | reverse complement strand
TTCTATGGTAATTTCCTGGACCGATGGAGAAACATACGGCCATCACGCTCCATTTGCAGACTTATTTCTTTTTTATTATTTAACCCATAGTCTGCCAGAAATTGGCGTTCAACCAACACCGATTAACCATATCGATTTTAATCGGATTAAATTGCCCCGAGGAAGGCTGTTTGACCGTAGTGCGTGGAGCTGTCCTTGTGGTGATTTAGCGCGATGGAGGCGCGGTTGTGGTTGTTCAAATGGAACGGACGCTTCATGGAAGCCGGCTTATTACAATTTGTTTGAATGGCTTAATCGCTCGATTTCCTCTATTGTTTTACCAAACCTTGGCAGACATTACGTACAAAAAATGATTACTCATTTTGAACGGGGGTTTGTGAATCCCGGCGGAACCCACACTACCCCTGAAGAATCATTAATCGCAGCAAAAGTAGATTCACTTACTAGTCGTACCAGTTGTGGAACCTTTTTTGAAAATCCTCATACAGCAGGAAGGATTAATATTATTTTTGGACTTGAAGCGATTCAACATCTTAGAGATGCGGGATTATCCAGTCAATCTAATCAATTAGAAGCAGAATTTATGTTTAGATTACAGCAAATTGGTGACCCTATGGACTATCGTCGAACGCTAGCAGACGTTGCCAATATGATGCTGGGTCAACGAGTTATTCAACAGTATGCGTATGCTTTATTGTCTCCCTGAGACAATTTTTTTAACCGTCGGATGGCATTTTTTAAGACGCACTGTTACACGGTAAAAACATCTTTATATCTTCTGAGCAAAGAT
>CAZQBH010000006.1:18255-26215 GCA_964591645.1 uncultured Pseudomonadales bacterium | reverse complement strand
GCCAAAATCCAGCCTGCCGGAGCAAAAATAATCGCTGCCCTACCGGAACCAATTCGTCCGCTAGCTCAGGAAATTTACACCATGCGCCTCAGTTGGCTTGAAGAATCAACGGATTCTTTGGATGAATTATTAATTGAAACCAAAACGAAGCTTCGTGAATTGTGGCGGAAACAACGGCTTATTGATCTGTCCAAGCAAATGACTGAAGCCGACGAAGATCCGGTTAAACTGCACCAAATTCAACGCGAGTACCATGCTTTGGCGGATGAAGTAGTTAAAGTCGAGGATGGACGAATCAATGATGACTCGTTATAATACGAATCACACCAGACAAACACTGCCGTTGTTTACGGCCTTTTTTGGTGTCTTGGTGACGGGGTAGTTTAAAAAAATATAAATCAGTGTGAAAGAAATTCCAAAAACACGCACTATCTACTTATAGTATCCTTCAGAGGAGGGGTGCCGGTACTAGTTAGTGGTTTGGACTTTTAGAATATATGACAAACGATCCGATTACGGTTCCCGATTCTCCTGTTGAACACAAACAAACGAAGGCTGAAGTAAAAGCTGAAGAACGTAAGCAAAAAGTTGCCGACTTAGTTAAGCATGGTGAAGAACAAGGATTTGTTTCCCAAGACCAAATTCTCGAAGCATTTCAGTATCCTGAACTGTATTTGGAAGAATTAGATAATCTGTATGACATCTTGCTTTCCAAAGGCATTGATGTATTTGAAACGGTTGCTGAAGAACAAGAAAAAGAGATTACTGGTCCGACAGAACTGGAAAAAGAATTGGAACTTATTTCCACCTTGGCAGAAACCTCCATTTCAGATCCCGTTCGCATGTATTTGAAAGAAATCGGCCGGATTCCCCTCCTCACTCGAGAACAAGAAATTATCCTCGCACAAGCCGTGGAAGATAGTGATGCTCGGGCTAAATCAAAACTGATCGATTCCAACCTCCGACTTGTCGTTTCCATCGCCAAAAAATATATTGGTCGAGGCATGACCTTTCTAGATTTGATTCAAGAAGGAAATAAGGGATTGATTCGGGCAGTAGAAAAATATGATTGGACCAAGGGTTTTAAATTTTCCACCTATGCCACTTGGTGGATTCGACAGGCAATTACCCGGGCCATTGCTGACCAGGCTCGTACCATTCGCATTCCTGTCCATATGGTTGAAACAATCAACAAACTGGTTCGAATATCTCGAAAGCTCATGCAAGATCTGGGTCGAGAACCCACCCCTGAAGAGATTGCTAAACAAATGTTAATCTCTGCCGATAAAGTCCGTGAAATTTTAAAGATCTCTCAAAAAACCACCTCTTTGGAAACACCAATCGGGGATGATGATGATTCGTACTTGGGTGATTTTATTGCTGACGAGTCCCAATTAACCCCGTATGAGGCGACTAGTAAGCGATTACTCCGGGAAAACGTCAATGAAGTACTGCAAGCCCTATCCGATCGTGAAGCTAAAGTGCTCAAAATGCGCTTCGGTCTAGAGGGTCAGCGGCCTATGACATTGGAAGAGGTGGGAAAGAAATTTGGGGTTACCCGTGAACGGATTCGTCAAATTGAAGCCAAAGCACTCCGTAAACTCAAACATCCTTCTCGTCGCAAAAAATTGCAAGACTTCTTAGACTAAGAGAAATCGCTGTCCTTCCGAAGTCCGGCTATGACGGACGAAGGAGCGTAAGACGTCCTGGATTAGATAAAACCCCAGTCCCTCAACACGGGTAAAACATCACGTGATATTCTTAAAGAATGAAGTATAAAGACGTAGAGAATTGGGCGCACTTTCCACAACTCCACCGGCTCAATGATCTCAAGAAACCACCCCTCCACCTTTATCTTTCAGTTCCTTATACCCCTCAGTTATTTGAAAACTGTGTCGCCATTGTTGGTAGTCGGCGCATGACTGATTATGGGAGACAGGCTATTGAAAAACTTGTCCCCCAATTAGTTATGGAAAAGAAAACCATTGTATCCGGTTTTATGTATGGGGTGGATCAGTATGCGCATCAAACCTGTCTTAACTGTGGTGGCAAAACCATCGCAGTCTTAGGCTGGGGTATCTCTACGCCGTTAGTAGGCTATGAGCAAAAGCTAGCCACCCAGTTAATTAATTCCGGCGGCATGCTGTTATCTGAATGGGAGCATCAACAACCCACCTTATGGACCTTTCCTGTCCGTAATCGGATTGTGGCTGCGCTTGCCAGCGATGTCTATATTATTGAAGCGGCCCAGAAAAGTGGTTCGCTTCAAACGGCCGACCTGGCTATCAAACTAAAGCGAAACGTATGGGCCGTTCCTGGTCCTATTACCAGTCGGACTTCATCAGGCACCAATATGCTTATCTCCGAAGGTAACGTAAAGCCTTGGTTGGGCAGTATTCCCAAGGAAACCAAAACCTCTAGTAATCCCCTGATTCGATTGATTGAAACCGAAGCCTTAACTGCTAATGAAATTGCCCGGAAATTAAAAAAACCCATAGCAGAAATTGGTTCGCAACTTTCCTTACTAACGATTACCGGCCAATTAGTCGAAAGGGAAGATAAATACTATCCGTCATAACGGTATGCTAAAAAAACTTCGTTCGATTGCTACAATTGGTCTTGATACAGTTCCCGTTGATATTGAAGTTGACGTTGCTGAGACTGGTTTTCCTGGATTCACCATTGTCGGTCTTGCCAGTAAGGCAGTAGAGGAAGCCCGAGAACGAGTTAAGACCGCCATCATTAATTCCGGTTTCACATTTCCTAACAAAAAAACTACGGTTAATCTCGCCCCTGCAGATTTACCCAAAGATGGCGCTTCGTATGACTTACCCATAGCAATGGGGGTGTTGCTTGCCAGCGAACAACTGGTATTACAGTCAAATCCTCAACTACACCACAACTTTTTCTTTGGAGAATTATCCCTCGATGGATCGCTGCGCCCAACCAGAGGAATTCTACTACTGGGGCTTTTTGCCCAAAAAGAACCATCAGCTACCATTTTTGTGCCGGCACCTTCAGCCAAAGAGGCGACTGTTGTATCTGGAATTACCGTAATTCCTGTCACCAATCTCAAAGAATTAGTGGTTCACCTTATCGGTGAAAATCCTATTGTCCCATTGGCGTATACTCCCGTTGAAACATCAACCACGTCCCAGCCAATTAATTTTGATATTGCTGAAGTATCTGGACAGGAACTAGCCAAACGTGCATTGTTGATTGCAGCTGCGGGTGGACACAATTTATTAATGTGGGGGCCTCCGGGGACGGGGAAAACCATGTTAGCCAGAACCTTGCCGGGAATATTGCCGCCACTCGCTCCTGACGAGGCCTTGGAGGTCACCCGGATTTATTCTATTTCTGGGCTCCTAGCCCCCGGTGAAGCCTTTATAAGTGAACGGCCATTTCGGTCTCCGCATCATGGCATATCTGCTGCCGGACTTATTGGTGGCGGTTCCAACCCTCTACCGGGAGAAGTGAGTTTAGCTCATCTAGGTGTGTTATTTTTAGACGAAATGCCCGAGTTTCCCCGGAGCATTTTGGAGGGACTACGTCAACCGATGGAGGATGGGGTGGTAGAAATCGTCAGAGTTGCTGGCCACGTCCGCTACCCCGCTAGTTTTACCTTAATTGCCGCTATCAACCCATGTCCCTGTGGATATTTGGGACATCCCAAAATTGAGTGCAAATGTTCTCCTAAACAAATCGCCAAATACAAACATCGGATTTCTGGACCGATATTAGACAGAATTGATTTGTGTGTTTCTGTCTCCGGTATTAGTTTGGAAAAATTGGCAGTTAATAACTCCAAAGATCCCAATGGCCTCACCACCAAAGAAGCCAAACAAAAAGTTTCGATTGCCAGAGATATCCAAACCAAACGGTTTACTGGATTGCCGCTCTATACCAACTCTCAAATGCATAATAAAGAAGTTAAAAAACTCTGTTTTCTTACTCCGGAAGCAGAGATGATTCTCAAACTAGCTGCCGACAAATATAATTTTTCCGCTCGGAGTTATTTTCGCCTCATCAAAGTAGCCCGCACGATTGCTGATCTTGAATCAAGTGAGACCATTCTCTCAGAACACATGGGTGAAGCGCTTCAATACAAACAGGTCATTTAATAATGGAATAAGACAATTTATTCGACCGGTTATCCGTCATTCCGGGTTTAACCCGGAATCCACATATTACAGATTATTTGTATAGATTCCCGATCAGGTCGGGAATGACGATAATATGAAACAACAAAACAGAGCATTGGGGTTTTTGACAGAAAGTATGGCTGCCCAAGCCTTGATAAACAAAGGGTACGAAATTATTGAACGGAATTTTTCCAATCGCTTTGGTGAAATTGACATTATTGCCAGAGACAAGGACACCGTAGTGTTCGTTGAGGTTAAAGCTAAAACGGGAGTGGAGTTTGGATTACCAGAAGAAATGATTACTTCAGGGAAATTAAGCAAAATTCGTCATATGGCCACTATCTATACCGATGGAAAACCCATCCGCTGTCGTATTGACGTAGTTGCAATTGTGGTAAACACTCAACACGAGATCGTTCGTCTCACCCATTACGAAAACGTATATTGATTTCTTGTGCCCAGGTAACTGCGCGTTCTAACTCGCTGGTTTTCAAAGGACCCTCTTTGGTTACTACGAAGAAACCCTGGGTTCGCCCCACCATTATTCCGCCTTTTTCCACCAAAACCTTTACAATTTTTGGTGCGGCATAATCAATGATTTTCATCAGCAAGCGCAACAAGAATTTTTGTTCTTTTTCATATAATCGGGTGTCAAATGCGGTCACTTTCTTCCCACTCAATCCGCCAGCGGGGATTGAACTCAGCCAAGCCTGGAGCGCTTTTGTGGCCGTGCCCCCATACGTCGAGGAGCCAACAATTAACAAATCTACCCGAGCTATATCCACTTTATCCATCTTTGACACGGGGATAACTGCCGTAGTTTCTGGGTCAAACTGCTTACCCAACGTTTCGGCGACCAATTTTGTGTTTCCATAACCAGAATCATAGACAATGAGCGTATTCATTACCATTACACTACCACCAGTTATCAGTATTGACAAATAAGCACTCAATGTATTAGACTGCTAACAATGAGTGTTGTTGAAAAAGGAGGTGAAAAAAAATATGTCATCCAACCTTATCCCGACAAGACTATTGTCGTTTCCCAACCTATCGCTCCCCAGTATCTGGGATGAAGCCGAAGATTGGCTTACCAGTCCTACCAACCAAAGTAGTGGCTTGTCTGTCTCAGAAGATGAGAATCATGTGTATGTAGAAGCCGCAGTTCCCGGAATTGATCCCAAAGATATAGACATTACGTTTCAAGACGGGTATTTGTGGATTCGAGGCGAATCCAAACAAGAGGAAGAAAACAAAAAAAAGAAATACTATCGCCGAGCCAGCCAATCTTTCTCGTATCGAGTCGCTGTTCCCGGTGACATTGATACCACCAAAGAGCCGGAAGCTACCTACAAACACGGCATGATGAATATATCATTTGCTAAATCTCCTAAAGTTGAACCTAAAAAGATTCAGGTAAAAACTATCGATAGATAATTCTTTTTTAAATAAACTGCTTCCATTAACCCCGCCCTCAACCGGCGGGGTCTCGTCTTAATCTTTTATATACAGGTAAACATTTTGTTCGTGGCCAGATAATTTCCAGTGAGGAAATTGCCAGAAGTTGGAAACGACTCGGGCACCCGAAGGTAATTCGGACAACAGCTTTTGTTCCAACGAGTCCATAACTGTTTTAAATTGATACAAAACCACCTTATTAAAATTGTGATATGACTGTTGCCACATATCTGCCTGGATAATTGTGGCTAGATCCTCCAATTTTGCCTGACGAATTGCCGCTTGTGATCGACTCACCAACCGGCTATCTTTTTCAATACCGAGTGCTTGAGCGCCTGCCATAGCCAGGGCTAGTACGACTCGTCCGTCACCCGAACCAATATCTACCGCCGTATCCCCAGGAACAATGGAGAGGAGGCGAATCATTGAACTGATTCGATCATTTCCGCTCGGTTCATACCAGCAGCCGCGTTCAAACGTTTTCAAGCCGGACAAATATGCTAGGGGATACATAGTTAGACTATAATAACCCCATGCTTTCATTAATCACAAATCCCCGCTTTTTACTCGTATCTTTAATCTCTCACGATAAAGACCGTCAGGTAGTGCAATCGGAGTTAGATGAAGCGGCCGCCCTCATTACCACCTATGGTGGTCAAGTCATTCAAATCATTGTCCAAAATGAATCTCACTTAAATCAAAGCACCTACATCGGCAAAGGTAAAACCCAAGAAATTGTCGCTAACATTGAAACGAATACTATTGATGTGGTCGTTATTAACGACAACTTATCTGCCAGCCAGCTACATACCCTTAAAACCATTTTTCATGAAGTCAAACCACAGCTTGAAGTCTGGGATCGAACGGACCTAATTTTAAATATTTTTAAACAACACGCGAGCACGGCCGAAGCTAAACTTCAAATTAAATTAGCTGATGTACGCCACAAAGGACCTGAGCTTCAAGGTATGGGCAAACAAATGTCTCAACAGGGAGCGGGGATTGGCACGAGAGGTTTAGGCGAAACGAACACGGAAATAATGAAACGTCATTGGCGTGGGGAAATAAAACAAATCGAGGCTGATTTGTCCAAATTAACCGCTACTCGATTCCAACAAATGGAACATCGCAAACGACTTCGGCTCTCCACTATCTCCATCGTAGGGTACACCAATGCCGGTAAGTCCACCTTGTTTAATCTCCTTACCAAGAAGAAAGCCTTAGTCGAGAACGCTCCCTTTGCCACCTTGGATAGTAGTGTTGGTAAACTGTACCTCCATCAATTACAAAAAGAAGCATTTATTACCGATACGATCGGTTTTATTCAAAATCTACCCACCGAACTTATTGAAGCGTTCCAATCAACACTTATGGAAACAGTCAACGCCGACCTTCTTCTTCAGGTCATAGATATTTCTGACGAATTTTTCCCCGAAAAAATTGCCACGGTGGATACAGTGTTGTCGGACCTACATATCCATGACAAAAAACGCATCTATGTTTTTAACAAAATTGATAGTGATAGGATTCAAAACAAACACCAATTAATACAAGATCTGGCCCATCAATATGCTGCTTTTTGCCCCCAATTCATCAGTGCTACCACAGGCCTTGGTTGTGACCAACTCATTGCTACCATTGAACAAGCATTTCTTTAAGAAGAAAAGATTACAACCTAATCAACTTTTATGGTTTGTTGATTCGAGTACACCCCGCAGCGACCATCGACATATTCGCACACCCGAACATGGTAGGTCACCCCTGTCTCAAGATCTGTGATAATATCTTCCCGACTGCCTGACTCATCTAAGTAATGATAAAAATCACCATCACGAGTGGGATAGGTTGGGTCAGCATTCTTGGACCACACAACTTTGAAACCTGAGGGGGAATTCCCATTAATTGACCAGGTCGCTTTTGCTTTATGATCACCCAGCGAAGCTACCTGCAAAGAGAGACTGCTTACAGTATTGCCTGTTTTCTCTGACGACGAAGTGGTTGAATATGTGTTCAGAACAATTTCGTTTGAATAAACACCGCACTGACCGTTTTCTAAATACTGACAAACACGAAAATGCCATTCTTTTCCATCGCCAAACTGCCAATCTAACCGTCGTGCGCCTGGATCGCTTATATAATTGTATTCATCACCAGGATATTTCGGTGAGCCACTCGTGTTTTTTACCACCTTAAACCCCTTGGATATGTCCGTGTCTCCTGAAACGGACCATTCGAGGATTACACCCAACGCATATGCAGCACCTTTTAGAGTGATCTTTGATGAAGTGATTATTGGTGTTGGTGTAGGGGAAGGCATTGCGGTTGGTTTAGGTGTGGGTTCTTGGTCTTGTGTGACA
>CAZQBH010000006.1:0-18146 GCA_964591645.1 uncultured Pseudomonadales bacterium | reverse complement strand
CTCGTCCCCAAAGAAGCCACTTTAATGGTGTTAGCCATAACAATAAATTGATGGGTAGGATCTTTTTGTACCCGTGCATATACTACGCCTTTTTGGTTAGTAATCTCCATATAATTCGGATCCAACTGACCCAAACTCACTTGGGTATTTTGGTCAAGTCGGATGATTGAACCATCATCAAATTCGAGCATAGCCCGACTCTGAGCCGAGGTTAAAATCGTGTCTTGGGACGATAACACATCATTCTGTTTCAATTCGACTTTCCGGCCATCGACCAATTTCCATGCCTCACCCGAAAGATAGCGTAACTCGGCCGAAAATGAATGGACAGCCACGGGCGTTGATTGAGTTTCCACAAAAGCCGTTTGAGAGGAAGAAGTACGGCTTCTCACTAAATAGAACCCTCCCACCAGACCCACACCAAGGATCAACCCCAACAACACTAAAAAAAGCGTAGAACGATACAATGGCAACCTGACAGGTTGATTTTCAGGAGTAAGGGGAGTAAATTCGGGAGCTACTATGGGCATATCTTCCATATCTTGAGTATATCATTAAAAAAATAAACCCCATTGTATCCAAACAACCCATCGAGAACTTCATCGATGGGTTGTTGTGCGAGAAAAAAATACTAGTCTTCAACCTCGATTTCAATGTCTACGATATGACCCCGGCTTTTTTCAGGCATACCTTCTCTAGATTGAGCAGCTTCTTGCTTATCTTCTTGAGATCGGACATATTGACCATGATTTCTTTCATGATACATTGCCGTACCCGCCGGCATGGAAAATGTTTGACAATTTCTATCAGAGGTACCACTGATAGAACCATCTGGAGCAATCGTGCCTGTCAGGTTATAAACAGTACCCGCTCCTATCCCCGTATAAACAACGTGGAATGTAATCGCGTCACCAATTATGGTTCCATTCACATCCCAGGTAAGGTTTTGGTTTGGAATATAGTATCCCGTACCAGTAAATAATCCGACCGAGGGAGTGTTGTTCGTTACCGTGTTAAGCATATGGTTAAAAGTGTAGCCTTCACAAACGAAGTCTAGAGAACGGGGAGCAGTAAGCGCCCAGGTTCCCGACACGCGTTCCGTTTGAGCCCATGCAGGGAGTGAAGACATTATTAAAAGAAGTAATGCGACAAACAATGAACTAATTTTTTTCATCGATTATTTTCACCCCCTTCCCATTTTTAGTATAAAAAAACCGGTTCAAGACCGGTTATGGGAAATTAATGATAGAAAAGTATAATTCATATATAGTACCCTCTTTGTTTACTCTATACAGAGACATACAAATCAACAGCTTATATGTGATACTATATTAGTAGTAGATTGTCAATTACCACTGACCAAAGGAGTGAGATATGTTGAAAGGATTTAAAGAGTTTATTTTAAAAGGTAATGTTGTCAATATGGCGGTTGGGGTGGTCGTTGGTGTCGCTTTTGGCAATGTAGTTACCGCTTTAGTCAAAGATTTAATTACCCCATTGATTGGGGCGTTCGGTGGCACCCCCGACTTTTCCAATATATATTTTACGATCAACCACAGTAAATTTATGGTTGGCGATTTTATTAATTCACTCATCTCATTTCTAACCGTGTCTTCAGTGATTTATTTTGCGGTAGTGATGCCCATGAATAAATTAATGGAAATAATGAATAGTGGTAAAACCACCTCCTCCACCGAAAAAGCCTGTCCCGAGTGTCTAAGTCTGATCCCCATCAAAGCCAAACGGTGTAAATTCTGTACGGCGATTATTAAAAAATAACCAAAGTTGTTGACTATAGTTTTGATTTACATGTGCAAAAGGGTAAGCAGTTTGAACATAAGTATGGCAGGCCAAAAAATTGACTTGCCGATACCAATGATAATCGGTCCAAAACCAGAAACCCCTTGCAGGAAATAAAACAAAGCCCCGATAACACCTAATCCATAGATGGGGGTAGCGCTGCCCACGGAACCAACTTGTTTTTTAGAGCATCCGTTATCACAGCAACACGCTGGTGAATTATCCTTGTTCATAATACATATATTGTAACAGCACGACGAATGACCCGGCTTCAAACATGGATGGTTTTACAAAATGTCTCAACAATAATCCCGCAAAATAAATAAATATTAGAAATAAGCGAGGATTCCCAGAAGACCATGAATGGTTGCCAAGATAATTGCCAAAAGGGCTATTTTTGGATGCCATCGAAACGGAATCACGTCAATTTTTTTATAGTTCAAAAACCCAACCAGCGCGGTTAGAAAAATAGAAACAAATGCCAAAATTCCCAAATAAAAAATCAACGGTTTGCCAAACAGTGGGAAATACGAAATATTCGTTAGCATACTGTTAATTGTCCATCCTAAATCGTTTTACGAGCAACGTATTTTTGAAAATCATCCTCAATTTTTTGAGCCACCGTAAAGTCGCGCAGTGTCACTTTACCGCCTACACTAAACCGGGTTAATTCAAATCGGACGTTTTTATAACTAATCGTGATATCAGGATGATGATCTATAAAATTACAAAACATCACCAGACCATTTACAAACTGAATGGCCTCAGTAAAAGAATTAAACGTATACGTTTTTACCAGTTTATTAAATTCATAAACCCACCCCGAAAGAGAACCTAATCGAGAGGCGATATCTGTATCAGTTAAAGGTATTAAATCTTCATCTACCATAATAATGATAGTAGTAAAGCTCGTTTATAAGTGTAATGCAAAAAAACTTCCAATTTTAAAAAATTATCGTATGATACCGAGTCCGAGTAAACCGACCAGTATCAAATATCCAGCAATTAAGTAGTTGAGAAATCTTGGAAATACAAGAATTAATATTCCAAACACGAGCGAAGCCAAAGGACTCAACGTTTCGATAGAAAAAATCATATTCATTCACCTCCTCTTTATTCTCTCTACACTACGATCTTATTTCAAATAGATCGCCCCCAACTCTTTGAGCCATCCGTGATATTCCTCATGTTTGCCTTCCCCAATAACATCTCTTTCTAATACTTCAAATTGTTCCATGATTTCCTCTTGCTGTTGCTCGGATAATTCTTTATCAGCCATAGGGAAGAGAATGGCATTTTCTTTATTGATATGCTCAGTGAGGAGTTGAACGTATGCTTCTGCATTTATTGCTATATGGAATGCATCTGCATTTCCAACAGCATAATTATTAATCGATTCATTTATTCCGCGTATATAATCTCGACCGGTTTTATGCTCACCCAACAATTCGTTGACCACCGTAGTATGGGATTGATTCGCAATAAGGCGGGGAAACAATATATCCTCTTCTTTCCCATGATGACATTTATCGGCAAAATTCTGCAAAAACTCCACAATTTTTTGCAAGTGTTTTTTGTCAACATTTTCACCATTTTGTAATCTTTGAGCCACACTGCTCATAATGCTGAGCATATGCATAATCCCGCCGTGCTCTTCAACTAAATCATGAGAAGCTCTTTTCATAGATAATCCCCCATAAATTGCATTAACTTAATTCTTTTTTCAAATCTTCAAAATCCTTCTTAGTAATTTCCCCCTTCGCATACCGCTCTTTGAGAATATCCAACGGTGATTTGGTCCCGTTCGCCTTAATGTTTGGATTAGTATTTCGAACGATAGTAAATATCACAAAAATGACTAGAATCCAAAAGAACAGCATGGACAACCAATTGAATGAACCACAACCTCCCCACCAATAACCCATTATCAAAAACCACCTCCTCTCTACTCTATTCGCAGCAAATCTATTCTACTACTAAAATGATAGCATATGTGCAACATGGATAAAAAGATTGTGTCGGTGTCTAAATAAGACCGGAAAAAAGCAGTAATAATACAACAACCGTAATGGCAGCGAAGATTCCCACCGTTTGTGCAAATAGATTAACTGCATCTTTTTTCTTTCCCTCGATGAACAGCTGTAAAGGCTGGTAAAAAAACAGAAACGCCATCACTGCGACAGAAAGAGTAAGTACGAATAACACAGTGATAGGAGCAAAAAAAGTATCCGGCTTATTTTTTAAAGGTTGTGTCACGAAAGTCATCACCGTGACTACCAGAAAAATATATATCGAAGCACTCAGTGCATTGATAATCGGGTTTTTGGACATACTCTAATTATACATTTACTCAATTAAGAGGGGATCATCATAATTTCCCCAAAACCCGAAACAACCAATATCGTCCATAACTAAACAGCGATAACAATAGAAAAAACACCAATACGGGAACGATTGATTGAGCGCCTTCTTTTGCGGTGGGTAAAAAACAACTGATCAAACTAAACATAAAAAATACTGTTATTAGTCCCAAACCCCACCAGACGTGTATCTTTAGTTGAACTTTCAATAGTTTATACATCAGAAAATGAATTACTGCTCCCAGTAAACTTAACACCGAAATTACTTTAGTTAAAAATGATTTAATTTCTTCCGTTCCGTAGGTATGGGATCCTTCAAAACCGAACCGTTGAAACATTGAAAGCATCAGTGGTGTCGCAGGCATGGTTTGGTTATCACTTGAGATATTTATCCAACCAATCATTAAAAATCCAAAACAAAACAGGCACACTTCCAATAGTGCTTCATAACTAATTATTCCCACTACCCAAGCGATTAAATTCCTAAACAGAGAAGCAAACATATGGAATTAGTGTAATTCAAGCAATAGCCGATAGCAAAAATCTCCCTTATGCTAAAATTCAAACTATTATGAATCTTAAAAACAACAGCTATATTATTTATCTGGGCACTAAGAATTTCACTGAAAAGTATTATAAGGACAAAGAAGGTTGGTTGAAGATTTCGGCGCGAGGTCAAACATTTCGCATGACCGCAGAACAAGTCCTTAACCATCTGTTGCCGGCGGTAGCCGGGCTTAAGCCAAACATAATCTTAAAAGTGGAACATCACGAGCCAACCGTAGTAGCCTTGCCTTCACAACACTAAAAAATACGTTAACTTAAACCGTGCCCGTTTTAATTTTCCCCGCACGTTTGAAATTTGCAAAAATTACCCCACTCGGTGTAGTTTTGGATTTCATCAATGTAAATGCTACAGGGATTGTTCCCACTTCAAATAAACGCTTTCCTTTCCCAATTGTTATGGGGAAAATTTTCAACCAAAGTTCATCAATCAAATCATTTTTTAGAAGTGTTTGAACCAAATTTCCACTCCCGTAGACATATAAATTTGAACCATTTTGCTGTTTAAGTTTTTGTAGTGTTTCGACCACATGAGTATTTATAAACACCGAATGGGGCCATGTATGTTTTTTAATAGAATGAGACACAACAAATTTGGTTGCGTCATTAACCCCAGGCCACTCTGATTCGTGTTGAGGCCAATATGAGGCGAAAATATCAAATGTTTTTCTACCCAAAAGCAAACTAAATGGCTGCTTCATTTGTTCAGCCATGATTTTGCCTGAAAAATCGTCAAAATAAGGAACGGTCCATCCACCATATTCAAAGTTACCTGATACATCCTCCTCGGGACCACCAGGAGCTTGTATCACACCATCAAGGGTAAAAAACTCAAGAACGATTATCTTACTCATACTAATATAGTATCAGTTAAAAACTCAAAATCAAGCATGTCTATTCCCCCTTTGCCAGCCAGATCACCACCATTCCTTACTAAAACTTATATGTATATTTCCGCCCAATCAAATGAAAAATAATCTACAAAATCACTCAACAAAAGAATGTATGAGGTGATTGATTTGTTCAGGATTTTCCAAGTTTGCCATATGACCTGTGTTTGGCAATATGGTTACTGACGATTTTTCTACTTTTTTATGAATAACATTGGCTATTAAGTGATAATTCTCCAGATCATTCTCACCGACAATTATTTGTGTTGGTACTTTGATTTCAGACAATCTTTCCATGGCACTTGGAACTACTTTTATTCGTGGGTCATGATGCAACCAATGCCAACCGGAATAATCACACACAAATTGTTCTAGTAGTTTTTTCACTTCCGACTTTTGACATGATGGTTTAAACACATCATGTTTCATCCAATTTTGTTTAGCTTGATCCAATCCCTGTTCTTCGGCATACACTCGCCAATCAACGTTACAAGGATATCCGCCTAACGATGAATCAATCAAAGTAAGCGACTTTACTCGATCAGGGTAAGTAATCACAAAATCTATCGACATCTCTCCACCTAACGACAACCCAACCAAATGAATTTTATCTATTCCTAAAGTATTCAATAAATACTTCATGTCATCATGATGGCTATATTCTCCGGTAGGCAATGATGATTTCCCGAATCCTCGCATGTCATAGCAGATGGTTTGATACTGGTTTCTAAAATGCTCAATTTGTGGCTGCCACATTCGATGGTCTAGAGAAAACCCATGAACAAACAAAATTGGTTCCCCAATACCGTTTGTTTCAAAATACAATTCACCTTTATCGACAGGAATTAATCCGCTATTCATGTCAAAAGTATATCAGAGTAATGTTTTCGACAAATGACTGTGTGTGCCACCAAATTAGACCCAGTTCGGATTGCTTTTCGAACGTGTCTTATCACTTTTCAAAAGCAATCACTTTTGTCTGGGTCAGGTCATGAAAGCCAAAAATCCCATGATCTCGACCCATACCTGATAATTTTTGGCCACCGAAAGGGCTGCCTGGTTGGCCATAATAGGCGTTGTTAATGCCAACCATACCTGCCTCAATTTGATGTGAGACTCGAGTGGCTAAGTCCATATCTTCGGTAAAGATATATGAGCCCAAGCCATACAACGTATCATTCGCCAGTTTGATTGCTTCTGCTTCTGTGCCAAACGTAACAATAGGCAATACTGGACCGAAAACTTCCTCTCGCCAGACTTTCATTTCCGACTTGATATTTGAAAGCAGAGTTAGTTCGTAGAAGTAGCCCTTTTTAGATAACCGGTGACCTCCACATTCAACTCTGGCCCCCTTAATCACTGCATCTTCAACTTGGCGTTCGAGCGTATCCAACTGACGCTGAGCTACCAGCGGACCGACATGGACGGATGGATCTAGTGCGTCGCCAATATTTTTGGAGGCAATCACTTGTTTTAGCTTTTGAACCACCTCTTCATAGCGACTTTTGTGAACAATAAGACGCTTAAGGCCATCACAAACTTGACCACAATTGAGAAAGCGATCTGAAAAAATCGTATCTATGGTTCTATCAATATCCGCATCAGCAAATATTATTCCAGGTGAAGAACCGCCTAATTCAAAGACTGCTTTGATAAATTTGTCTGCAGCGATTCTGTAGAGTTGTTGCCCAACCTTAGTACTGCCCGTAAACCAGATCAAGTCTACATTCTGATGAACAAGTAAGTCACCCAGTACTCCATCTCCATAAATTTCTGAGAAAACACCTTCAGGGAGCTTTGCTTGAGTGACAATTTCCTCGATCTTTTTACCCATCAACGGACATTCTTCTGAATGTTTAAAGACAACCACGTTTCCCACGGCCAGATTTTGCATTACCCCCCACACAAAATTAGAGATTGGGAAATTCCATGGCGTAATCACAGCCGTTACCCCGTATGGCTCATGTAAGACCAGATGATATGAATGATCATCTTCAAACGTGCGCTCAGGTGACAAGTATTCACTGGCATGATCGATATACCATTGGGTATAACGGATACCGTCGGATACATCGACCAATGCATCTGCGATTGGCATGCCCATCTCTTTGGATTGGAGAGTGGCCAACGCTTGTTTGTGTTTTGTAAATAAGTCAACCACTTTTTGTAAGAAAGGGGATCGACCATAGACGCCAAGGTCTCTCCATCGTTTTTTAGCCTTTTGAGCAAGACTGACCTTAGAAATAACCTCTTCACTCGTGGAACATTCAACTTCCCCCAATACTTCTTCGGTGGATGGATTTTTCGATATCAGAGTATTTTGTGCCATATACCACAGATTATACCTTAGGAAAGATGAGGGTGAGGAGTGTGTCGAGAAACTCTTATTTCTGTTAAGCTTGTCTTATGGAAAATGTATTACAACCAAACGATGATTCTAGTAACAATCTTGAAACAGAATCGCAAACTTCTCCCGTTGAACCAATAGTGGCTCCAATATTACCTCAAAAATCTAACCGAGCAAAATTTCCTTTACAATTTTTAATAGGAATATGTGTCGTAGTAGTTGGTTTTTATGGCAAGATGCAAATCGACAAATCAGCAGAAAAACAAACATCTAACTCACAACCAATCGTAATTCAGCCAACGACTACACCAATACAAACAACTACAAAAGCAGTTGCAACTCCCGCTCCGACTCCCGCTCTCCCGCAAGTTAAGCCCGGCACTCTGACATCTATAAATGAAACACAGAATGTATATGGGAATGAACAATACGGATTCCGATTAACACTTCCTAAAAACTTCTATGCTACGCAGGAGGGTATGTGGAGAAATGAAGCAGACAAGTCTGCTCAATTTTTCGTTGACCTTTCAACATATAAGCCCGAAGACACTCCGCAGATGGAATTTCCCGGTATTCGTATTGTTGTGAGTGACTTTTCTGGAGACTTTCAAAAATATGTCAAGGAATATGCTGAAAATAATCTTCGAGGGTATGATCCCACCAACCCTCCAGAAATAACGGAGAAAACGATAGGGGGAAAATTGGGGTACCAGATAGTTAGTGATTATTTGGTGGTAAATAACGGAACACTATACTCAATCAATAATGGCATTGATGATAACCTCTTTAATCAAATCATCTCCACATTCAAATTCATCACTAATAATATTCACCCTTAATGACAAAAAAAGAACCACGAATGGTGCCTGCCAGCCTCGACCTTTGCCGGGCAAAAGCAAACTTCCCTTCCAGCTCCTTTGGTACTTCCATTCCCTCAGATAGTTTAAAACCAACAGCTCGCTTCTTCGGGTTATCAACCGCATACATGACATTTACCGAGAGTCCGTCCTCATAAAAAACGTAAGTCCACATGATATTTTCAACGGCAAACTGTGATGTTTCCAATGGCTTGGCCACAAACTCAATATCGCGTTCTACTTTCAAAATTCGGTTTGCATAATTAATCGTCTCCCGGCTTTCATTTGCAGGCACAACGGTAAATGCATGATTATATTTATTCATAAAATAACGGGCTTCATTCGCCCGTAATCCTGCTAGCGCTTTTGCTACCGGCGAAGATTCCAAACCAACCAATGATACGTTTTTAAAATCCACCACGTAAGACATGTGACTCCCCCAATGTCTGCCGGTATACTAATCCGGTAGAAATATACTACCACACAAATAGTGGTAGATAAATAAATTTGGAATTATAACCTTCAAAGTGGATAAGCGTAATTAAACCTTTACTGTAATTATGTCTTATCCTTCGACCTCAACTTGAAAACCACCGTAAGCCATCCGTTTCATGTCAAAAGGCATCGATAAATCTTTGTTTTCTTCCATCTGTTTGTTCATTTCCTCCATCACTTTAGCATTAACCTCGTCTCGATGTTTTTTGGATTTAAAGACAATAAAAGAAAACCAAACAGTTTCATCATTTTTCGCTCCAGCCATTTCGGTAAATGCGCGTGCTTTTTCACCGCCCATTTCCTGCGGAGCAAGCTCGTCCCCTCGGCACTCATAGTATTCCAGTGCACCATGCTTCATCCATATATCGCGACCGCTTACTGCCATTTTTACATATTCTTCAGTTTTGTTATTGGGAACAACAATGACGAATCCGTCTACATATTTTGACATAGTTAACTCCCGGCAGCGGCCTGTTTAAGTTTAGTAATATCCAGCTTTTTCATCTGAAGGAAAGCTTGGGTAATGCGATTTAACATCTCCTGATCCTTAGTATTCATTAATTTTTGCGTCTCAGTGGGAACTATTTGCCAGGAAATACCAAATTTATCCTTTAGCCAACCGCATTGTTCTGATTCAGGTACAGCGGATAGCTTTTGCCAAAAATAATCAATTTCCTCTTGTGAATCGCAATTGACAATAAAAGAAATTGATTCGTTGAAACCAAAATGATGTTCATGGGCGCTGTCCATTGCAGCAAGCCAAGTATCAAAAAGTTTAAAATCAGCATACATAATAGTCCCCGCCGTGTCTGGCTCCATACCGGTGGGATATCGGTTGAGGGAACCGAGTCGAGAATCGTTAAATACAGACAGATAAAAAGTAATCGCCTCATTGGCCTTTCCGGAAATATCACCAACAAATAACAGCGACGGCACTATAAACGGACGCGGTTCACCTTGGGGATTGGTTAAAATCAACTGCCAGGATAGGCCATATCGGTCCTGAATCCAACCGTAGTACTTGGAGAAGGGATACTCTTGGAGCTCCATCAGAACTGTTCCGCCATCCAATAATTTTTCCCAGACGCGATCAAGGTTGGTCCGAGCGTCGGGATCTATTGAAGGGTCGAAGTTGAGGAAAAAGGAAACGGAAGGATTAAATGTAAAAAGAGGTCCGGCACTGATAGCCATAAAATCCATCCCCTTTAAATTAAAACTGACAATTTCAGTGTCACCGGAAGGGGTGTTTTTGAGTATGGATGTTGAAGTTATTTTTGAGTCTGGAAAAAGAGAAGTATAAAAATTGGCCGCTTCTTTGGCTTCTTTATCAAACCATAAATGAGGGATGATTTTTGACATAAAAACTATGGTATCAACTACTACCATTATAGTGGTAATTAAATAGAATGCAAGCAGGGTAAGGATGTTTAGAAAGTGCCCGCACGAGGGTTGTTTCTCCTTAGGCCACGCTCTGGATAGATAAGAATTTGATATAAATGATTAGCACATATTAATTCTTTGTATATTGATTATGCTGTCATTATGAAAATAATTGGAATCTGTGGTGGTAGCTGTAGTGGAAAATCTACGTTAGTTAATGTATTAACATCTAAATTGAAGGAATTAACCATTATTCACTTCGATGACTTTTTTGTTGGGAAAGACGCTATCGAAGATCAAGATATACAAAATTGGGAGGATCCTACCCTTTTTCGTTTTACTGATTATGAAAATACGTTAAGAACGCTTAAAGGAGGTAAGGAAATACAAATTCAAGCAAACTCAAGGGAATCGCGGCATCAGGGTTTGACCACAAGAATACTCAAACCAAATAAATATATTATCGTGGAGGGTTTTCTTATTTATTACACCGAAAATGCAAGAAAATATTTTGATACAAAAATATTTTTAGATATACCTGAAGATGAAATGATTAGACGGAGATATATCCGCATGGAAAACGGTGGTGGAAAATACTCCGATAAATATTTAAGAGAAACACTTGTAAATGAATATAGGAAAAATGTAATACCTCAAAAACAGTATGCTGATTTAATAATCGACGGGACTAAATCTCCAGAAAATATTCTAAGAGAGATATTGTCCTCAGAAGATTTCTGATGTGTTTCCATGCTCCTTGAGAGGTTCGCTCTGGGGTTATACGCTTGCCGCGTTCTACGTCGTGAGAAATTATTATCATGCGATTTTATATCTGGCAGCCAATTCAGTAGTATATTTAACAAAATTTAACGTTTGCTCAAAAACCTCAGGCTTCATGGGTTGAGTAATTGATATTGAAGTATCTTGCCTTTCTTGCCAACAATAATCAATTAATGAAATCCATTTAGAATCAAGTTGCTGTTTTGCCCACATAATTCCCGCTAACTTTGAAGTTACTTTACCCTCATACAGATCTTGAAGCATTCTTGCGTAGTTTAAAACAAGATATGATTGATAAAACCTATTTTGTATATACAAAGGTTTTGTAAATACTTCCTTTGCCCATCCCATCATTGTGCTTCTAATTTCTTCTCTTAACACATTTTGATTAATGGGACTGATTATTGATTTAATGTCGGGGCCGAGGACAACAATCCCTTTTTCTCTAAGCGTCCATCTAGTTACCAAAGTATTGCAATGATCTGATCGTTCAATGGTTCTACTACCATTGTCGAAATACCATAATTTTCTTTCCTCAATATCATTTTTTTCACCATTAATGAAAGGAGAAGACAATACCCGCAACTTATCTATTGGGAAGAAGGAATATTCTAAATGCTTTACCCACCGATTGGTTTGATTGACCGTTTCCAAATGAAGTTTCTGAATTTTTGAGACCCCATCGTCATTTAGGTCTTTGTTTATAATTACAATGAAGTCTATATCACTGGTTAAATCAAAATCTCCTATAGCAAGTGAACCCTGTAGATAAAATCCTACGAAGTTATCTTCCAGCACTCGTTTTACTTTTAGAGCTAAGTTATTCAGAACGGAATCTAATTCTGGATATGGGGTTGTAATCATGCCATTCATGCAGCAAGTATATCAGGAAAAATTCTTACATATGATGCTGCGCCTAACACAAAAATGCTCGCACTAGTGTCATACGCTTGCCACGTTCTACGTGGTGAGAACGTTTTATATTTTACATGATATTTTGAATATCTTTGGTTAACTCATTAAGCAGCTGGGGATAAAGAGATTTTCCTTTATCTGTTTGAATACGCTTGGGAAATTCTTCTTGCCAAAGTGTAAGCATTTTTTGCCAATCACTTTTCTGATATTTTTCTGAAACATGATCTATTGTGAGCTTACTCAAATTATCCGCATCAACAATAATTGCTTCGTCTGAATTGTGTGACTGATGAGAATCAGCAGCACTGACTAGTTTTAGTATCTCTCTAGTTTCATTTTCCGGTTCGTTCTGTTGTTTCAAAAAGTTGGTAATGATCAATTTACTTTGTCTATTTGCTTTTGATTCAAATCGTTTTAATTCATCCTTTGTTAATTTTTTATTAGTATCCATCAAGCTGTACCAACCCAAATCATGAACATATGCCGCCTTGACAAGGCGATCATAAAAAGGATTATCGCCTGCTAATATTTCAACCCATTTAACGACTCGCGAGGCATGCTTGTCATCACCTGGACGGCATTTACTTAATAGAGACATCACACCATTTTGAAAATTGTTTGGAATCACAACCAAAGTATATCAGGAAAAATTTCCTACAAAGTATGTTCAGCATACCACTAAGGTACAAATCGCTCGCTCTAGCGTCATTTGTCCTTCGGTTACGCTCAGGATGAATGAGAAAGTTTTATCTTGATGCTGCGCTTAATTGTTTTCTACGAATACCCAGCATGGTAGCAAATAAGCCATTAGCAAGAACCCATGTAATCGGGTAGAGACAAGTCACGATACTATATTGTTGTAGCGCAACTATTCCCAAACTATGTCTAAACGTATTCATGGAATATGTAAGAAGCGTTTCGGAAAATGGATGATTCCATGATTTTCTAATGGTGGGAGCAAACCCCAGCATATCAATGAGCGAAATTAAGATAACGGAAATGATAGGTTGTTTAGCGAACAACCAAATGACTACTGCGATAAAAGCTGCGACGAAAAAATAGGTATCGGTTTTTGAAATATCTTTGTTTCCATTACGCATACCTAAACCAAAAATAAGAAAAGAAACCAGAGCTGCTGCCAGTGTAACAAATGAACCAACCCCCCCTTTTCCACTAAGTTGAAGAGCAAAGGCGATAAGGGTAACAAATCCCCATAGAAACCAGCTATACACGTGAGGTTTTGTAACACCTTTTATGGTGTCTTTAATATATGGAACGTATCCAACAAACGTGAGAATGACGGCAATAATCCCAATGAGAGATTTAATGAAATTCAAATCCATAAATTAATCATACCAGAGGAAAGTTTCCGACGTACTACCGAGCTCCATGAGGGGTTCGTATTTAGGAGGCGTGCCCTTCGGTTATGCTCTAAAAGAATGAGAAAACTTTACAAACATCCCATTACCGATTACGTTTATTAATCCATAAACTATAGCAAAAGCGATAAACGTTTCTTCTAAGTTTGATTTTTGTGCCCAGGAGTTTAGATATACAAAAATCGATGCAACCAAAACATTGAAAACAACATTAAGCAACATCAAATTGTTCATATAAAAAGTATATCAGGAAAAATTCTTCGCTTTGGCAGTATCGGCTTGCGACAAGTTTTTGGGTGCCTCTGCTGTTTTCTTTAATACATCATCTGGAATTGAACTGTCAGCCACTATGTAATAAATCGGCATAAATACTAAATTACCACCGTCATTTCCAAACCTTATACCATAATTATAATCGGCACGGATACCTCTTTTCTCATATTCACCCTTGGTTTGACTGATGTGTTCTTGCTCGTGTTCAACCATTTCCGATATATTTCCATCAGATAAATGAGAAAATTCCCTGGGAAACATATCCCTTATTGTTTTGATTAACTCTTCAAGCTCTTGTGGAGTTTTAACCGTCAGAGTTCCCTGAGGACTAAACTCATTATTATCAACGAGTTTTTGGGCCTGCTCTCTCGGTAAGGCTTCTTTTACTGCCCGTTGAATTAAATCTCTAATTGTAGGTGTTCCTGCTTCAGTTTCTGACATACATACCATTGTACTTAATGCTAAGCACGGAACTGGCAAGTTTATCGCGTCCTATGAGGCTTCTAGATCTGTTCCCCGCACTGGACGATTATTGCCACGCCTTCCCTGGAATTTAGAAATAATTTTTCATGCCTAATCTGGAGTTAATTAAGGTGTGGCGCTATATGTGGCGCGAATATGGCGTGATATAATAATCCTATGTACAAACCTCTATTTATCATTACTCCAGAGATAAATAACCGAATTGCCGAGATCGAGCGAATTCGCGCTCAAGTGGAGCGGACTGCCATATTACCAGAGGTTGAGGTTCATCTGAGATTTAGAGCCTCGGTTGAATCAGTTCATAGCTCTACATCAATCGAAGGAAATCCTCTTAATGAACTACAAGTGCAGGATGTTTTAAGGGGGAAAATCGTACGTGCTCCTGATTATGCAATTGTTGAGGTGCTTAATTATAAAAAGGCACTTGATTGGATCGGCGCACAAAAAAGTAAAACTTTAACAACTAAAGATGTTTTATTGGTTCATCAATTATTGATGAAGAATTTATTACCAAATGAAAAAGTTGGTCATTTTCGGCCTGGCCCCATTTACATAGTGAATGAAGAAAACAAAAACGAGTCGATTGAATATATTGGCCCAGAGTCGAATGAAGTACCTCGGTTGGTTGAAAGTTTATGTAAGTGGTTAGATTCAGAACAACAAAAGATATTACATCCTGTCTTAAGAGCAGGACTTTTCCATTATTTATTTGTATCGGTTCACCCGTTTAGTGATGGGAATGGTCGAACGACCAGACTTCTCACGCAGCATTTATTACAAGTTTGGGACTTTGGATTCAAGGAGACTTTGTCACTTGATTCTTATTATTCACAACATCAACTTGAATATTACGAGGCACTCAGTCGATCTAAGACGTTTGATGGGCGCATGATTGCTGATATAACTCCATTTTTGAACTTTTTTACCAAAGGTTTTTTGGAATCAGTGCAAACGCTCCAGCAATATGTCGAGATGGGTGAAACTAATACCGGAAAAGCTCCAATGCGATTAAATGCTGAAGAATTATCTATCTTGGATTACGCTCACCAATTTGGTTCGGTTGCGCTGGCAGATGTCATTGATATGCTCAATATTCCTCGGCGTACTGCTCAGCGTCGATTACAGGCTTTGGTATCAAAAGGAATAATAGAAAAATTTGATCAGGGTCCCGCTGCCAAATATAGGATTCATGATCACAATAAATAGCCCGTGTCTTATCTAGCTCGCTCTAGCATTATATGTAAGAAATTATTATCAATTTAAATTATAAGTTTTTAACTATAAAATAATATTCATATGTCAATCGAACCGTTATCTAGTAATCCGTCACCCACTGAAATTGATTCATCCGTAAGAATCCAAATTGATGACGCTCTTGGTCGTAGAAGTCTATTCACCACAAACCATAGAATTTACGCATTAATTGAAAAGGTGGCAGCAGATAAAGGAATCAACCCAATCAAAGTTCAAGTAACAGAAAAAGGTTTTGAACCAAATGCTGAATTAGTGAGAATCTTTGAAGAGGGTATCCCCCCAGAAATTCTTCAACGATTAATTAATAAGTATGGGAATGATTGGTTTGATGAGCTAACTTCTAGTGGATCATTAATTAATAACGAAGGCATAGATCCCTCAACATTTTCTGCTTTCATTGAAGTAGCATCTGATGTAAATCCAGAAAATCCCGAATATGATAAATTTTCAAACCTACTCCGTTGGTTAAATCAAACTATTCCAGGATTTGAAACAGTGCTTTATGCTCCCAATGGTAATTTAGTACATACTGAATTTAGAGTTCGTTCAGAATCAATTGAATAACAAACTAATAAGTCTACTTACAATACACATATCGCTTGGTAATTATTTCTGACAACGTCCATTCCGCATACCACAAAGTTTGCTCGCTCTAGCGTCGTTCGTGAGAAATTATTTTCAAAATAGCCAGTTTACAAACCCGTTACAGTTTTGAAGTAAATAACAAAGCCTACGGTTGCGAGAATAAATATTGCAACTGATCCTCCTATCACAATCCAAGGCCATTTAATGGGGATAGTAATCTTCGCTAATTTCTCGTTGATTCCCCCACTCATTTCATCTCTATAAGAAACTGGTCTGTATTCTGACCCCACCTTTTTCCATCGACAGACTAATCCCATGAATTTATCGGTAAAATTTGTTTCCTGCTCTAGATGTTTGTCAAAAAATTCTGCTAGATTATTATGTTTACCGTAAAAATAGAGAGTATCAGTGTCTGTTAATATTTCGTAACAACTAGCTCCTACAATAGGAAAGATGGCATTAGTCTGAGAATATGAGTTTCTATAATAGACACTATTAATCTCATTTAAATAGATTTTCTTTCCATTAACCCTAAAGCCGTCTGATTCGACCACAACTTTTGGAATAAATGGAGAAGGAAAGAAAGGGCCGTAATACCTAATTAAATCATGCAGTTTACTCATACAACTATATTAGATGAGTAAATATTAAAAAGGTATATTCTAATTATCTATATCAAACTATATCAGCTCCCCGTTCATGAGCTTATTCGGAATTTACATCAATTTATATCTGCTCCAGATGTATTTGGAGCTAAAATGAACATTTTTTTGGCTGAATAATTTCTCACCCTGTTTTATTGACCTACGCTGCCTGAGTTTAACCGTTACACAAGGGTATGGGGGTACCCCACCCCTGGGTGGTTAATAAAAACCTCGTACCTCCCCTATAGTATCAAAGTGTGAGTAAAGCTATATGCCTGTGCAGATGTAGCCTAAGAGGATTTAAACCTGACTAGCTCAATGGTTGGAATGCCTCTGCTGTCTCCAGTTTTACCAGTACTCTTAAACTGGTGTCTTTCATAAAAACGAATCGCGCGCTCATTATAAGAAGCAACTTCAACATGAATGTCCTTACCGCCACCCAACCACTCAAAAGCCTTTTCAATTAACTGGTTGCCTACATTCTTTCCGTGATAAGAAGGCAATACATAAATTGCCATTAATTGATTGTGGTCATCAAACCTTCCAGCTGTACAGTATCCCAACAGATTTGAATCTTCTTTTGCTATCCAAGTACGTTGAGTATCACCCGCTAAGGATTGCGCAAATTCTCGTACTGATTCAAGGGTAAGGTTCTTTGAAACTCTTTCTTTAATAGCTTCAAGACTTATACCTAACTCTTCATTTGGATAGGTTGCAATCCATATTTCTTGATTAATTTGCTTTATTGAGGCAGCATCCTCTGGAGAAGCAATGGTGATTTCCATATTATTCATTTTCTTTCATAAATCCTGACTCTTTATGTTTTTCAATCATTTGACCCTTAAGGTAAACAGCTTTGCATTCTTCCGCTAGAACTCCTCTTGTAATCTCAAAATGAAACTTGGTTTGTGCAAAGAAAGGTGGCAAGTGGCTTTGAAGAGCTAGACAGCCACTTTGATCCAGGTCAATTCCCGTTACCACTCTTTTAATCTTATTAAGAACAATTGCTCCAAAACACATCGGACAAGGTTCATACGTAGTATAAAGTGTGACTTGTCCTCTATTGGCTTCCAGAATAGCTTGTGCCTCAGTTAATGTTTTGATTTCAGCGTGGGCCATGCGGTTTTTGTCAGAATATCC
>CAZQBH010000005.1:2535-28194 GCA_964591645.1 uncultured Pseudomonadales bacterium | reverse complement strand
CATGACCTGGGAGATATTTGCCGCAATTAGTATTGTAACGACCTCAATCGCAGCTTTATTTGAAAGAGCTTTAATGAAGGACGATACGAGTGAACCGATTAGCTTTGCGATCATTTTTCAATTTTTTTGTGGATTTGTTACTTGGGGGTTTGCACTATTTTTCGGAAAGTTTACCTGGCCTCATGATCCGTCTATGTGGTTTCGTTATTTAATAAGCGCGTCACTCTGGGCGGGGGCAACAGTCGCTAGTTTAAAAGCAATGAAATATTTACAAGTCGGTGAAGCAACAATCATTGGAACTTCAAGCACGATAGTATCTGTTACTCTTGGTATGATTCTTTTTAGCGAAAAACTATCAGCTGTGTCTGTATTAGGAATCGCATTGATTTTTTTGGCAATATGGATCGTGTCTTCTGAAAAACTGTCATTTAAATCAAAAACAGGAATAGTATTTGCGTTTGCTTCAGCAATATGTGGTGGTATTGCAGTTATAAATGACATTATCATTTTAAATACATATGAAGCGTTCTCTTATACAACTATCATGTCATTGTTGCCAGGACTTATGTTGTTGGGAATTTTTCCAAAACGGATATTTAAACAGAAAAGTGCTTTTACCGTGAACGTGATGAAAAAGATGATGCTATTAGCGATATTTTATTCAATTCAAGCGATAGCTTATTATGTAGCTATTGAACATAATGCTCCAATTTCAAAACTATCTCCAATCATGAGATCGTCAATTATTCTGACTGTAATTCTCGCTGCAATTTTCCTTAAAGAACAATTAAATATGGGAAAAAAGATTTTTGCTGCCATCGTGGTTGCTATTGGAGCAACGCTGGTAAGTTAGTTTGTTAAAAATGTTGTTAGTTCTCATTTGTGGTATTTTAAATTGATGCAGTACCGTTGCCATATCGATATAACCGGAATTGTCCAAGGGGTTGGATTTCGACCGTTTTTATATACATTGTGTCAATCACTTACCTTATGTGGCTGGATCAGAAATTCGTCTGCTGGGGTTGAACTTGAGGTTCAGGGGTCAAAACAACACGTTCAAATATTTTTGCAGAAAATTACTCGTGAAGCCCCTCCGTTATCACATATTATTTCAATTCAGACCACTGAAATACCCCCCTTGCTTAAAAATGAGTCAGGTTTGGTAATTAAGCCAAGTTTAAAAACGAATGGTCGTACGTTGGTATCGCCCGATGTGGCAACCTGCCCGCAATGTCTGCACGAATGGAATAACACTTCAGATAGACGATATCAGTATCCATTCATAAACTGTACTCATTGTGGCCCTCGATTTACCATCATTACCGGGTTGCCGTACGACCGGCCAGCCACAACCATGGCTGATTTCCCAATGTGTCCAGATTGTGAATTAGAGTACAAAGATCCAAAAAACCGCCGATTTCATGCCCAACCAATCGCCTGTCCTGTCTGTGGTCCGGATATCACCAGGTTAGATCAGGCTATCTCCTGTTTGACTCAAGAAAAGATAGTCGCCATTAAAGGATTGGGGGGATTTCATTTGGCTTGCCGAGCGGATAGTGTTGCTGCCGTGCAGCTATTGCGGGAGAGGAAACATCGTCCTGCTAAACCGTTTGCCATTATGGTGCCTACTATCGATGACATTGATGCCTATGTCTACACCACTGCATTTGAGCGAAGTCTGTTGACTTCAAAAGAAGCACCCATCGTACTGCTTAAGAAAAGACACCATTCAGCCTTGGCGGAAAACATTGCCCCCCAGAATGGATACGTTGGAATAATGCTCCCATACACACCGCTCCATCACCTGTTGCTGCAAAAAATGAAAGTTCCCCTGGTAATGACCAGTGGGAATATATCAGGCGAACCGTTGGTGATCGATAATCATGAAGCACAAGAAAAACTGGCGACCTATTGCGACTGTTTCCTATTCCATAACCGCCCAATTCATCGGCGACTTGATGACAGTGTCATGATGGTGATCGCTACCGAAAAAACTCATATTGCTCAGCCAATTCGAAGAAGTCGGGGTTATGTACCCGTTCCTGTGGCATTGCCAAAACAACTTACCTTGACACAACCCGTAATGGCTGCAGGTGGAGAATTGAAAAATGTTCCTGGATTGGCGGTGGACAACCTAGTTTTCTTAACGCAACATGTGGGAGATCTGACCACCTATGCCACAACACAACAGCATAAAGCTGTTATCCGTGATTTTGAACAATTATTCACCATCAAGCCTTCTGCTATTGTATGTGACACCCACCCCGCATACCTCTCAAGCCGCTATGCGCGCGAACGAGCAGCACAGGAACATCTCCCACTCATTGAGGTTCAGCACCACCATGCTCACTTAGCGGCTGTGTTGGCAGAAAATAACATTGATACACCGGTACTCGGGCTATGTTTTGATGGTACAGGGTACGGAGACGATCGTCACATTTGGGGCGGAGAAGGAATGATTGCTGATTATGCCCAATACCAACGATTGATTCATTTGGCCTATTTATCACTCCCGGGAGGTGATGCGGCAGTAAACCACCCATATCGGACTGCAATAAGTTATCTGCATTCCCTCTTGCCAAATATGTCTATCTCACCCTATTTCCCTTCAATTGAACCGCACCTAATCGATTCACTTTGCCGCATGGTGGATAAGCAGTTTAATACCCCACAAACAAGCAGCATGGGAAGGTTGTTTGATGCAGTGAGTGCATTACTACAACTTTGTTTAGATGCATCGCATGAAGCTGAAGCACCGATCGCGTTGGAAGCATGCGCCTTGGAAGCAGATATGCTCTCAGAAAGAGAATATTCATTCTCTCAATCCAATAGTGAAATTACCCTACACGAGATGTTTCAAGAAATTGTGAAAGATATCGATAATCACGTCCCAACTCCGGTGATCGCATATACGTTTCATCGTACGGTGGCAAAAATGTCACTTGTTATGGCTCGATTTCTTCAACAATCTGCGGCGGCCTTGGGGGTAGTGACGAATCAAGTCGCCTTGTCAGGTGGAGTATGGCAAAACAAATTATTAATCGAATTGACACTTCCATTGCTCGCTCAGGCTGGTTTTGATGTTCTGATTCATCATCAAATTCCTGCCAATGATGGTGGGTTGGCATATGGACAAATTGCAGTTGCCGCACATCGATTAAAACGATAGACTAACCCATATGTGTTTAGGTGTACCCGGGAAAATTGTGCGAAAATGGTACGACAAAAAGTCCCAATTGTGGATGGCAGACGTTGATTTTAATGGAATAAAAAAAGAAATTTGCCTTGATTACAGTCCCGATTCTGAAGTGGATGATTATGTCTTGGTGCATGTAGGATTCGCGTTGAGTAAGGTAGCTACTTCATGAAATATGTTGATGAATATCGTGATGGCAAAAAGGTGGCTGCCATTATTAATCGTATTAAGCGAATAACGACCAAGAAGTGGGTCCTCATGGAAGTGTGTGGGGGGCAAACCCATAGTATTATCCGTTTTGGGCTGGATAAATTACTCCCCGATTATGTTGAATTGGTGCATGGCCCCGGTTGTCCTGTCTGTGTCACTCCAGTAGAAATTATAGATAAAGCGATCGCATTGGCGGGTCAGCCAGACATTATTTTTACCAGTTTTGGCGACATGTTGCGGGTACCCGGCAGTTTTACGAAAACCTCCGAGGGAATGACAGCCCAAGATTTATTTAGTGTAAAAAGTAATGGGGGAGATGTTCGAATTGTCTATTCACCGCTTGACACGGTGAAAATTGCCCGAGAAAATCCTACAAAAACAGTTGTTTTTTTTGCGATTGGTTTTGAAACCACAGCTCCGGCAAATGCTATGGCAGTTCTTCAGGCAGCGAAGGAAAAATTGTCAAATTTTTGTATTTTAGTTAGTCACGTCACCGTACCACCGGCAATTGCTGCAGTGATGAGCGCTGAACGTGTCCGAGTGAATGCTTTTTTAGCTGCCGGACATGTATGCACTGTCATGGGAACTCATGAATATGACTATCTAGCGCAACAATTCCGTATTCCTATCGTGGTAACTGGTTTTGAACCGGTTGATGTAGCACAAGGGATTTTGATGGCCGTTACTCAACTGGAAGCGGGTAAGCACGACGTAGAGATCGCCTATGATCGTGTCGTCTCTGAGAAAGGGAACGCTATTGCTAGGCGAGTGATCGGGGAAGTGTTTGAAGCGTGTGACCGACAATGGCGGGGTATCGGAGAAATCCCCCGTAGCGGGTATGCGGTCAAAGCAAAATATGCTCAATACGATGCTGCATCCCGATTCCCCAAGATTGCGACTATCCTGGCGTCGGAGTCAAAATTATGCCACAGCGGTGAAGTGCTCCAGGGTTTATTAAAACCCCACCTATGTCCCGCATTTGGAAAAGAATGCACCCCCCTTACTCCGCTGGGGGCCACCATGGTTTCCAATGAAGGAGCGTGTGCAGCGTACTACAACTATGGAAGGGCGGCAAAAAAATAATCCCGCAAACATACAATGACGCATCAAGAATTTACGCTCAATTGTCCCATTCCCTTAAAACACTACAAACAAGTACTTTTGGGACATGGTAGTGGTGGTCGGATGATGAATGATTTGTTAGAGCATTTGGTTTTACCAATTCTTCACGGTGAAGAAACGACATCATCTCCCAGTACTGATGGAGCAATCTTACCCGCACTATCTCAGCTCACAGACAAATTAGTTTTTACTACGGACAGTTTCGTTGTGAACCCGCTTTTTTTTCCAGGTGGAGATATTGGTAGTCTTGCGATACATGGAACAGTAAATGATTTGGCCATGATGGGCGCGGTACCAAAATATATATCCGTAGCCCTCATTTTGGAGGAAGGACTATCTTTAGATATCCTCACTAAAGTACTCCTTTCTCTGAAAACAGCCGCGAACAAAGCGGGAGTGCAGATTGTGACGGGAGATACGAAAGTGGTGGAGAAAGGGCACGGGGATCAGGTATACATTAATACTGCCGGCATCGGAGTCGTGTCTAAAAATATTTCTTTGCTTCCCACCTTGATCAAACCTGGTGACGTATTATTGTCTAACGGACCATTAGGTGATCACGGGATTACGATTATGAGTTTGCGAAGCGGAATGGAATTTGGATCAACACTTTCCAGCGATTCGGCCCCATTGCATGAATTGGTGCAACATATGTTGGGTACTTGCCCAACAATTCATTGTTTACGGGATATGACCCGGGGTGGATTGGCGGCTGTTGTCAATGAACTCGCAGTAGCGTCTGGTACGTGTTTTGTTATTCAGGAGGCTCAAGTGCCTGTACGTCCAGCAGTGAAAAGTGCCTGCGAATTATTGGGGCTGGATGTATTCCAAGTAGCAAATGAGGGAAAACTTTTGGCTGTGGTACCAAAAGAATCTGCTGCATACGTTTTAGCCACCATGAAAAAACATCCGCTAGGCAAAGACTCGGCAATTATTGGAAAGGTCCAGTCGAAACCAAACGGTATGGTGCTGGGAAAAACCGTCATCGGCGGTGAACGGGTCATTGATGTTCCTGCCGGCGAGTTGCTACCCCGCATTTGCTAGCGCAAGGACACGCGTTGTCCAAAAAGAAAGATGGTTTATCTCTTGAGGGGTGAGAATTTTTACAACTACATCCCAATGCATAGCTCCTGTATCACCAACTTTGATAGTTGGGTTATATTCCACGTTACATTGGCCGTTTTTTATCATCGCAGCAGTCACTTTTTTACAGCTGATCATGCATTTATCCATCTGGCGTTGCATTTGAGGAGTAGTCTGGGGAAGTTGGTTTAACACCCGCACACTATATAAATGAAAGGGTATAAAGAATGAGGGTTGAAGGCTGGTAAAGGAATGAATATAGAAATCAGGGAGATGGAGCTCCTGGAGATGGTGAAGGAAAACTTGATAATGTTCCAGGCGGAATTCATTGAGTAGGTCGTTACCAAGCCAGTAGGCTTCAACTACTTGATAATCAAGCGGATCCTTTCCTGTTACATCAGCTATTGTTTGGAGATATGGTAATTGAGTTTTAAAACCCGGAATTGCTTGGGTTACAGATTGGCAGTGTCCTTGTGTAATACATTGAGATAATTGGGAGGTGATTTTTTCTTTGCCACACAATCCCAAACCGTTGGGCGGCAAAGAAAACCTGGCAAGCAGTTGGAGCCCAGAAGGTTTCATAGTAGAGTACAGTATATGACACTTTATGTATTTGGAAATCCGGATTTCCCTGAGGATGCAGTAGCATTTGAAGTAGCAAAACACATTCAATCTACTTTTCCTCATATTCCAATAGTGGAGGTGGGGGAAAATCAAGATATCCCGTTTGAAAATCTACCACACTCAGTAATTTTGGATGTTGTCATGGGGATAAAAACTGTGACACTTATGACAGAAAAAGATATTGATCGGTTGGTTGCTCCGCCCCGAGACAGTGTTCATGATTACGACTTAGGGTTTCAGTTAAAATATTTGCGGAAATTGGGGCACATAAATCACTGTTGGATTATTGGATTGCCATATGGAAAGAAAGTGAAAGCTGTAGAAGTTATTCTGATGCTGCAAGAACTTCTGCCCAAGCTGACTGAGCAGCAACCGCTTCTTCGGGGGTAAGAATTCGCACAATAATCCCCATTTGAACGTGGACCATGTCACCTACATGGACGGTATCGACATCAATAATGGCAGGGTTTTGACAATCACCATAATCCACCACCGCTTTTCGGCCAATAATGGAGATTACTTTTCCTGGTATAGCAAGGCACATATAATAAATCTGTAATAATTCTATTTTGACTTGAGTACTTCATTTGTATCATACTTAAACAATACTAGTATGTAGGGAAATTGAGACGAATATGCCAGAAAACCCAAAAAAAGCTGCCATAGGGTGGTTTTCGTTCACTTGTTGCGAAGACAATACTGCTATTTTCGCAGAACTGCTCAACGCGAATTATGACAGCTGGAAAAAATTACTTGACGTCAAATATTGTCGTCAACTGAAAACGAAAAATGATTACAAAGATCTGGATGTGGCATTTATCGAAGGAGCCGTATCAGGAGAAGAAGAGGTTGAATTTCTTAAAGAGATCCGTCTCAATGCGAAATTTGTCGTCGCGATTGGCTCATGCGCCTGTAATGGCATGCCGTCAGCTTCACGCAACAATCTAAAGCGTGACGATATTGATTGGCGCCAGCATTTTCATATGTCGAAATTCAACTACACGGACAAAGTCATGCCTATTAGTGAAGTCATCCGAGTCGATGACAAAGTAAACGGCTGCCCAATGAACACTGACCAATTTGTTCAAGCCGTTATGAAATACTTAAAATTATTAGGACTCGTGTAACCTATGAAAAACGGCAAAATCACCATCAAAGAATTTACCAAAATCGAAGGGTCAGGCGGGCTGACCGTAACCGTAACTGACGACGAAGTAACCGACGTTAAATTACGGTATCAAGATTTCCGACGGTTTTATCCTACGGTTGCCCGGGGAAGAGAACTGAAAGCAGTTCCTCAAATGATGTCCCGTATTTGTGGAACGTGTTCAGTATCCCACCTCCTTGCTTCGATCCAAGCTATTGAAAAATCTCAAGGTATCAAAATAACCGAACAGACGAAAGTGCTGCGACGGTTGGCATATGATGGGCTTATTCTTCGGGATCACCCCTTACATCTCTATTTCTTTGCCCTACCTGATATGTTGGGGGTAGATTCAATATTTGATATTTCGGATGATCCAGCTGATCCTGGGTATGTGTTGCTGCATGACTCTTTTGTCATGAAACAACTGGGAACCGACATTTCCACAGCGATTATGGGAGCTCCCGTTCATGCGCCAAATCACGTCATTGGCGGTCTCAACCCACTGCCAAATCCAGATAAATTCCCTGAGTTTATTGAGCGTCTTGAGGCTGTCAGACCACTGATAGTCCGAGGCGTAAAAGCGTTTTATGACTGGAAGGTTGATTTCCATCGTGATTACCAGTTTATGTGTATTCGGGATGACGAACGATTTAATTTCCTGGAGGGAGATTTAATTGATAATCATCAACAAAAGCGGCCTCAGGAGGACTATTTTGATAAAGTGGTTACTCGCTATATCAACGATTACTCCCAAACTGAGGGGTATGAGCTGACTGATTCCAAACGCGAGTATACGGTGGGGGCTATTGCTCGGCTCAATAATAATCTTGATCAACTTCATCCTCGGACCAAAGCTGATCTCCAAGATTACTTAGGATTCTTCCCTTCCACCAACATTTTTGATAACAATCTAGCTCAAATGATCGAAACACTTCATTGTGTTGATGAAGCTATCGATATTATGAAAGAAATTGAAATCAAACCAGAAAAACCAGTTGAATTCACACCACATGCAGGCAAAGGGGTATGTCTTATAGAAGCCCCTCGTGGCATTTTATGTCACAGTGTTGAGGTTGGAGAAGATGGGTTGGTAAAAGATTATTGGGTCAGTGCTCCCTCAGCCCCTAATCAAAAATCGATGGAGGAGGATATGAAGAAGTTATTCAAAGAGCAATACCATAATTTGCCAGAAGATGAGTTGAAACATCAAGCTGAAATGGTTATCCGGGCGTATGATCCGTGCGTTTCTTGCTCGACCAACTTCTTAAAAATTGATTGGGTACGTGAATAGATAGTAATCATTAAAATATCCCATGCCGCCAGTGTTCCTGGCGGTTTTGGGTGTTTGTTGACAGTATATGCATGAACTTGCTATAACCCAAGCTTTATTACAACAAGTGCTTTCTGTGGCTGAAAAGAGCCAAATCCATCGTGTTGATCAGATTGTGATATCTCTGGGTGAATATACCAGTTTTGTAGATGAATCTATCCAATTTTATTGGGATATCATTACGAAAGGGACTATTGCAGCTCACGCTGAGGTGATAATTCATCGGCTGCCCGGCAAAATTACTTGTCTTAGCTGTCACAAAACGTTAGAGTCAGGGGTAGCCAAACCAGACCTTTGTCCGTATTGTCAAAGCTACAAATTATTAGTCGAGGGTGGCGACGAATTACTCCTGGAGGAAATTTCATCATATGAAACCAACCGCAAAAAAAACCATACAAGTTAAGAAAGAAATTCTTCACGAAAATACTTCACTCGCGGACAAACTGAGAAATATTTTAGACGAACACCATGTTTTTGGCGCTAATGTTATGGCTTCACCAGGCGCCGGAAAAACCAGTGTCATTCTTAAAACAATCATTGAATTACCATCCACAAAAACAGCAGTGATTGAAGGCGATGTAGTCGATATCGATGTAGAAAAAGTAGCCCAAACGGGCGCAAAAGTAACGCTTGCGAATACGGGAGGGGATTGTCACATGGATGCAGTAATGGTTGATAAAGCGCTGCAAACATTAGATCTAACTGGAGTCCAACTACTCATCATTGAAAATGTGGGAAATTTAATCTGTCCAGCCGGATTTGCTTTAGGGACACACAAGAATGTGGTTATCGCCAGCGTACCTGAAGGTGATGATAAACCATATAAGTATCCAGGTATGTTCAAAGGGGCAGACGTAGTCCTTTTAAACAAAATTGATTATTTGGCTTACCAACCATTTGATGTGGATTATTTTAGCCGAGGAGTCATGCAAGTGAATCCCAAAGTAAAAATTTTCCCTCTCTCGTGCAGGACTGGTGAAGGATTTGCCAAATGGATCAATTGGCTAACCACAGAAATCGCTGCACATACGTAATGTATGTGGAAACATAATTGCCCACTCGAGACAAACAATCCTGGAGGGAAAAATACACACAAAATACATATTGCGTGGACACCGTATTTCCACTAGTATCAACCACTAGGACCCACTGATAGGTGGGTTCTCTTTGTAAAAAATTGACATTTATATATTCCAGGGTAAAATTCCCTAAACAACGAATAATAAGTAATAATTAATGAGGAAAAGCCATGACCGACCTCAATGGAAAAGTTCAGATGACCAGAGATGGACTCAATGAACTTACTGAAGAATTAAATAAACTTAAAGATAAAGAGCCACAAGCTGTTGATCGTGTCACCAAAGCACGCGAATTTGGCGATTTATCAGAAAACAGTGAATATCATGCTGCGCGTGAAGATTTGGCTTTCATCCAGGGAAGAATTGAAGAATTAGAAGACATGGTAGCCCGAGCAACCATTGTTGGTACCTCCAAAACCAATGGTCATGTAGACATTGGCTGCCAGGTTACTGTTCATGCCGATAGTCAGGAGCACACCTTTACGATTGTAGGTGAGTTTGAAGCTGATCCTATCAAGAAAAAGATTTCTCATGATTCTCCCCTGGGCAAAGCCCTGATGGGTAAAAAAGTGGGGGATACAGTTGAATTTGAAGCTCCGGTCGGCAAAATTATGTATCAAGTTAAAGATATTAAATAAGATAATTTTAAAAACAACAAATCAGCCCTCCGGTATCCACCAGGGGGCTTTTTAGTATAAAATAAGAATACATTCATCAAAAAAAGAAAGAAAAAATATGTCCAGTCGTTTAGACGCTATGCAGCAGTCGCGTACTGAAAAACTGCAAGCACTCATCAATCAGGGTACCGAACCGTTTCCACCCCTCATAAATCGGACTCATACGGCTAGCGAAGCACATAATGCCGATGGTTTAGACGTGACGATTGTAGGCCGGCTAATGTCGCTTCGTGGTCACGGCAAAATCCAATTTGCCGATGTCATAGACGAATCAGGGAAAATCCAGCTCGCCTTTAAAGCCGATGAACTTTCAGAAGAACTCTGGAACAATCTGGCTCTTATCGACATAAACGATTTTGTTGAAGCGAGTGGTATGACGTTCACGACGAATGCTGGCGAACGGACGGTGTTGGTTAAAACCTGGCGTCAGATTTCTAAAGCCCTAGAACCACTTCCCAGTCTTCATTTTGGTTTGAAAGACAAAGAAGACCGTCTCCGTCAACGATATTTAGATTTAATTCTTAATCCTGAAACCAAACGGACATTAGACAAACGTTGGGCGGTTGAACGAGCTATTCGAGAGTACCTTTGGACTCAAAACTACAAAGAGGTCGAAACCCCTGTCCTGCAAAATCTCTACGGTGGTACCAATGCCCGCCCATTTACAACCCACCTAAATGCGCTTGATATAGACATGTATTTGCGCGTTGCTCCCGAGCTCTACTTAAAACGATTAGTTGTAGGCGGTTACGAACGTATTTTTGAAATTGCCCGTAACTTTAGAAATGAGGGAATGGATCAATCTCATCAACCGGAATTTACCATGATGGAACTCTATGAGGCCTACGCTGATTACCATCGAATTATGGATTTGTGTGAAGATCTTATTAAATATGTCGCCAATACAGTTAATGGATCCTTAGAGCTACAAGTTGAAGATAAAACGGTTCACCTTGACGGCAAATGGCGTCGCATTACTATTGATGAAGCCCTCAAGGAATATGCTGGTATTGATTGGCAAACGATTTCCGATGACGAAATTAAAGCTATTTTAACCAGAGAACATTTTGAGGTTCCAGGAGTTTTTAGTCGCGACAAAGCTCTTTTTGTCATCTTTGACCATCTGGTGCCAAAATTCTTAATCGAACCCACCTGGGTAATTGATTATCCCCAAGAGGTGAGTCCGTTAGCGCGAAGGCATCGCTCCAAACCAGGCCGAGTCGAACGCTTTGAAGGTTATGTGGGAGGAAAAGAGCTTTGCGATGGTTGGACTGAAATTGTTTCCGCGCTGGAACAACGTGCTCGTTTTGAAAATGAACAAAAAAATCTCAAAGCTGGTGATGCTGAAGCCCAACCATTAGATGAAGCGTTTTTGGAGGCATTGGCTCACGGTTGTCCTCCTTTAGGGGGGATCGGGATCGGAATTGATCGTTTGGTTATGTTTATTACCAACAATTGGTCAATCCGTGAAGTGATTGCCTTCCCATTAATGCGTCCTCAAAATCAAAATATAAAGGAGTAAATGCCATGATGACTCGTGATGCAGTTACCCAAGCGGTTGAAGCAATTCTTGGCCGGGAGTGGTTGGAAAAGGCAGCTACCATTGATCTCGGACCCAATAGTGTTCAAATCAAAGGTAAACCACAAGTAAGTACAATCGCGCTAGGAGTTTCTTGTTCGCCCGAATTTGTTCGTAAAGCGCTCGAAATCAACGCCGATTATCTAATCTGCCATCATGGATTATTTACCAACTATGACATTGTTCGAGGCCGATTCGACGCCATAGAATCTCGTCTTAAAGCGATCATTAAAAATGATCTCACCTTGGCTGGTTATCATTACGCACTTGATGTTCATCCAGAACTGGGCAACAACGCTCAAATTATCAAGAAGGTGGTGGCCCGCCAGACGGGAGAATCATATTTTGATGGTTGGGGATGGATTGCTGAATTCAATTTACCGATTACCATTGATGAACTAATTTCTCGCTTAGAATCAATCATGAACCATCCAATTTATACGGTCAAAGGCGGCTCCAACAAAATTAAACGTATTGGCGTGTGTTCTGGAGGGGCGAAACCAAACAACAATACCCTGATGGAGGCTATTGATAAACATATTGACGCTCATATTTCGGGAGAAATAATCGAATCGAGTCCTTCACTGGCCATCGAGGCAGGTTTTAATTACTTTGCTTGTGGTCACTACGCGTCTGAAGTATTTGGCATCCAGGCCTTAGGCCATGAATTAAAAAAGAAATTTGGTATTGATGTTTCCGTCCAATTTATTGACGTCCCAAATACCCTCTAGCTATGGCGACCCACCCTCTTCCCATAATTCTTGCCTCCATTTCTCAATCAAAAACAACTGTATTGACTCAATCCGGCCTTCATTTTCAAACCATTGACAGTTGTTTTGATGAGTCATCCATTACTGCTTCCCACCCAGAGGAACGAGCCATATTATTAGCCCAAGCCAAAGCCAGGGCAGCCGCTCAACAATTGTCTGATCCCGCACTCATCATTGGGGCCGACACGGTAGTAATCTTGAATAATAAGGTGTTGGAAAAGCCAAAGTACAAAATGGTTGCCCTTTCCATGCTTAAAGAATTATCGGGACAGATTCATACAGTGTTAACCGGATATGCTGTATATAACTCCTATAAGGACGTATGTCACACCGGCACGTCTGCTACGTATATCTCATTCCGGAAACTTACATTGAAAGAAATGACCGATTACGTTAATGATAATCCCGTGACTCAGTGGGCGGGAGGATATAATTCTTTTCTCTCTCCAGCAATAAATTTCATCACTCACATTGAAGGATCTTTGACCGGGTTAAACGGTTTACCTTTGGATCAAATTCTCCCCATTATTTATCAAGAGTGGGCCCATCCATATAAAAAGAAAACAAAATGACTTGTACACAAAGAAATCTTCCCCCCGGAGTCTTGGGTTTAGCCATCAATCAAAAACATCAGTTTTTATTGACTCAGCGAAATCAGCCGGAATCACCCGAAGTACATCAAAAATGGCAAGTACCTGGTGGTGGGATGGAATTTGGCGAACAACCAGAAGATACGCTACACCGGGAACTCCAAGAAGAATTAAACGTAAAACCAACGATTCTATATCCTTATCCCATTTGCAAAACATCTATATGGCATCATCCGAAAACAAGTATTTCTGTCCCATTGATGTGTTTTATTATCACTATCGGCTCTCAAACACCCCGAATTGGAGACCTAGAATCTCTTGACTACGCTTGGGTGTCAAATGAAGAATTATATAGGTTAAATGCTTTACCATTGACCACAGAATTCATTGATGGAGCCACTAAAATATGTAACCAATATGGCTTGTGGCCATCTTGATCCATGATACAATAGACATTAACGGCGAGGGAAAACAGCGAAACCTAAGCGGTCGAAAGACGGTAGGTTTTGCTGGTGTAAACCGAACCAAATAAAGGCGTTACGATAGCTTCCAACTATCAAAGCTATTCAGGGTCACAACTGAATCGGGTAAGCCCGTTATAGCAGGAAAAAAGTAATAAGTAGGATGGCACCTCTCCGGGTACGTACCGGAGTCCTCTTTTAGAGGAATTAGGGTGCTTTTTTTTGTACCTCAGACTAAACACTAAACATTAAACACTAAGGACTATTTATTAATAAGGGAGAGTTTATGCTCGATATTCAATACATCCGCGATCATGCTGAAGAAGTAAAAACCGGAGTTAAAAATAAAAATTTTAATCCTGACTTGGTTGACGCAGTCTTATCCTTGGATAGTAAACGTCGAGAATTAATGACCCAAAGTCAAACATTAAGAGCAAAACGCAATATCCTTAATGATCAATTAAAGAAGGAACGGACTGAAGAACTTATTACACAATCACAAGATTTAAAGAAAGAACTTACTGACCGAGAACTTGAATTAGAACAGGTTGATTCAGAGTTTTTTACCGTGATGATGCAGATTCCAAACTTGCCCGCGATAGATGTGCCGGTTGGTAAAAATGAAACTGAGAATAAAGAAGTTAAAAAATGGGGGACTCCAAACACATTTGATTTTCCTATCAAAGATCATTTGGAACTGGGTAAGTCACTCAATATTCTCGACTTTGAAACAGGCGCTAAAGTTACCGGATCTCAATTTTACTATCTCTATAATGCGGGAGCCCTGCTAGAACTGGCTCTAGTTCAATATGCAATGCAAAAACTTAGTAAGGCAGGTTTTACTCCAGTTATTACTCCAGACCTCGCTAAATCACGCTTCTATCTTGGCACAGGATATGCGCCAAAAGGAAATGAAGCTCAAACTTACACCATTGAAGGTCAAGATTTAGGTTTAATTGCCACTGCTGAGGTAACCTTAGCAGGCAAACATGCCGACGAGGTAATATCTGCCACTCAATTGCCAATTAAATATGTCGGCTATTCCCATTGTTTCCGACAGGAGTCTGGTGCGTATGGCAAGTATTCCAGAGGTCTTTATAGAGTGCACCAATTTACAAAAGTAGAAATGTTTATTTACTGCTTGCCACAAGACTCAGATAAATATCATCAGGAAATTTTAAAGTACGAGGAAGAAATTTATCAGGAATTAGGATTACCTTACCGGGTAGTAGAAATGTGTACTGGCGATTTAGGAGCCATGGCGAAGAGAAAATACGACATTGAGGCATGGATGCCGGGTAGGAATGATTATGGCGAGGTCACCTCAACCTCAAACTGCACCGATTACCAGGCTCGTAATTTAAATATTAGATATAAGGATAATAAAGGGGAAAGCGGCTTTGTTCATATGTTAAATGGTACCGCTCTAGTATCTTCACGCGTACCTTTAGCTATTTTAGAAAACTACCAACAAGCCGATGGATCAGTTAAAATTCCAGATGTCCTTATTCCATATGTTGGCTTCGATCAAATTACCCGTCAAGCCTAGTCAAATTAGTGAATAACCGATAGAATCAAACGGTGTTAAATCCGAAAGTGTAAACGATTATGTTAAAAATATTTTCTAAACTATTCGACTCCAACGCGAAAACGATTGAGCGATACCAAAAAATGGTTGATCAAATCAACCAGTATGAATCAGATATCAAGTCACTTAAAGATGACGAGCTAAAACATAAGACCGTCGAATTTCGAGAACGATTGGAAAAAGGTGAAACAGTAGATATGCTACTTTCAGAAGCATTTGCGGTAGTTCGCGAAGCTTCACAACGCACCTTGGGGTTGAGACATTTTGATGTTCAGCTAATGGCAGGCATCGGTTTTCATGAAGGCAAAGTGTCTGAACAAAAAACCGGTGAAGGCAAAACGCTGTCGGCAACCACTGCTTTATATCTCAATGCACTTCCCGGTAAAGGTTCCCATTTGGTTACGGTCAATGACTATCTGGCCCAACGTGATGCTGGCTGGATGGCGCCTATTTTTCATTTCTTAGGTTTATCAGTGGGGGTAATTTATTCAGGTCAGGGCGATCAGCCGGCCTCATTATATGACCCCGACTATCAAGGTCCCGAACGTGGTGATGAGCGTTTGGAGCATTTAAAACCTGTTTCCCGTCAAGCAGCATATCAGGCTGATATTACCTACGGCACCAACAACGAATTTGGCTTTGATTACTTACGCGACAATATGGTCCAATCTTTGTCACAAATGGTCCAACGGGGACATTTTTATGCCATCGTAGACGAGGTAGATTCAATTTTGATTGACGAGGCCCGAACACCGTTGATTATCTCCGCACCTGATACTGAACCAACCAGTAAATATTTTGAATTTGCCAAGTTGGTAGACTCGCTAACCAAAGAAATTGACTATTCTATTGACGAAAAACAACGTACAGCTACATTGACTGAATATGGATTACGTCGGTTAGAAAAACGCCTGAACATCGATAATTTATACGAAAAAGATTACGAAACGGTTCACCATGTTGAAGCCGCCTTAAAAGCTAAGACGCTATTTATTCGCGACCGTGATTACGTTGTCAAAGATAACCAAGTCATTATTGTCGATGAGCACACCGGCCGGTTAATGTTCGGTCGTCGTTATTCCGATGGACTGCATCAGGCGATCGAAGCCAAAGAAGGGGTAACCATTCAACAGGAATCTCGTACGCTAGCGACTATTTCCCTTCAAAACTATTTTCGTATGTATGAAAAACTCGCCGGTATGACGGGAACTGCGATTACGGAAGCTGAAGAATTCCGTCAAATTTACAAGATGGATGTAGCTGTAATTCCTACCAACCAGCCTATTCAGCGAAAAGATGCTCCAGACTTGGTGTACAAAACCAAGCGGGCTAAGTTTGGTGCCATTGTCAAAGAAATTCAAGCGCTGCACGAAAAAGGTCAGCCCATTTTAATTGGGACTAAATCCATTGAACAAAACGATATCATGGCTCGGTATTTAAAGAAGATGAAAATTCCTCGTCAAGTTTTGAATGCAAAAAATCACGAGCAAGAAGCGAAAATTTTAGCCGAAGCAGGTAAACCGGGAGGAGTCACCGTTGCCACCAATATTGCCGGACGTGGGGTGGATATCGTTCTCGGCGGTTCTGTACCAGAAAAACCACACCAAAATGCTACTAAAGAAGAAAAGAAAGCCTACGAACAACGACATAAAGAATGGCAAGAACTACACAAACAAGCGCTTGCCGCAGGAGGTTTACACGTACTCGGCGTCGAACGACATGATTCCCGTCGCATCGACAATCAGCTTCGTGGCCGGTCCGGTCGACAGGGTGATCCAGGATCTTCCCGATTTTATGTTTCTCTTGAAGACGATCTGATGCGTATTTTCGGAGGTGAACAGGTTAGTAAACTCATGGATATTCTAACAATTCCTGAAGATCAACCCATTGAATCAGGGATGGTTAGCAAGAGTCTGGAGCAAGCACAGTCAAAAGTTGAATCGTTCCACTTTGATCAACGAAAACATGTGGTCGAATACGACGACGTCATGAATAAACAACGGGAAATTATATACAAACGACGCCAGAAAATTTTGGCCGATGTCGAATCAACCAAAGAAGAAACAACCCACTTGAAAGAACGCATTCTAACCGCCTGTCAGGCAGAAATTGATGCCATTGTTGTCCCTCCCATGGCGGGCGTCTATCAGGCAGAAGAAATTAATGACATGGTTAAGGAATTTTTGGCGATTATTCCCTTTGACAAAAATTCCCAGGAAAAAATCGCTTCTGAATTAATGAAACTAAATGACGAGCAGTCCATTAAAGATAAATTGTACGAAGTCATTGCGGTTACCTATCAAAACCGCGAAGAGCAATTGGGTGAAGCCAATATGCGTTCCATTGAACGCTACGTCACGCTTTCCACCATTGACCAAGCATGGATGGACCATTTAGATGCCATTGACGATCTACGAGAAGGCATTTGGATGAGGGGTGGTAAAGAACAAGTGTTAACCGAGTATAAAAAAGAAGCGTTTGATATGTTTGAGCGATTATTAGGTGGTATTGATGCCAGTATGGCTAAATTGGTCTTTCGCTTGCAGCCAACAGAAATGCCGGTGGAGCCTATCATTCCTGAAACCATGATCGCGGGTAAAATCGAAGACTTTGTCCCCGATGCTGCTGCTCCAGAGCCTGCTCAACCCTCCACCCTAGCTCCTAAATCCTCATCCACCAACGCCTTTGCGGCAGCCCTAGCCAAAACATCTAGTTATACCCCCTCATCTGATGGCCGAACCCCCAAAATGGTGAAAGTGGAATCCGGTAAACCAAAAATTGGCAGGAACGACCCGTGCCCTTGTGGTTCAGGCCTAAAGTATAAAAAGTGTGGTATGATCAATGCCCCCAAACATAGGGGGTAACATGAAGATTACGTTTATTGGTGTTGGTGAAGCTACCGATACCAAACCAAATACATCGATTCTTGTCGAAGGGGAATCTAGTCTCCTTTTAGATTGTGGATACTCCGTACCGACAGCATTATGGAATTATTCTATTGATCAAAATCTTATCGATACCATTTATATTTCTCATCTTCATGCTGATCACTATTTTGGACTCGGCCCAATCTTGATGCGAATGATTGAAGGAGAGCGTACTAAAGCACTCACTATTATCTGCCCCGACGGTTTCGAAACAATGTTGCAGCAATCACTTGATCTGGCGTATGGAAATATATTTAACCATCGAAAATACCAGATTATCGTCAAAACAGCTCACCCCGGAGAAAGTATACAGGTAGGGGAATATACATTAACATTTGCCAACACAAATCATTCCCGAGACAATCTTGCCACACGTATCACTGATGGTTCTCATACCATATGCTATAGCGGCGACGGTCGCATGACTGAGGCATCTGAGGCGTTATTCAACAACTGTGACCTACTGATTCACGACGCGTTTCATGAATACAAACCACCCGGAAATTCATATGGTCATGAGTCAGCGGAAAATCTCTTGTTATATATACAAACTCATACCATAAAAAGTCTTGCCATGGTTCATATAGGCAAAACCATTCAAGACATCAAATCGCGCTATCAGGACAAAAGCTATTTCTTTCCCCAATCCGGTGACTCCATCGAACTGTAACTATAAAGACTATCTTCGCAGTATTCGTCATTCTAAACTTGATTCAGGATCCTCCTCCCCTTGAAGTCATGAAAACACAGTGAACCTCGGAGAGTCTCCAGATTCCAACCTCCGAGGTTGGTAATTACAGTCCGTAAGCGGAGAGTTTTGTGTTACCGACTCGGATTCGAGTTAGTTCGTACTTCTTTTTGGCGCATTGAATGCGGCCGGACACCGTATCAAAAGCCATGCGGTAACCGTTTGTAGATAGGTAATTAATTGCCAGTGGACTCATTAAGCCGTAAGGATACGCAAAGATTTTTTCTTGATTGAGAAAACGTTCTTTTAGTTGTGTTTCGGCGGTTCCCACTTCTTTTTGAATTACATCCAGCACAGCTTTCATATTGTGATGGGACCACGTGTGATTTCCAAAATAAATACCATTTGTCGACATCTCGCCAATTTGGTTCCAAGACAAATATCCCGGATTATCTGCCAATCCAGTGATCATAAACACGACTCCCCGCATTCCCATTTCTTTTAAAACCGGAAACATGTCGGAATAATTATCACTGTACCCATCATCAAACGTAAGTAAAACAGGCTTGTTGGGTAGAGGTGTGCCGTTTTCTAAGAATCCGGCCAAATCGGCAGGGGAAATCGTGGTATATCCCTTGTCCTTCAAATACTGCATTTGTTCTCGGAAAATTGGCGTGTATACCGACAAACTTGTTTGCTTGGCCGTTTTTGCCTGGTCTTCAGGTTGGATATGATGATACATCAAGATGGGCAGTGATATGCATGGGCCATAGAGCGAATTCATTTCCGCAAATGTCAACGGTTTGGGTGTGGGAGTAGGAGTAGGTGAAGGAACAGGGGTAATGAGTGGTGTGGAGAGAATTGGAACGGGTACGACTTCTTTAGGGCGAGAAGATACCGCGACTCCCCCAACAATCATCAAAAATAGGACAATAAATAACAACTTGGGTGGGTCAGTTGTCATACCCTACACAAAACTTTCACCCGTCATCTCAGAGGGGATAGACAGATTTATTAGTGTCAAAAGAGTCGGAGCAATATCGGACAATAAACCAACATTACGATTGAGCGTATCCACTTTTGGTGACAGCAACACAAATGGAACGGGATTAAGACTATGTTGAGTTAAATGTTCACCGCTCTTTTCGTCAATCATTTCTTCTGCATTCCCGTGGTCGGCAGTGATCATGATATGGAAGCCATGTGCCTGGGCTACAGGGACAATTTTAGCCAAAGCTGCATCAACTGACTCGCAACCCCTCATAGTAGCTTCGATATTACTAGTGTGTCCCACCATGTCACCATTACATATGTTAGTCATAATGACTTGATGGTTACCAGCCTCAATATCCGCTACGATCATTGAAGCGATGTCTGCTGCCCTCATTTCTGGACGTTCATCGTGGGTTTTGACATCCGAATGGGAATCGAGCATGATTCGATCTTCACCTTCAAACGCATCTTCCCGTTTGCAATTGAGGAAAAAAGTCAGATGAGCAAATTTTTCTGTTTCAGTAACCCGTAATTGTTTTATCCCCTGCTCTGACAATACTTGCCCCAAGGTATTATCGATTGACTCAGGTGGGAACGCGACCGCCACTGGATAGTTCGGGCTATATTGCGTCATGGTGGCTATATACACATTTTTGGGGCCCCGTTCTAGTAATCGCTCAGTAATTTCTCGCGGTCGATCATTTCTGAAATTTACAAAAATGACGGCATCATCAGAAGAAATACATCCTTCTTCACCGGGTTCCACTTCAATATGGGCTGGTTCAATATATTCATCGGTTAGCCCTTGTGCATAGGCATCATCAATGGCTGCTTCAGCAGTAGCAAAATGTTTTCCACCTTTGTGAGTTAAAATCTCAAACGCCTTATCGACCCGGTCCCAATTGTGATCGCGGTCCATAGCATAATATCGGCCACCGATCGAAGCAATTTTTCCCACTCCTATCTCTTTAATTTTTTCTTCCAATTCATGAACATATAACTTAGCGCTTTTTGGTAACACATCCCGACCATCGGTATAAAGGTGTAAATATATCTTTGTCACCCCATGCTTGGCAGCAGCCTGCAACAAGGCAAAAATATGATCTTGGTGTGAGTGAACACCACCAGGTGATAAGAGTCCTTTGATATGTAAGGTGGAATGGTGTTCTTTGACGTAATCAAATGCTGCCACAAAGGTGGGATTGTCTGCGTAGGTTCCGAATTTAATTGCATTATTGATTTTGACCAAATCTTGGTAAGCGATCCGACCGGCTCCGATAGTGAAATGGTTTACTTCTGATGTCCCCATTTGCCCATTAGGTAATCCCACATCCTCACCAGATACATTCAAAATTGCGTGGGGATATGTTTGCCATAATTTATCCCAAAAAGGTGTGCTTGCCCGAGCAATTGCGTTACCTTCATACGGTTCCTTAATGCCCCAACCATCCAGAATAATCAACAACACTTTTTCTTTAGTCATAGTTTTTAACAACCTCCGAGGTTTTAGATTTACCATCTTTTAACCTCGGAGGTTTATGTTTTTTTTATTTCTTAAACGGGAACGGAGCGATAGAGGCTTTGTTGCCTAATTCACGCTCAATTCGCATTAACCGATTATATTTGGCAATTCGTTCCGAACGTGAGGCTGAGCCAGTTTTAATTTGACCTGTTCCGGCACCGACGACAAAGTCAGCAATAAAGGTGTCTTCTGTTTCACCAGAGCGATGTGAGACGACGGCAGTCATCCCGGCAGCGCGCGCCACATTGATTGCCTCAATCGTTTCAGTAACTGAACCAATTTGGTTGAGTTTAATGAGTACGGAATTAGCAGCTTTAAATTCAATGCCTTTTTTGATCCATTTTTGATTGGTCACAAACAAATCGTCGCCGACAGTTTGAACTGTTCCACCAATCGCGGTATTTAATTTGGTCCAACCTTCCCAATCTTCTTCAGCCAAACCATCTTCCAAAGACACGATGGGAAATTCTTTCATCCAGTCACTGTACAACGAAATCATCTCATCACTCGTTAATGCTTTGTTTTCAGTTTTCAATTGATATTTCCCGTCCTCATAAAATTCGGTTGAAGCAGGATCAAGTGCGATTGCTACATCAATTCCGGGACGATAGCCGCATGTTTCAATTGCTTTCACAATCAATTCCAAGGGAGTTCGATTAGCCGGGAGAGAAGGAGCATAGCCACCCTCGTCACCCACGGTAGTTGCCTGACCCGATTCTTTAATCAATTTCCCCAACATTTGAAACACTTCAGCACCCCATCGAACCGCCTCTTGGATGGAAGGAGCTCCAATGGGCATTACCATAAATTCTTGCATGTCAGTTGATTTAATCGCATGTTTACCGCCATTTAGCACGTTCATCATAGGGATAGGCATCAGGTAACTGTCTGGTGACCGGCCAAACAATTTGGCTACATATGCATACAAGGGAATATTGAGTGACAGTGCGGCAGCCTTTGTTACCGCCATAGAGATGGATAAAATTGCATTAGCCCCAAATCGCTCCTTCATATCCGTACCATCTAACGCAATCATTGTTTGATCAATGTCAGCTTGATCTAATACATCCATACCAATGATTGCTTGAGCCAGAGGTCCATTGACATTGGCGACAGCCTTTAAAACCCCCTTACCGCCATATCGTTTTACATCACCATCCCGTAATTCCAAAGCTTCTCGACTACCAGTGGACGCGCCCGAAGGGACAGCTGCTGTCGCTGTCATTCCATTTTCCAAAGTCAGCATGGTCTCTACCGTTGGATTTCCCCGTGAATCAAGAATTTCTTGAGCCACTATTGAAGCGATTTTCATATCTGTCCCTTTCAGTTAAATCAGCCCCATTCTAGCGATTAATTGATGCTTATGCCATCACAATTTCTTCCAGCTCTTTCACTCCGCCAAACGCAATTCGATCGGGAACATTTTCTTGAGTTCCCATCATCAGTGCTGGTGTAATGGTGTAATCTCCCCATCGGTGGTTGACCACATCAACCGCCTTGGTTAATTGCTCTTTGACTAGAAGCGGTGAAAAAAGATCCAACTGAAGTTGATTGGATTCAATTAAATCAAAGCAAGAAACGGCCATATGAGCCACTGGTTTTCGATAAGGGCATAAACGATACAAAGAAAAAATGTGTTGGTATATATCGGCCGTCGTGAATAGTGTTTTTTTGGTTTTTTTTCCCATATGCCAATGAGTGCCGTCACGAAACAACACACTATAATGCACCCCTTGAGCGCAATAATGATGTGCCCGTAATCGTTGACTCATTTTTTGAGTCAATTTCATTAAAATAGGTGTTAATGCTTCATCTTTAGAATAAGGTTTAGGCAAAGCGTATGAATTGCCAAAACTTCGACGGCCAAACTCCACGTCATCAATTTCCCAACCATGGATCCGTAAATACCAATAGTAACCCACGATTGATTGAAAGGCTCCTGTTAATGAAGACAGGGGGGCTTGATACATATCCATCACCGAATAAATATCCATTGAATGCAGTCGAACTGCATTGTGTACTTTGATGCCGCAAAGGTCAGTTAGTTGGAGCGATTCAAAAATAGATGAGTAGGTCAAATGATTGATTTCATCCAGTCCATCCGGCTTATGCAGTCCAGCGGCAATTTTTGCCAAAAAGCGGTTGGGTCCTATACCGATCGAAACCGTCAACCAATCACCGATCTCTTGAGCAATTCTTGATTTAATTTCCCGAGCCACCACGGTCATCCCTTTTTGAAAAGCAGGATACCCCTCCAGATTGAGAACAAATTCATCAATAGATTTTGGACAAATACATTCCGTGTATTGTGCCAACAATTGCTTGAGTTGCAAATGAATGGTCCGATATTTCCAAGGATCGGGAGCCAGCACAATTAACTGAGGACAGATGAGTTTGCCCTCTTTTACTCTCATGCCGACATGTACTCCCAACCGTTTAGCTTCAATAGAGGGGGCAATAATGCAGCCCGATGGTCCGGTATAAGCAGCAACCGCAATTGGTTTACCGCGAAGCAGTGGATTAGCTTGTTGCTCTACCGTGGCAAAACAAGAATTAAGATCAATATGCAGACAAGTTGAAGGCTTTGGATTAAAAGGTAAATTAATCAGGTTCGCCATCGCTGATTTGTCCTACGCTCCAAAATAACGTATCGGTATTCATAATGAGTCGAAAAAAGAAACTTTCAGCTTGAACGGAATAAACATGATATAACGTCCGGCCCTGTCGAAATGTGTGATGTAGACCAACTTTACTCACTAAATACTGTCGGCCTTCCCACCAAAGGACTGAAGGGGACACAGTTTGATTTTTATGATTAAAAAACAAAGAGACAGAGACAGGAGTGTTGATCGTTTGAATCATAATGAAAAACCGAATATAATACGAATAATATACGCCAAGCATAATCCCGAAGATAACCCAAAGTCAAGGAGAAAAATATGTGCGGTCGCTACACGTTTGTCCCCACCAAAGCCTTGCAAGAAAAATGGCAATTGAGCCAAAAATATGACGCTGTACCAGGATCATCTCTTCCGGTAATTGCCAATCAGCAGGTGACACATATGCAGTGGGGAATCAAGCCTGAATGGAGCCGCCATCAAATCATCAACATTCGGTTAGAAACGTTGACTCAAAAATCAACCTTTTCATCCATAGTTAAAAATCGATGTCTGGTGCCATATACGGGATTTTTTGAATGGCAAACGCTGGAGAGTGGAAAAAAACAACCGTACTATTTTCAGTTAAAAGACCAGAAAATAAGTTACTTTGCCGGCATATTCGACCAGAATAATGCGTACGCCATTGTCACCATGCCGGCTAATCAAGATGTTGTTTCCATTCATGACAGGATGCCAGCGATACTGACAAAAGATAACTATCAAGCCTGGCTGGATGCAGATAAAGCATGCAACTTTGATCTAAAACAAACACTAACCATTACCCCCATCACCTCAACTAAAGCATTTATCCAGAATATCTAGTTCCCAAAGTCATTGTATGCGTTTGTTTTCCCAAGCAGAAGACACGATTGTTTTTAAATCACCATAGTGTGGTTGCCATCCCAACACTTCTTTAGCTTTGATGCTTGAGGCAATCAGTCGGGCTGCATCACCGGTCCTGCGAGGAGTAATAGCAACCGGAATCGGATGGCCGGTAACTTGCCGGACCATTTCCACCACCTCTTTGTTGGAAAAACCTTGACCGTTACCCAAATTAAAAATCTCGTAGCCAAATTTTTCCTGAGCCAAAGCTGTTAATCCCAATAGATGGGCGGTAGCTAAATCGTCAACATGGATATAGTCACGAATACAAGTACCGTCTGGAGTAGGATAGTCATCTCCGAACAATGTAAATTCAGACTTCTTTCCCAACGCCACGTCCAAGATGTTGGGGATAATGTGCGTTTCGGGAGTATGAGCCTCACCGTACCGGGAACTTCCCGCCAACAATGAGGAACCGGCTGCATTGAAATAACGAAAAATACACACGTGAATTCCGGATATCCGGTGATACCATCCCAAAATTTCTTCCAACATCCGTTTTGTTTGGCCATATACATTAGCCGGATTAAT
>CAZQBH010000005.1:0-2435 GCA_964591645.1 uncultured Pseudomonadales bacterium | reverse complement strand
ATGATTGGTGACCACAGAGCCAATATATCCCGCCCCACCAGTCAATAAAATGTTCATATTCTCTCCTTATCCGACGTGGACATAATAATAGTATAATTTTGATTTTCAGCATAGATTCGGAATGGGATTTTATCATTAGTAAGTGATTCAACCTCGGCTGATTTGACAATAAATGCTCCCCAAAAAAAAGGATCAGTTAACAACTGAGTCATCTTCTGATAAGCGTGGGGATGCAACCATAAAGGATCCACAAATTGTTGATTTGAATAATAAATAAAAGCCGGTAAAAATGTTCCATTGAAATAAATAGGCATGGTAATAAATTTTGCTTTTTTGGAAATATCTACTTCATCATAATCGTTGTGTTGAGTCATTAATGAAAAAACTGCCTTTCCTTGCTTCACACCAACTGTGGTTATTACAACCATCAATAAGGATAAACAGACGTAAATGATTTTTGGACGAGATAGTTGATGAATCAATATCCACCAGACCGAAGTAAAGACTAAAAACAGCGGAGCATAAAGCGGGATGAGATGCCAAACTTCAGTTTTTGGTGAAGTAAAAAACGGTATTCCAATTGTTAGCACTAAAACAAAATCAGTAATTAAAAAATGTTGCCTAAGTCGTTTATTAAACAGCAATCCCATTGTGGTTACCATTGAAGCAATAACAGGATAATACCAGCGACCAATACCACTTCTCAAATACAACAAAGTTTGTTGTATCCCAGGAACAGTAATATTTTTAACACCATCCCTCATACCAATACCAATAAAGTGATGGTATAAAAAATTAGGATGAATTAAATAATTGAACCAATACCAAGGCAAACATAATACTCCAACCCCAACCAGCGCCAAAGAGACTGCCAACAAACTTGGCCTTCGATTTTTATTAGCAACAAAATAGGCTACCATCAACGCAGGAAAAATTCCAAACCCGACCAACGTTTTTGTCAACAATAAACCAGCCATTGAAACAATCGTTCCGATTACACATATTCTTGATCGTCCATTAACAAACCAACTTTCTGCAAAATAGTAAGTGGACAAAAAAAAGCAAGCCAACAACGCATCCATATTCCCCGATCGAATTCTATACACAAACCAAAGGGAAGAGGCTAACATAATCACCGCAGTCAAGCCAAACCATGTATTACTTCGCCGTCGAGCCAAAAGATAAATAAATATAAAAGATAAACAGCCTGCGATCATTGATGGTAGCCGAACTGAAAATTCAGTATCACCAAATAACCGTATCGAAATTGCCATCAGCCAAAAACCCATCGGAGGATGATCGTAAAAAAAAGTTCCATTAAAACGTTGAAATAGCATATTTCCATTCACCACCATATCTCGAGCAATTGATCCATACCAAGCTTCGTCATAACTTACGAGCGGGTGATCCAAATGTTGACCAAGAATTAAAACAACAAAAAATACTATGCCTAAAACAATTCCCGTGATTACGAACCGATCCTTCATGATAGTTTATACTAACATGATGAAATATAAATTTTTATCACAACACAGATTTGCCATACTCAACAGTATAATTGTTTGCATTGCTGCCACCCTTCGTTTTTCCTACCTTTCGATATTTCCTCCACTCATGCTTCAAGACGAGGCCGCTACCGGTTTTAATGCCATTAGTATAGCTAAGACCGGCAGGGACGAGTGGGGAACTAGACTCCCTACTATATTTAAATCATTTGGCGATAACAAACCTCCCCTCTACATTTACACTACTGCCCTTATATATAAAATAATTGGATGGTCGCCCGTGTTACCACGATTAGTCTCAGCAATTGCAGGGACGATATTGGTTTTGGTAATTTCTCTATGGTTAAAACAACTATTTAAATCCAATCTTTTAGCTCTCATAGGAGCTCTTATTACCGCCCTTTCTCCCTGGACAATATACCTAAGTCGGATGGGTTTGGAATCGAATTTGGGTTTACTGTTTTTTACTCTTGGATTGTTGTTTCTTGCGTATGCCAAAGAACAGAAAACCTACTACCTTATTGGGTTCTCATCATTATTTTTTGCTTTAAGCACATATTCCTATCATTCATACAGGCTTATTACCGGTTCGTTTTTATTTTGTTTGCTATTATCTGAATTCATCATAAATCACACGAAAAAGGAAATTATCCCCTTAGTCATAGTATTCGCCGTCTCATCTATAGCGATTCTCCCTGGAATTTTTTCTCATGGTAGTCTGACCCGATTTCAACAAACATCCGTCCTTCAATCGGGAGAAATTACCAGCATCTTTGAATATTTTAGAGGAACATGTCACCTTATGAGCGCAGACTTAAACATAGTTCCATTGCGTTCACTTTGCCGAATTTTGTGGAATCAAACCAGCATCAAGGCACTTATCGTTGCCCAAAATGTCGCTAATCATTTATCTCCAGAATATTTATTCTT
>CAZQBH010000004.1:23358-30950 GCA_964591645.1 uncultured Pseudomonadales bacterium | reverse complement strand
CAATGTTTTCGTGGTTAGTGCCATATTTGCCATCTTTGCAATATTTTCCGCTTTATTGTTGCGCACGACATACAACAAACTATCAACTACTTGATGGAGTTAGTGCATAGCAAGGCAATAGCGGTAATTCATAAAGCATCGATAGCAAAACCCTGCTCTCAACGAAGTCATGTAAAAAGTTTGTACTGACTAAAGCAAGGGTCACCAATAGAGACTAAGTAATAAACTTAATAATTTACGTTTCTAAGAAAGACTTTGTACTTAACGTATGAATTGGATTATTGACAGTCTATATTCCACCCCTGGGATGGAGTGGTATGAACAAATGATCGAGAGAGACAAAGTTCCCAGACCGCAGCTCGCAACCAAAAAGGTCCAAACTGTCTATCATTGGGGTTTTCGCGTAAAGGTACATTGAGTAGATTGCAACAATAAACTAAAAAGCTATTAACGTCTTGGATATATGGAGGGGCTAATTCAGAAATTATAGGGAGGACAGGAATTGCAGCGATGGTTAATTCCGCTGGACTGGAGTCAGATTGTGCTAATTTTGACAGCGCAGCAATACGTTCAAATGAATCCATAGGGTTATCCCGGTATATTAATCATTCACACTATTTGTAAACGCAAAGTCATTGGATTCAATGTGAAAATTTACAGTTACGAAACAGGTCATTGAGGGGATTTTTCAGTATTTATTCGTTGTGGGGCTGAGTAGCTAGCTTTTTGTATAAGGGGAGTTCGTAGCGCGACCCGGGAATTCTCGTCGCAAATGTATTATAGGGTAAACCATCCAGATCATCGAAGTTGTGAATTACCCCTTTACTATCAACGACTTGTTCCAATCGGGCGTTTGCATCGTTGGTTTCCAGCCAATACGCCTCATATTGTATGTGATTCTCCTCAATATGAATTTCTACAAATCCTCTTTTCCTGTCTTTAGAAATATACGATCCAGCAACAGAAAGATCTAGTTGTGGTAAGGATGTGACATACCATTGTCCTTGTTTATCGATTTCGACTCGGGGTTGATGATCGACAAGAACTCCCGACACTGTTAAAGCAACTGAAATATCGTTTACTCGATTTTCTATTTGGCCTTTTACGTCGGTAATACCTTTGTCAACGCCAGACCAAGATATTGCATCGATAGTACGATTTAAATCCGGGGTTTGCGGTGAGATTAATGATGAAAAAACACTCTCACGAACTCTTTGGAAACGAGGATAAAGATCCTGGTATGGTTGGAGCTCTTTTTGGGAACTGATTAAAGATTGGATGGATGACTCTGCCTTATTCATTCTGTGGTTAGTATACATAAGTATGTGGTTAATTCAATATTGCCTTTGATTCAATACAGATATCAGTCGTATACTCCCTTTGAGTCTTATGTTTAAAAAACTGTTTCACTATCTAGGTAACGACAAAAAGTATCTGGTCGTCTGTTTTTTACTGGTTTTTTCAGAGGTGGTGGCAGAGATGACAATTCCCCTCTTGATGGCACGGATCGTGGATGTAGGAATTCCCCATCAGGACATATCGCTCATTATGTCCACGGGCGGACTAATGACACTGTTGGCACTAACCGGCATTATTTTGGGCGTTTTAAATATGTGGTTTTCAGCGCGAGTGAGTCAGCGTTTTGCATCTCATTTACGAACTGCGCTTTTCAGGAAGATTCAAACATTTTCCTTTTCAAACATTGATCAATTTGAAAGTGCATCGTTGGTTACCCGACTTACTAATGATGTGTCTCAGCTTCAAACGGCAGTGTTGATGATGCTAAGAATTTTATTACGATCACCGCTTATGTTGATCAGCGCCATAATGTTTGCGCTGAGTATAAATTTTCAATTATCGATAGTAATTTTTATATCGGTGCCATTACTTGTCGGTTTTATTTTACTTTTGGTTCGATTGGCAGGACAGGTATTTGGGAAAATGCAACAACGCTTGGACCATCTCAATGGAATGCTTCAAGAAAATTTAATTGGGATTCGGGTAGTTAAGGCATTTGTTCGAGAAAAATATGAAATTAAAAAATTTGATACAGTAAACCGGGATTTAACGAAGGCGGCTTTAGAGGCGGGAAATTTGATTAGCTTGATCATGCCGTTTATGTTTTTGATAATGAATGGAACTTCGATAGCAGTGATCTGGCTCGGGGGACAAATGGTCAATCAAGGCTTGATTGGCACAGGTTCATTGGTGAGTTTTATTAGTTACTTGATGCAAATACTGATGAGCGTGATGTTTTTTTCCATGATCTTTATTTTGGTGGCTCGTGCTAAGGCATCGGCCCAGCGTGTCTTAGAGGTGTTGGAGACAAAGGTGCATATTACTGATCCTGCCAAGCCGATAAAAAAGAAAATTACGAGTGGAAAAATAGAGTTTCGGGAAGTAAATTTTGGTTATCAAAGAGAAAAAGACAGAAAAAACGTTTTATCCGACTTGTCGTTTACGATTGAACCGGGTGAAATTGTGGGAATTATCGGTGGTACGGGATCGGGAAAAACAACACTAATAAACCTTATACCCCGACTGTTTGAAGTAAGCAGCGGATCAGTGGTGGTTGATGGCGTTGACGTTCGCCATTACCCGTTAGCTGGATTACGACGGGGTATGGGGATGGTGTTGCAAAAAAACGTACTATTTTCGGGAACTATCCGTGAAAACTTACTATGGGGCAATCAAAACGCTACCCAGGCTCAAATAGAAAAAGCTTGTCAAATTGCTTGTGCTTATGATTTTATTATGGATTTACCTGGTCACTATGATACGGTTTTGGGTCAAGGAGGAGTTAATGTATCGGGGGGACAAAAACAGCGATTGTGTATTGCCCGGGCGCTCCTTAAAGACCCAGCTATTTTATTGCTCGATGACAGTACCAGTGCTTTAGATACAGTAACAGAATCAAAAATTCAGAATGCTTTTCGGAGGGAGTTAAAACATTGCACTGTTTTGCTGATAGCTCAACGGATCAGTTCAGTGAAAGACTTGGACAAAATTATCGTATTGGAAGACGGACGAATTTCCGGTATTGGAACACATCACGCTTTATTGGAAACCAACCCTGTTTACAAGGAGATTTGCAGTTCTCAGCAAGAGGGATTGGAGCATTAGTATGGCTGCACCTCATATACCCGGTAGACACCCACATACATTTGAAAAACCTAAACACGCGTTATTGACGGGTAAACGATTATTTGCTTATATTCGCCAGCAATGGCTGCTGCTGATGATTATTTTAGTCTCACTTATGATTTCATCGGCTAGTTCGTTGGCGGGATCATATTTTGCCAAACCGTTAATTAACAATTACATTCTCCCGGGTAATATGGAAGGATTATTTTATGCTTTACTCGCGTTGGGAGGAGTGTATTTGGTTGGAGTATTGGCCGCATTAGTTCAGACGCGAATATCGGTTCGACTCACTCAAAAAATTATCTATTTACTGAGACGTGATTTGTTTGTTGCTTTACAACGATTGCCATTGGCGTATTTTGACACCCATACGCATGGGGAACTCATGAGCCGATTTACTAATGATGTAGATACAGTTCAGTCAATGCTGGAGCAGAGTCTTACGCAATTATTTTCTAGTGCCATTATATTTGTAGGATCTATCGTGTTGATGTTAAGTATTAATCCCCTACTGTTTAGTATTACCGCGGTAGTTATTCTGATTATGGTAGGTTTGAGCGGGAAAATTGGCAGTAAAAGCAGAACCAATTTTCAACAACAACAAAAAATTATGGGGAAATTGAACGGATATGTTGAGGAAGCGGTAGGCGGGATAAAAGAAATTAAAGTTTTTGGTCATGAGCTACCAGCTGAAAAAGAATTCAATTTACTTAATGAACGATATCAAACAGTATCAATTCGCGCTCAGTTTATGGGCGGTATTATTATGCCCATAATGAATAATTTGAATAATATTTGTTATGCATTAATTGCCACATTGGGGGGTATTTTTACGTTTACTGCCCGACTTGATGTTGGATCACTCGTCGTATTTTTGCAATTATCCCGTCAGATAGGTCAGCCCATTAATCAGATTACCGGTCAATTAAACAATGTTTTTTCTGCTTTAGCAGGGGCGGAGCGGCTATTTGAGGTAATGGATCAGGAGCCCGAAGAAAATTCTGGGGAGGTTCAATTAGTCAAGATAGATAGTACGGATACAGCTCAACCAGAAGCTTGGGTGTGGCGGACGATAGATGAACAGCAACGAGTAACGGATATTCCATTAACCGGCGATGTTCGATTTAATCAAGTAACATTTGGGTATGCGGACTCCATACCCGTGTTAACCGACATATCATTATTTGCTAAACCAGGTCAAACAATTGCGTTGGTAGGGTCAACGGGGGCGGGTAAGACAACCATCACACAACTCATTAATCGATTTTACGAAATTCAAACCGGAACGATCACGTATGACGGTATTGATATACAGACGATCAAAAAACAAAGTTTGCGTCAATCATTAGGAGTAGTGCTTCAAGATACGCATTTATTTACGGGTACCGTGATTGACAATATACGTTACGGTAATTTGGGGGCCTCCGACGAGATGTGTATTGTTGCTGCCAAGATGGCGTGTGCCGACTCGTTTATTAGCCGATTACCCCAGGGATATCAAACACGTATTACGGCTGACGGAATCAACCTTTCGCAAGGTCAGCGTCAATTGATTGCAATTGCCCGGGTTTGTGTAGCTGATCCTCCGGTGATGATTTTAGACGAAGCAACCAGTTCTATTGACACCCGAACTGAACAATTGATTCAGAAAGGACTGAGAGCCTTAATGAAAAATAGAACGGTATTTGTAATCGCTCATCGGTTATCCACCGTTAGAAATGCGGATGCAATTTTGGTAATTGAACATGGCGCTATTGTGGAACGAGGGAACCATGAATCGCTATTGGTTCAAAAAGGCAGATATTACCAACTTTACAAGGGTGCGGTGAGATTGGAGTAGGGTGAGTATCTATTTTTAGATAAGTACGATATAATGCAGAGGTGTCTTGCTGTCGTTTTGAGGGTTTTTACCTTTCAGTTGATTGAAGGACATTGGCTCCGGTGTTACACCGAAGGTGGTTTTTAGTAGAGTCTTTCCCCTCATACCACGGGGAAAAGTAAGGAAAGTGAGTCATATGTCAGACGACATGACCACAAATAATAAGAAGTTGTTCGTGGGGAATTTACCCTTTTCCGCCACGGAAGATCAATTGCGTGAGCAATTTGGCCAATTTGGCGAAATTGTTGACTTAAAATTGATTGTCGATCGGATGACCGGTCGCTCTAAGGGTTTTGCCTTTGTTGAGTTTGCTGATGAAGCAACCGCTCAAGCTGCTATTGAAGCAACCAATGGTAAAGACGTTGGCGGCCGTGCAATGGTCGTAAACGTGGCTCGTCCCCCAGCACCTCGAGAAGATCGTGGTCCTCGCCGAGATTTCGGTGGTGGTCGCGGTGGATTCGGTGGTGGCCGTGGTGGCTACGGTGGTGGCAGTCGCCGCTATTAAACCAAAAACCTTAGTGCTATAAACACTTGAAAAAGACCCCGTCGCATGACGGGGTTTTTTGGATACAATAGGGCCATGAACATACATGCAATAAAAACCCCATTAGTATTACCTGGGGTTACCGTAGAATCAGTAATCAAAGAAACCATTCCTCATCTGGAAGAAAAATCGGTTTTGGTTATAGCCTCAAAAATTTTTAGTTATGCTGAAAATCGTCTGGTAAAAAGAAAATCGCCAGATAAGTCGGAAAAGTGGGAATTGGCCAAAAAAGAGGCGGATTGGTGGCTAGACCCCAATGAATCAAAATATCAATGCATGTTAACCATAAAAGGTAATTGGATGTTTGCCAATGCGGGTATCGATGAGTCTAATGCCGAGGACAATGCATATGTTTTATGGCCAAAAAATCCTCAGGATTCAGTGAATCGGATTTGGGAGTATTTGCGTTTAACGTATGAGGTGAATGAGGTGGGGGTGATTATGAGCGATAGTCGGGCATTGCCTCTCTCTTGGGGAGTTATGGGACATTCAATAGCGGCTTGTGGTTTTGAAGCATTAAAAAGCTATATTGGCAGTCCAGACTTATTTGGCCGACCAATGCAAATGGAACAGATAAATATAGCCCAATCGCTGGTGTCAGCGGGGACATTGGTTATGGGCGAAGGCGCTGAGCGAACACCCATAGCTGTGATCACAGATATTCCTCAGATTCATTTTCAAGATCACATTCCAACTCAAGCAGAATTAGAACGTGTTAAAGTGAGTATGAAAGATGATATTTTCGCTCCCCTCCTCACCAACGTTCCTTGGCAAAAAGGTGGCAGTGGAAAAGAATAAGCATGAGTGTAACAATAACTAGTTTTAAAAAAGCATGTATTCTAGAGAATGTTAGCTGTAAGACGGTAGATACCAATGAATCATTGGTTGTCATTACTGGTAATCAAAAAAAACACATCATATTAAATTCACATTTAGGATTACTTTCAGACACCGAATGGCAACTATTCCGGGATAAATACTATACATATCTCTTGTTTGGGAAAGATACCCTGAGTCCGTATACTGAATCGTATATTGATCCTCAGGCTACTGCGCATTTCGCTCCCTTTGTTACCTACACTACAGTGGAGAAAATAGCTCAATCAATAGAAAGTTCCTTTACGTATCCGTTAGTGGTAAAACGTAATAGCGGAACACAAGGCCAAAACGTGTTTATTTGTTCCAATATAAACGAGGTTATCCGGGCGCTACAAGCAATTTATTCAAAACAACAAATCGAATATGATCACGTGGCTTTGGTCCAACAGTATGTTAAACCGGCGGCTGAGTATCGAATAATTATCCTTAACTCACAGTTTCAATTTGCATATCACAAACCTCATCATCGGATTGATTTCGGATCAACAGAATCGGCTGCATTGATTACCGACACTTTTCTGATCGACAAAATGAACGCTTTGATCGGAAAATTGGCTGCATACTTTCCGCTTACATATGCCGGGTTGGATGTTATTGAAGATATCGATGGCAGGCTATGGCTGCTGGAGATTAATGGCAGCCCCACCTATTCCCGGTTTATCGACGAAAATGGTGACGAAAGAGTGATAGATTTATTTCGCCAGGTCGTTAGACAATTGTGCATGATAGGCAGCTAAAACGTTATCCATTAACATGGCAATGGTCATGGGACCCACCCCTCCAGGAACGGGTGTAATCCAACCAGCTTTCTGGCTGACCGGTTCGTAGTCCACGTCCCCTACTAAACCCCCATCGGTGCGATTAATACCCACATCAATGACGATAGCTTCTGGTTTAATCATTTCAGCTGTGACATAGTTCGCTTTCCCAATAGCGGCCACAATTATATCGGCAGTTAACAGCATATCTTTCAGGTTTTTGGTTTTGGAATGAGTAATCGTGACCGTCGCATCTTCATTAAGTAATAGTTGAGCTACGGGTTTACCAACCATATGAGATCGGCCCATAACCACCGCGTGTTGACCAGCAATAGTCGTACCGGTGCGTTTGATAAGTTCAATAATACCTTTCGGTGTACAGGGGGTT
>CAZQBH010000004.1:4942-23348 GCA_964591645.1 uncultured Pseudomonadales bacterium | reverse complement strand
CTTGGCTGGATTGATCGCGTAGATGACTTCATTTTCAATCGACCGCAGGGCTGGCGGTAAAGGAAATTGGCACAAAATTCCGTGAATTTTTGGGTCAGCGTTTAAACGATAGATGACTGCTAGTAATGCGTCGCGGGTGGTTTGTTCAGGAAGAACAATTTTTTCTGAATAAAAACCAATTTCTTTACACGCTTTTTCTTTGTTGTTGACGTATACCTGACTGGCGGGATCAGAACCGACTAAAATCACAGCAATACCAGGCTTATTGGTTAATTGATCTACTTCCAACTTCAATCGATTACGAATTTCTTTGGCGATTTGTTTACCATCAATGATTTGAGCGCTCATAGGTATCCTTATACTAGTTAACCTCGGAGGGTACCAGACGATACCCTCCGAGGTTGAAGATCTATTAAAAGAGGCCGGAGATATTACCTTCAGCATCGATGTCGATGGTATTAGCAGCTGGTTCTTTGGGTAGTCCAGGCATCGTCATAATGTCACCCGTGATAATCACCAGGAAGCCGGCTCCTGCAGATAATCGGATAGACTTCACTTTAAGTGTGAAACCGGTAGGACGATTTAATAACGCGGGATTATCCGAAAACGAATATTGCGTTTTAGCGACACAGATAGGCATCTTATCGAGACCCCAGGCAGTGTAGGTGTCAATTTGCTTCAATGCAGCTTTACTAAAATTAACCTTTGCTGCACCATAAATATTTTTGGCAACCGTCTCAATTTTTTCTTGAATTGTGGCAGTAACATCATATAATTGATGGAAGCTGTTTGGTTTTTCAGCCACTTTAACTACTTTTTCAGCTAAATCGGTTCCGCCTTGACCGCCTTTTTCCCAACATTCGTTCAGACTGGCTTCAGCACCACATTTTTGGCAATAATCCAAAATCATCTGATGTTCGGCTGGAGTGTCCGACGTAAATTTGTTGATGGCTACAATCGGTTCAACACCAAACTTCTTCATGTTCTCAATATGTCCGCCCAGGTTGGCTAATCCTACAGAAAGATCACCTTCACCGTGGTGTTTTAAAGCACGAACCGTAGCTACAATCACGACAGCGTTCGGTTTCAAATCTGCCATACGGCATTTGATGTCCATAAACTTTTCGGCGCCTAAATCGCCTCCAAAACCCGCTTCTGTAACAACATAGTCCCCTAGTTTGAGGGCTAGTTTGGTGGCCATAATGGAATTGCACCCATGAGCGATATTGGCAAAAGGACCGCCATGAATAAATGCAGGCGTGTTTTCCAGTGTTTGAACCAAATTAGGTTTTAGAGCTTCTTTCAAAAGGGTGGCAACTGACCCGGCAACTTTCAAATCTTTAATCGTAACCGGTTTTTTATCATAGGTTTGGCCGACCACGATTTGTTCAACTTTCTTTTTTAGTTCGGATAGCGAGTTGGAAAGACAAAGTACTGCCATTATTTCTGAGGCAACGGAAATATCAAAGTGGTCGTTTCGGATAGTGCCATTTGCAGGATCTACGTTGACAATAATTTCCCGCAACGCACGATCATTCATATCCATACATCGGCGCCAAGTGACTTTTTGGGGGTTTATACCCAACTTGTTGCCATGATATATGTGATTATCAATAATAGCGGCGACTAAATTGTTGGCGGCGGTAATCGCGTGCAGATCGCCGGTAAAGTGGAGATTGATGTCTTCCATGGGAACGACTTGAGCATTACCACCACCCGCAGCTCCCCCTTTGACACCAAAAACTGGTCCCAAAGATGGTTCGCGCAAACATATGATGGCTTTTTTACCAATCACGTTTAGCGCTTGACCCAGACCAACTGTGGTGGTGGTTTTACCTTCTCCGGCTGGTGTTGGAGTGATTGCAGTAACTAATATAAGTTTAGCGTTTGGGTTTTGAGCCCGTTTATCAATAGCTTCAAACGTCACTTTGGCTTTATAGCGGCCATAATTTTCAACTTCAGTTTCTTCAAGACCTAAATCTTTAGCGATTTCAACAATCGGCTTAAGCGTAGCTTTTTGGGCAATTTCAATATCGGAAAGCATATATTTTTCCTTAATAACAAAACACAAATACACAATTCAATAACAAATAATTATTTAAACATTTGGTATTTGGTTTTGATTTAACATTAATTATTTGTAAATTTGATGTTTATATTTTGATTCCCGGAATGGGAAAATTTTTCGTGTAGGCTTTTACTTCGTCTCCAATTTTTTGGTAGAACGGATCCTCTTTTGCCCGAGCTTTAAAGTCTTTGATAAAGTTTTTGCGTTCGACTTTATCGCTAGGTATCTTCTCCTCTTTTAGATGGTCAATAACTTGGCAAATCCACTGAGCTACTTGGCGCATATCCTCCTCTTTAAAACCACGAGTGGTCAGCGCAGGTGTACCGACACGGATACCAGACGGATAAAAGGGAGAAGAGGGGTCTTCAGGAATCGTGTTTTTGTTACAGGTCATGTGGGCTAAATCCATGGCATATTCAGCCAATATACCGATAGGACCTATGGAGGATAAATCAAGCAAGAGTAAATGGTTGTCAGTTCCCCCTGATACGAGTTGAATGCCATTTTTGATAAATTCGTCAGCCATGGCCTGAGCATTTTTAACTATTTGACTGGCATATTGTTTAAATTCCGGTGATTGGGCTTCTTTTAGGGCAACGGCAATTGCAGCAGTCGTGTGGTTATGAGGTCCGCCTTGTAATCCTGGGAAAATGGCACCATCGATCTTCTTGGCTAAATCAGGATCTTTTTCAAGTCCCTTTTTGGTGACCATAATTATGGCTCCTCGGGGTCCGCGAAGCGTTTTATGGGTGGTAGTGGTAACAATATGAACATACGGAACCGGGCTGGGGTGGGCCCCACCAATTACTAGACCAGCAATATGGGCAATATCAGCTACCAGGTAAGCACCGATAGAATCGGCAATTTCAGCAAATTTTGCAAAATCAATCGTTCGAGGGAACGCACTGCCGCCACACCAAATTAGTTTCGGGCGATATTCTGTAGCGATAGCTTTTAACTCATCCCAATTGATCTCCCCATCTTTTTTGACGGTATATGGGTAACTCTTGAAATATTTGGCAGTAGCCGAGACTTTCCAGCCATGAGTTAAATGTCCACCGGACAACAAACTCATGCCGGAAATAGGATCGCCAGGATTTAGAAGGGCGGTGTAAACGGCAAAATTGGCCGGTGAACCAGAATACGGTTGGACGTTGGCATAGTCAACGCCAAATGCTTGTTTAACGCGTTCTCGAGCTTCATTTTCAATTACGTCAATATATTTATTACCACCATAATACCGATGGCCAGGATATCCTTCTGAATATTTATTCGTCAAAATAGATCCCATAGCTTCCAACACTGCCGAAGAAACATAGTTCTCTGAAGGAATTAATTCTAATCCTTCAAATTGTCGTCTTTTTTCTTGTTCGATCGCATCAAAAACGATGGAGTCAGTTTGTTGTAACGCAGTCATAATCCTCCCTACTTATTTAGTATTTGTAATTTGAATAAACAGACGGTCAGTTAGCAATGCGGTTAACGGAATGTCGGTGCTACTGTGTGGTAACTCGTAAACCAACTGGACAGTGTAACCAATACCGATGGTAAAGCTATGAACATCTTTTAGCAAGCGGTCATAATACCCTTTGCCATAGCCGAGGCGGTACCCGTTCATGTCAAAGGCTAAACCGGGAACGATATAGACATCAACTGCTTGAGGTTTAATGGATACGGCAGTCTCTGGGGGTTCAAGAATTCCTAATACTCCGGGTTTACATTGGGAAAGCGCAGTAATTTGCTTCAGTTGAATATCATCACCAATCACTTTAGGGACACAGATTCGTTTATGATGAGCAAGTGCCCATTCGATAAACTCATGGGTATCAACTTCGTGACCTGTTGAAATAAAGGTACAAATAATAGAAGCCGAATTAATTTGGGGAAGCGTAATTAGTTTTTGAAAAATGGCATGAGGAGACGATTCAACAAGGTGATTACGAAGATGTTTGAATTGCTGTCGTAACTCAATTTTGGTTTGCACATACCCATTTTACAGGTAAATCGGGCAAAAAAAATACCACGTTATACGCGTGGTATTTATATATTACTGGAGTAATAAGCGTTAGACTTTGTTGGTTTTGAGTGTGCTGACGGTTTTTTCTTTGTTTTCTTTTACCCGGAGTGCGCTGCGACCGACTCGTCCCTTAAGGTAGGTTAATTTGGCGCGACGAACTTGACCACGACTCTTGATTTCGATGGAGTCAAGATTGGGAGAAGAAACAGGAATAATTCGTTCAACACCAATATTGCCTGCAGCAATTTTTCGAACCACTATGGTTTTATTTTCACCCCGGCCTTTGACGCCGATTAATAAACCATCGAAAATCTGAATACGTGATTTTTCATCTTCTTTAACAATTTGTTTAACCAAGATTCGGTCACCAACGGTGATAGTTTGGTCTTTATAATCAAAATGATTTGCCATACAAGTTTCTTTCTTTTATCAATACAGGTTGGTATTGTATCAAGTCCATAGCTTTTCGCCAAGTACCACTCACTTTTTAAGTGTCTTCTTTAAATACGCATGGCGCATAAACTCTAAGAAGAGGGCGTGAGGCCGCAATGGCCGGGATTTATATTCCGGATGACCTTGAGTGCCAACAAAAAATGGATGAACATCTTGGGGTAATTCAATGAGTTCAACTAAATTTTCTTTAATAGAACGGCCGGAGATAACGAGACCGCGACTGGTTAATTCTTGAGCAAAGGCATCATTAAATTCATAGCGGTGACGATGACGCTCACTGGCAATGCGTTTGTCTTCATCTCTGTATTGATGATGTTTGCGATACGCTTCATCTGCTAATGTGTTTGGCTCAACTTGGCAATCCCAGCCGCCAAGACGCATCGTCCCACCATACGCGCGGTTTTCCAGAATGCGTTCCTGTTCCGGAATCATGTGGATTACCGGATGGGCAGTTTTGGAATCGACCTCGGCAGTATGTGCATCTTTCCAACCCACTACATGACGGGCAAATTCTACGACAGCCAATTGCATTCCGTAACAGAGACCTAAGTAAGGAACGCGGTGTTCACGAGCGTATTGAATTGCGGAAATTTTGCCTTCGACTCCGCGTTCTCCCCAACCGATGGGGACAATAATGCCGTCAGCTTGACTTAATTTTTCTTTAATAGTGTTGTCGGTTTCACTATTAATGCCAACAATATTTAGTTTTAGTTTATGAAAGGTGGCCGCGTGGTCAAGCGCATCAAGGAGTGCGGCATATGAATCCCGGAGTTGGTAGTCACCCGTGGCAAAATATTTGCCTACAATGGCGATCGTAACTGTCCCTTCCTTTGGAGATTTTATAGTGTCAACCAACTGTTGCCAGGCTTCAAAGCGAGCGGGTTTTGCAGGTAGGTGGAGGCATTCCAGTATTTTTTCATCAAAATGCTGGGCTTGGAAAACAGCAGGAATTTCGTATACGCTATCGAGATCAGGTGAATCGATAATATGATCGGGCCTGACTGAGCAAAAAAGAGAGAAGCGTTCGCGACGGCGTTCATCCATTGGTTTTATGGCTCGAGCAACGATAAAACTGGGCTGAATACCCATAGAGTTGAGCGTTTTAACCGAAAGTTGGGTAGGCTTGGTTTTTGGTTCTCCCAAGTGAGGAGGAGTCGGCAAATAACTAACATGAATATGAACCACATTTTGACCGCGAACGTGTTCTAAAATACGGGCCGCTTCATAATATAAAACATTCTGATATTCGCCAACCGTTCCTCCCAGTTCAACAATAATAATTTCAGCTTTTTCTTTTTGCCCAGCCTCGATAATTCGATCTATAATTTCGTCGGTTACGTGGGGAATCGCTTCTACATCCTCGCCGTGATAACCAAAATTACGTTCGCGATCAATTACGGTTTTGTATATTTGACCCAGGGTAATGAAGTTTTTAATCGAAAAGTCTTGATCAAGAAATTTTTCATAGGTACCAATATCCATGTCTGTTTCTGCGCCATCTTCACATAGAAAAGGATCACCGTGTTCGATCGGGTTGATCAACCCAGAATCAATATTGAGGTAATTTTCGCATTTAACCACTGTGACGCGATATCCGCGCGACTTCAACAAAAGTGCAACTGACGCGGTAACGATTCCCTTGCCCACTCCCGATAAAACGCCACCAGAAACGAAAATATATTTATATGCAGATGTGTTAAGCATGGGTTATTTTACCATCGGGGCAATAATTTGGGCAACATCAAGGATATGAAGCTTGTTGGAATCAACGCCATCGGGTTTTTTGATGGAATTGGTGGTAATCAGTTGGTCAATCGGTGAGTCGTCAATAATGGCTTGTACTCCATTGAGATACAAATGATGGGTACAACAAACAGAAATTTGAGCAGCGGCACGATTTTTAAGAAAAGCCGATAACTGTATCAGCGTTGATCCAGAAGCGATCATGTCATCAAAAATAAGAATATTCTTGTGACTCACATCCTGGTTGATTTCAGTCACCGTCACCACACCTGTCTCCAAATCTCGTTTTTTAGCCGCATAGGCAATGGGAAGGTTAAGCATATCAGCTATTTTGGTAGAATTTTTAATCGCTCCGGCATCGGGACTGACCACAATAGTATTGGAAAGGTTTTGCGTTTTTAGATAGTCAACAAACAATGGAACTGCTGATACATTAGTCACCGGTATGTCGAAATACCCCGCAATGCTCGGATTATGGAGATCAATGGTAAATAATTCTTTGAGCGACACGTCCTGTAACAATGTGGCAATAACCTTGGCTGATAACGGTTCACCCGGTAAAAACACCTTATCTTGTTTGGAATAGGCAAACCAGCTTAATACACCAATGACATGATGGCAACCCATCCGTTTTAGCGCATCAGCAGTTAGGAGGTATTCAATAATTCTGGTGTTAACCGGATGAGACAAGGACCCCAGTAAAATAGTTGTTTCTCCGGCTTCGCTGACACGCACTTTTAATTCTTCATTAGGAAATTCACCTGATTCTGAGGCAATCCAAGGAATCGAAAGTAACTGACTAAGTGTTTTGGCAAATTGATGTGTTCCACTGGTAGAGACAATGAGTTGTTTATGTTGAATCATGACAATCCCTTGAGTAATTTTTGGATTTTTTCCTGAACAGAGAGAGTGTAGTCTACCGTGTATGGCAACTTCATTATTTTTGGATCCGGTCCGCCATTAGGAATACTCACTTGAATCATCTGATCACCTGGAGAAGATTTCAGCAAAGCGCCAATTGCCATGAGCGTTTCTTTGCTCGTGCCACGGGGAATTTCAATGGTAATTACTGAAGCATCGAGAACTGAAGTGAAACCGGTGTCTGAATTAGATTCAAAGGGTGTAATAACTGCTAGACTTTGGGCCAATAGGGTAGGTTTTTCACTTTTTCCGTCTAACTCCCCAGAAATGATGACAGCATTATCAGTAACGATCCCCTCTTTGTATTTGGCATACGTTTTGGGAAAAAAGACAACATCGAGTTTGCCTGTATCGTCATCTAGCGTAACAAAAGCCATGGGTTCGTTTTTAACTTTGGTCATAACCGGATGGATGCGGGTAATAATACCACCAACACGAATTTTCTGTTTGACGGTGCCGTCTAAATCAGCAATGTGTGTATGAATTTGTTCGCGAATAACTTTTAAAGCAGCTTCTTGAGGGTGTTCAGAAAGATATACTCCAACGAGTTCTTTTTCATGATTTAGCTTTTCTAGCAGAGGAAATTCTGGCTGTGTTTTGAACATATCCTTATCAACGACGGTGTTATCCGGAGCTTGAAGTTCAAAGAGACTATCTTGACCAGTATCTTTTTTTTCCTGAGAAGTGTTTTTAGTTCTCACTTCATCTAACGCGTGAATTAACGTATTTCGATTACCAAATAGGTCAAATGCGCCAGCATAAATTAAACTTTCAACCACTTTTTTATTAGCCTTACGGGAATCGACTCGACGACAAAAATTAGTAAACGATGTAAACGGACCGTTCGTTGATCGGACTTCTTCGATGTTGGCCATGGCGGCATCACCAACATTTTTAATCGCGTTGAAGCCGAAACGAATTGCTTTACCTTCAAGTGACTTTGGCATTTTTTCAATCGTGAAGGCTCGATATGACTGATTAATATCCGGGGTGAGCACTGCAATTCCCATACGTTTACATTCGTCGATGCCCTGTGTTACACGGTCGTCTTTCATGGCAGAATGAGAACCCGCTTCTATGGTCAATAGAGCAGCCATATATTCAACAGGATAATGAACTTTAAGGTAGGCAGTTTGATAGGCGACCATGGCATATGAGGCAGAATGTGACTTATTAAATCCATAACCGGCAAATTTATCGATAAATCCCCAAATTTCTTCTGCCTTCTTTTTTTCATACCCTTTTTCTTCAGCTCCTCGGACAAACCGGGCATATTCTTTTTCCAAAATTGAACGCTTCTTTTTTCCAATAGCTCGACGGAGAATATCGGCTTCTCCAAGAGAATACCCAGCAAACACGTTCGCAATTTGAAGAATCTGTTCTTGGTAAACTGGTATTCCGTAGGTTTCTTCAAGAACAGGTTGTAAATCGGGATGAGGATATTTAATTTTTTCGGGATCTTGTTTACCGGCAATAAAATCATCAATGAGGTCCATAGGACCAGGCCGATAGAGGGCAACCATAGCGGTAATGTCGGAAAAACGTGAGGGTTTTAACGATCGAGCTACCCGACGCATACCTCCCGACTCGAGCTGAAATACTCCTGTGGTTTCACCCGAAGAAAGCATTTCAAACACTTTTTTATCGTCGAGGGGTATACTGCCAATATCAATACGGGTCCCTGTTTCTTTGGCAATATAGTCAATGGCTTCTCCCAAAATGGATAGATTTCGCAAGCCTAAAAAGTCCATCTTCAATAGTCCAATGGCAGTTTCAGAGACATTAAGATCAACTGCGTACATGTCGTATTGAGTAATCAGTTTGCCGCCCTTGGATTCACGCTGAATTGGGGTATATTCAATGATTGGATTTTTGGCGATAATCAGTGCAGAAGCATGAACTGAAGCGTGACGGGTATTTCCTTCTACTTTTTGAGCCAAATCTAATAATTTTTTAAACTTGGGATCTTTATAACTTTCTGCAATCTCAGGGACCTGAAGAATCGCATCTTTGATATGGGTCTTGGGAGGAATGAGCTTCGAAATTCTATCCGGTTCAGCATACGGCAGACCCAATACGCGGCCGATGTCCTTAACAGCAGCACGAGCCTCCATAGTTCCAAAGGTAATAATTTGAGCTACATGATCTTCACCATACTTCTCGGAAACGTAGTGAATCACATCATCTCGACGGACATCTGCGATATCTACGTCAATATCTGGCGGGGATGGTCGTTGCGGATTCATAAAACGTTCAAAGGGTAATCCATGAGCCAAGGGGTCAATAGAAGTAATACGTAAAACGTAGGATAACAGTGCACCGGCAGCAGAACCTCTCCCTGGACCTACCCGAATCCCGACTGATTTCGCCCAATTAATAAAATCTTGAACAATTAAAAAGTAAGATGCATAGCCCTTATTACAAATAACATCGAGTTCGTAATCAAGCCGCGTTTTTACGTTTTCAGGCACATCAGGAAAACGTTCTGTGACGCGTTCATAAGCAAGTTCGCGTAAAGCGAGTTCGGGTGTCTGACCCGCTTTGAGTGGAAACTCTGGAAAAATCATTTTACCTATCGGGATTTCGACATTACACCGATCTGCGATGCGCTGGGTATTTTCAATAGCTTCCGGATAATCTTTAAACGCCTCCATCATTTCTGCAGTGGATTTCATATAAAAATCAGGGCAGTCAATCATAGAAAGACGATTCGTATCGTCAATGGTTTTTCGGGTTTGGATGGCAAGAAGCGCATCTTGAGCTTCAGCATCCTCGGGATTAATATAGTGTGCGTCGTTGGTGGCAACCAGCGGAATGCCAAGCGAGTGAGCTAATTCGATTAACAGTGGTCGTACTCGTTCAACATCTGAGTTGGGGGGATGGGATTGAATTTCAATATAAAATCTATCACCAAAGAGACTGAGAAATTTTTTGGCCCAGGCAATAGCAGTATCTTTTTCTTGACGAAGTAATTTTTTGGCGATAATTCCAGAATTACATCCAGAGAGACAAATTATCCCTTCTGAATACTTGGAGAGAATTTCAAAATCGATGCGCGGTTTATACGAAAACCCTTCAAGATATCCCGCGGATACGATTTTCATCAGATTCTGGTACCCATTAAAATTCTCCGCCAGCAAAATCAAATGATATTGGTCCGATCCTGGCCGATTTTGCTTGTCGAGCCGGGAATTTTCGGCCATATATGCTTCAAAACCAATAATCGGCTTAATACCACCGGCTTTGCAGGCATTGAAAAAATGGACAGCACCATACATGGCACCATGATCAGTAATGGCACAAGCAGTTTGACCAAGTTCTTTAACTTTTGCCACTAGCTCGGGAAGCTTGGATAAGCCATCAAGGAGTGAATATTCTGTATGAACGTGAAGATGAACAAATTGTGCCATGTTATCTTTCACTTTATCAGTTTTTATTGTTTTAGTTTGGACAGAATCATCGCAGGAATTGATTTGGCATCTGCTTGACCGTGCGATCGCTTCATTACGTCCCCCACCAATACACCTATGACGGCCGTTTTACCGGCTCGGAGCTTTTCAGTTACCTCTGGATTTGCATCTATTGATTCTTGAATCCAAATTGTCATTTGATCGTCGGAAACCATCGGTTTCTGGGAAATTGAGACTAACTCTTGAACAAATTCTTTGGGTGATTTGGAGAATGAGGCTGCCTTGTTGACTAAAATTTTGGCAATATCATTGGATGAAATATGGTGCTGTCGACCAATTTCAAAACACTCCTGGGCATATAGCGCTTTGGTTTTGTCAGCGATTAAAATATCGGCATAATCCTCTCTCACACTGTATTCGTCTATGAACCTGGTTTTCATCTCATCGGGAAGTATAGGTAACGACTGCTTAAATGCCTCAATCGTTTCCTTGGAAAAGACCATCGGTGGAATATCAGGTTCCGGAAAGTAGCGATAATCTTCAGCCGATTCCTTTGATCGTTGGGGAAAGGTTTCATTTTTAGTTTCATTCCAGCCCCGGGTTTCTTGGGTGGGGGTTATCCCTTGGTCAAGCAGTTGTTTCTGTCGGTCCAATTCAAACTCAATGGCTTTTTCCAAGAAACGAAAAGAATTGATATTTTTTACTTCAACTTTGTAGCCAAGATTAAGTCCCCAGGAAATATTGGCCTCGACCCGCATTGAGCCTTTTTCCATATCCGCATCGGAAACATTTAGATATTGAACTATTTGATGAATTTTTTGGGCATATTCTTTAGCTTGTTTAGCTGAAGTAATGTCTGGTTCGGTAACAATTTCAACCAGAGGAACACTGCTTCGATTAAAATCAACCAAGGTGACTTTTTGGGATCCATCACCCTTACTCGGGATGGTAACATGCTGGAGTTTGGCGGTGTCTTCTTCCAAGTGGACCCGGGTGATGCGAATATCGCCATACGAGGTTTTTAGATTTCCTTTAAAACAAAGCGGCTCATCATACTGGCTAATTTGATACCCCTTGGGTAAATCAGGATAAAAATAGTGTTTACGATCGAACTTTGAATTAGTAGCAATTTGACAACCTAAAGCGAGGCCTATCAAAATGGTCCAGTCAACCGCTTGTTTGTTGGGGACGGGAAGGGCTCCTGGCATCCCCAAGCAGACGGGGCATGTCTGGGTATTTGGTTTGGCGGCAAAATGGTCAGCGGGACAACCACAAAACATTTTACTATTTGTTTTTAGTTCGACATGTATTTCCATACCGATGGTAGGAGTAAGATTTGATGTGTTCATATTTTTTATTCGTCATCCTGAACGTGATTCAGGATCTGGTTTAATTGTAGAGATTCCGGCTCAGGTCCGGAATGACGTAATTACATTGTTGGTTTCTGTTTGTGCCAGTTGGTAGCTTGTTGATAGGCACACCCCGCTTTAATTACGGTATTTTCTCCTTGCTGGGGACCAGTAATTTGAAGTCCGATCGGTAGACCGTCTACAAAGCCGCATGGTACAGAAACTCCAGTTAATCCGGCAATGGAACTGGCTTCAACCAACATATCTTCCATTTCACCAAACATTGGTTGATCTTTGGCGGCGCCGACTTTTAAGGCAGGACCAGGTGAGGTAGCCCCGATGATCAAGTCATACGTCGAAAACGCTTTATGGAAATCATTGACTATTAACGTTCTTACTCGCTGTGCTTTTTTGTAATATTCGTCGTAATAGCCGGTTGAAAGTGAATAGGTACCCAACATCATTCGTTTTTTGGCTTCTTCTCCAAAAAAGGAACGGTCGTTGCCATAACGAATACCGTCAAAGCGAGCTAAATTAGAGGAGACTTCGGATCGCTGCAAAATTGTGTAAACACCAATTGAGTATTTGGGGTCTAAGAGCGACATGGGTTCGACAATAGCTCCCAAAGATTCAAAGGTTTGAGCGGCCTGTTTAATTATCTCGATCACCCGTGGATCCATAGATTTTAGAAGATACGTGGAGGGAAGGCCAATTCTCATACCGTTAATACCAGATGAGAAGGCTTTAGAATCAAGCGAAAAAGGTTCTTTTATAGTAGTGGCATCGTGAGAATCGGGACCGGCCAGCACATTGAGAACGATAGCAGCATCTTCAACTGATTTGGCAATTGGTCCGGGTTGATCGGTGGAAGAAGCCATTGCAACAACACCATATCGACTGACACGACCATAGGTGGGTTTTAAGCCGGTTACTCCACACCATGCAGCTGGTTGGCGAATTGAACCAGCAGTTTCGGTACCAATTGACACAATACAATCATCAGCCGCTACAGCAGCCGCTGAACCGCCGGAAGAACCTCCAGGCAAATGAGCAGGATTCCATGGGTTGTGACTGGCGCCATAATCTGAGGTTTCGGTTGAAGAACCGTGAGCCCAAGCATCCATATTCGTTTTACCTAAGATAACCATTCCAGCATCGATTATTTTATTAACCACGGTCGCATTAAATGGAGGAATGAAATTGTCGAGTACTTTTGATGAAGCGGTGGTTCGCATGTCCTTGGTGAGGCAATTATCTTTGATTGCAATGGGAATACCGAGTAACGCTCGAACATCACCTTGAGCTCGCTGTTTGTCAGCGTTACGGGCGTTCTCCAGGGCGGTTTCATTCATCGTAACAAAGGCATTAATCTGTGGTTCGGTGGCAGAAATACGGTCGAGGCAGTGCTGTGTTAGTTCAACCGAACTAAATTGCTTTTTGTATAAGCCTTCAATTGCCTGTTTCAGAGTGAGTGTATTAGTTTTCATGCAAAACCACCGGGACTACAAAATAACCTTGGTACGTTTGTTTGGCATTAGCAAGTGCCTCAGTCTGCGAAAAGGCGTTGGATTGGTCAATGACGTCATTACGGAATACATTTTGAAGATTAGTTACCTGAGGAGTGGCTTCTACGCCTTGAGTTGGTAATTCTTCAAGGGTTTTAATCGTATCCAAGACAGTTGAAAATTGAGACGAAAATTTGGCAACTTCCTCATCGGTTACCGGAATATTGGTTAGTTTGGCCAGGTGGCTAATATCAACTACGTGACTCATATGCGTACCATTGTAACCTACTTTTTTTGACAATCACCAGGGAGTTCTACTGGGTAGTGATATGAATTTGTTTGCCTTTGAGGTTAACTGCCACCACGGTGTTGCTCTGTGGTTTTTCCAGCATTTTCATAGCAAGAGGATCAAGGATTTCTGTTTGAATTAAGCGTTTTAATGGTCTGGCCCCATAAATTGGATCGTATCCTGTATCTGCCAAGAACTGAATGACTTGATCAGATACTTGTAGGTCAATCTGTTGCCGGGCTAAGCGCCGCTGGACTTGTTTTAGTTGCAACTCAACTATTTTAACAATCTCATCCTTTTTAAGCGGTTCAAACATAATGACTTGATCCAGGCGGTTGATAAATTCCGGAGGAAATGTATTTTCAACTAAATGCCAAATTTCTTGGGTTACGCCTGCATCAATTTGATCATGATGTTCCTGAAGAATTTTGGCGCCCAGATTAGAAGTCATTATGATCACTGTGTTTGTAAAATTGACCGTTCTGCCTTGACCGTCGGTAAGCCTCCCTTCATCAAAAATTTGAAGAAAAATGGTAAAAATCTGTGGATGAGCTTTTTCAATTTCATCAAGTAGAATAATCGAATACGGGTGACGTCTGACATTTTCGGTGAGTTGACCTCCTTCTTCGTATCCAACATATCCAGGAGGAGCCCCGATTAATCGGGCAACTGTGTGCCGTTCTGAATATTCACTCATATCCAAACGAATAATGGATTTTTCGTTATCAAACAATGCTTCCGCAAGGGCTTTGGCGGTTTCTGTTTTTCCAACTCCTGTCGGTCCCAAAAACAAAAAAGTGGCCAGAGGACGATTGGGTTCGGCGATACCAACTCTAGAGCGACGGACAGCATTGGCAACTGATTTCAAAGCTTCCCTTTGACCGATGACACGTTCACCAAGTATGTCTTCTAAATGAAGTAATTTATCGGATTCTGTTTTTAACAACTTTGTAGCAGGAATGCCTGTCCATCGGGATACAACTGCAGCAATGTCTTCTCCGGAAACTTCCTGTTTAATTAAGCGGGTTTCACTGGGGATGGCGTTCCATTTTTGTTCTGCTTCTGCAAGATCTTGTTGTAGTTTTGGAATATCTCCATATTTAATTTTTGCAGCTACATCCAAATTTACTTCACGTTCAGCGCGCTCCAATGCGGCCTTGGCGGCATCAATTTTATTGCGAATATCTCGATGATTTTCCAGTAACAGCTTTTGTGCTTGCCAGCGGGAATTGAGTGTTTTTTGCGTTTCTTTGATGTCGGCTAGATGGTGCTCCAATTCCGTAAGTCTTGCCTTACTGGATTTATCTTGGTCTTTGGCAAGCGCTTTATGTTCGATTTCAAGTTGGGTTATTTGACGATTTAGTTTATCCAAAGCTTCCGGTTCTGATTCAGTTTCAATTTTTAAAGCCGAAGCGGCTTCATCAATTAAATCAATGGCTTTGTCTGGAAGAAACCGATCGGTCAGATAACGATCAGACAATTCTGCCGCCGCAATAATTGCGTCATCCTGAATGTGGATACCATGATGTAACTCGTACTTTTCTTTAAGACCTCGAAGAATGGAAATGGTGTCGCTAACACTTGGCGGATTGACTTGCACCGGTTGAAATCGGCGTTCGAGCGCAGCATCCTTTTCTATATATTGATGGTATTCGTTCAGTGTAGTCGCACCGATAACTCGGAGTGAACCACGAGCCAATCCGGGTTTAAGCATGTTGGCGGCATCTACTGCTCCTTCAGCTGCACCTGCGCCAACGACAGTATGAAGCTCGTCGATAAAGAGAATAATTTCTCCCTCATGTTTTTGAACTTCATCAATAATGGCCTTAAATCGTTCTTCGAACTCACCTCTAAATTTCGCTCCTGCAAGTACAGCAGCCATTTCCAACGAGAGCAGCTGCTTGTTGGCCAATGATGAAGGAACATCACCACTGACAATACGTGAAGCCAATCCTTCGACAATTGCCGTTTTGCCGACCCCAGGTTCTCCAATAAGGACGGGATTATTTTTGGTACGTCTCGACAAGACTTGCATCACCCGACGAATTTCTGAATCACGGCCGATAACGGGGTCAAGTTTTCCCTCTTTGGCCAATTGAGTAAAATTTGTGGTGTATTTTTCCAAGACTTGATATTTTGCCTCTTGGTTTTGACTATTTCCCGGTTGGTTTTGTCGCATAGTGCTGATTTCCTTTCTGATAAATGATTCAGTAAGGCCATATTGAGTAAAAATATTACCTACTTCAGTAGAACGCTTCACCAGTGAAAATAATAGTATTTCCTGTGAAATATATTGATCATGAAACTCATTGGCTAATTGATCACTTAAATTGAGCGTTTCTGCTAACGATGAGCTAATTCTTGGGTTTTCAGTTGAGCTGGTTGTTGGTAAATCATGTAATTTGGTATCGATAATGGAAGTAAGTTCTGTTTGTGTTGGTAGTTTTCTTACGATTTCCAGAGCAGGACCATCAGAAGTCAACAATGCTTTGGCTAAGTGCCAGTCTTCAGCCAGCGGATGATGGTATGTTGTGGCGATTTTTAAAGCGGTACCTAGTGTTTCGTAGGCTGTTTGAGTTAACTTATCAGGATTAAACATAGTACATATCCTTTATGACATTGCACGCAAGGCAACAATGCGTTCTTCAATCGGCGGATGGGTTGAAAACAAATTAGCAAACCATGAAACTGCATTTTTTTGATTTTTTAAAGGATTTGAGATGTATAAATGAGCCGTGGCTTTGTTGGCAACTTCCAACGGCTCGTTATCTTGGCTTATTTTTTCCAATGCACGCGCTAATCCCTCAGGGTATTTCGTGAGTGCAACGCCAGAAGCATCAGCTAGAAATTCTCGTTTTCTAGAAATGGTAAGTTGGATTATTTGGGCAATCAGCGGTGACAGAAGGGTTAATACTAAACCGACAATGATTACCAGAGCGCCAAATTGGCTATTATTATCATCGTTGCGCCGCCGACTCCCTCCAAAAAAGCTCATACGCATACTCCAGTCAGCGAGTAAGGTAACCACTCCAACAAGGACAGTTACTAACGACATAAGGCGGATATCATAATTTTTGACGTGAGATAACTCATGGGCAATGACGCCTTCGAGTTCGGTGCGATCAAGTCGGTTTAAAAGGCCTGTGGTAGCGCAAACAACTGCATGCTGGGGATCACGACCAGTAGCAAAGGCGTTCATGGCGGTGTCTTCAATGACATATAGTCGCGGCATGGGGAGATTGTCGGCTAGACAAAGGTTTTCGGTGACGGTATAGAAATTGAAAAATTCTTCCCGTCGAGCCTCTTTAGCGTTTGATAGGGTTAAGATCATCCGATCAGAAAAATAGTAACTCGAGAAACTCATTACTCCCGATACAATGAGTGCCCACCCAATCAAACTGCTATCACCATTAAAAGCATACGAAATGAAATACGCTGCAGCGACAATAAAAAAAATGAAAGCGACAATTAAAATTGCACTTTTTTGTTTGTTACGATCAACTTGTTCATAGATGTTTATCATATGCAAAAGATACACAAAAATTAGCAGACTGTCAATATGAGTGCTAGTTTATACTGATGATTACAGCTTAACTGAAGGATCTTTAGTTTCCGCTTCAGAGACAGCAATTTGGGCATCCAGGTTAGATGTTTCAAGCCCCGGTTGTTTTTTGAAGCCAAACATGTTGGCAATGATATTTGAAGGAAAGGTAAGCAATTTGGCGTTAAAATCGGCGGAAAGGTCAATTAATGAACGACGGGAATACATAAGCTTGTCAGAAGTATCGCGTAATTCATCCATAAGTTTGGTAATGATGCCGTCAGCCTTTAATTGCGGATTACTTTCGACGACAGCAGTAATTTGAGGAATGATTTTGTTGATGATGTCGGTAGCTTGATTGAGCTTAGATTGGTCTTTGACTGCAGTCATGATTGATTGACGAGCAGCAACGAGTTCATCAAAGATACTTTTTTCGTGTTTTAAATACCCTTTGGCGGTTTCAACTAGATTGGGAATGAGATTAGCTTGGCGTTTTAATTGATTACCAATCTCTTGTATAGAGGCATTGATTCGGGTTTGAGTGACTTGGAATGAGTTGTACACACCTATGAAATACAAACCAATAACAACAATGAGAATACCGATTAATATCATGGGCATAGTGGCCTCGCGATAAATTAGTACCTAGATCATACCACGGGTTATTCATGTATATACAAAACACCCTCCTAACTGAAAAACCGTTGATTAACAACGAATTCTCCAGCTAGGAGGTGCGGGTGTCTTGCACTCCATAAACACTATCACTTTTTAAAAATCAATTTGAACAGCACTCTCCACATCAGAATTCCTATGGCAAACAAAAGAACTGCAACAATACGTTGACCATCTGGTTTCAAAGAAATCGCGACATTTATTGCAGGTTTATTGGCAAGTCTGACCGAAATACTTTCCCCTTTTTCAATTAGCCACTCTCCTTTTTGAAGCAGGCGGGGTGAAATGGTGTAGTACTCGGAATACTCCCAACCTAATGGCTTTTCAATCGCAGTACTGACCATGCTTAATCCGCTTTTCGTCCTCAAGACGAAGAAGTTTTTAGATGCAGCAATGATTGTGCTGTCTGCATCAGTGACAAAATAGTAGTCTTGG
>CAZQBH010000004.1:0-4932 GCA_964591645.1 uncultured Pseudomonadales bacterium | reverse complement strand
GTTTATATTTTCACCTGAGTACTTTTTCTCGCTATTGACCTGGGTAATTACCCAAATTACACCTGCAAACCAGAGTAGAGTTGAAAATACAAAAACAAACTTTTTCATGTCATTCCTCCATGTTTAAGGCTGAAGATGAATCAGACATAGGTCCGGCTAATCCAAGTGGATAGCTGTCCAGACACATAGATATATCCAGAAAGCTAGCCACTTGGTAGAAAGTAACTGTTTCGCAATTATTAAAGTGCAAGAAATATTAAGGAGCGCTACCATCAAGCAAAATGGTGGTTTTACTCCCTCATTAGTCTGGAATTTTACCACAGACGTTGACGTTAAACAATTATTATGGGTCATCCCTTTTTTGTGGTTTATTTAAGAAACTAGGCGAGAGTACAATACAAATCATCCTTTTTTACCAGGCGTTATGTATGACTGAAAACAAAACACCATTCTTGTATGTGCATTTGAATGACCTTGATGAAAAAACTCAGTTTGTTATTGGCTTAGAGGCTATGGGTGAAAATCAAGAAAATTCTATTTCTTTGTGTTGCGATGCACATGATGGGAAAAAAGGCTATGAAATTGTTTTTAGTGTTCCAGATTCTGTCTTTGGACTTTTGAGGATGTATTCGCAATTATTGAATAAAGGTAGCTTTTCTGCACAACAAGGTTTGGGTGAAGAGGATTGCAAAAAATGTCCGCTATACACCAAAGGGGAAAATAATACAGATTCGGAACAGGCTTTTACCCGATTGGTTCATGAATTTATTTCCATTGTTCTGATTGATGTAATGACCGAGTATTACCGTAGAGGTGAACCAGTACCATGGCAAATTAAAGAAACTTATTTAGATATGGTTAGGTTATCTGGTCGATGCGAACCTCTGGAAACACAAACACCGATTTTTTGATCTTGTGAAATTAACCAGGTTTTATATTGGATTTAGGAAAGTGTCGAGGGATTACTACCGATGAAGATGAATTTACTATTAGCACCAAACGGTAGTGCTTTAAATCCATTGAGGGCTTCTTCTATCAGTAGTTTATGATTAGGATTTGGAGGTTGGTACACTTTCGGTGAACCAAGGGGCATTTCAGCCCATTTAACTCCAATATCCGTCTGAGAGGTACTCGGCGTGGTAGCGCGAATAGCGATTCTATTATATAGATTATGTAATTTTACTTCATCATTGGGCACATTAAATTTTTCATCATCGGGATTTAACTGCACGGCTCCGGTAATTGCTGCCTGTGGGCCAAGAGATGCATCACTCCTATACGAACAAAACACGGCAACTCGACCAGATGACCGAGTGTCAACGATATACATGAGATGGACCTCAGCCCCGTTTTTTGCAGGTGGAACTGTGGTTGTAATGTCTACTCCCATTGCCCTACTAAATATCTCTTGACCTAAATTTTTCATGAGATCAGTAATTATGACGACTTCATTGTCAGGAACAACTTCTGAATTAACTGGAATTTCACTCATAAGACATAGTTCTTAAAAAATATTATTTGGAATTATTATACTGCACTCTCGAGATTGAGGTATTATACATACTCTTGATGAGATAAAATAACGATTTTTATATTTTTGTTAATATCATCACGTCTTGATCGAGTGATATATCGGACATACCTCTGAAATATTGCTTCCAATCACCTAAAAAGATCGACAAATTTGATTTTTCAGCACATTCTTTTAATTTTTCGGGTGAATGATAATACTTCGTGGTTTCCGCCCCCTCCAAGTAACCATTGTCCGGTTTGCCTGATTCTTTAAAGAATTTAACTGTAAATGTATCACCATCATTTAAATTTCTCGTCTCATTTTCAGGGAATTCTTCTCCATTATAGAGAAAACGCGCATTTGTAGATATGCTTTTAAGTTGTGGATTAAGAACGCCAATGGTGGCAATAACCTTCCCATCTATTATTAATTTTTTCTCGAATAGAGAAAACAATATTTTAATATCTTTAATATGATCGATAGTGTATTTCATGATACATAAGTCCAGAGTATTATCCGGTTTATTTTCTAGGTATGTAATGATGTCTGCTTCAATAAAATCAATAACTCTTTTTCTGTCTTCTTGTTTAGATTCAACTAAATATTTAACCGCCTCATCCAACATATATTTTGAAACATCCACCCAGTCAAAATATCCATTTTGCTTGATAAGTTGGCAAAAAAGGAAATCATATCTATCAGGGTGTGCGCCTCCACCCAATTCGGCTACTCTATTAAGCGATTTGCTTTTGAAATCTTGTTGAATAAGCAAATCGACAATCTTGGCAACTTGGAAATTCTTTTCGTTTTGTTCTAATGCAGAGAATTTTTTAACCAATTGCTGATCGAAATACATAGATAAGCCTGGAGGAATATTTAAGTTCATATCTGTAATTTTATGATTTTGAAACGACTTTATCAATGAGCGTGTACAAAAAATCCCGCATACGGCGGGATATTTTTATGCTTTGCGGGCACTGGCGGAGATGGTAAGAACTCACTTTAGGTTCTATAACCTCCACTCAGAGTCAGCATATTTAGGTTCATTGAGTTTCGTTTGAATAAGATCACCGATGATTTTCATATCATCATCAGTTATAGGTGAAAAACCGTCATAGCAGCCACTTGATCTGTCAGGCAGATAAACAGCCTCTGGAAGTGATTGCTTTCCATTTTCTTAAAAAAACCCGGCCAAATACATGAATGTGCAACACTGGTTGCTCATTTCGCCTAAAGGCCCAATTCCCCATATCTTGGAGATTTACCCATTTAACTGGTATACCTTGGGCATTCATTCCATCCATCTTTGCTTCGCGTGTAACCGATTCAAGCCGAATTAGTTCAATAGCTTGTTTTGGGGTTAAATCATTTATACAGGTTACATTTCTATCTTTTGGAAATATTCGAATATGTCCACCTTCTTCCCGTGACACAAACGGGTTAGGTGAACGTTCGACAGTAAATGACTCTGTTTCAAAGATCAGGTTTTCTTTTGGAATTTCACGATGTTTTTAATAGCTCTGTGTTATTAACTAGGAAAATTATACATTACTTTGGACGTGTGTGGAAATACTTGAGATGTCCGTATATAATTCACCCCAACAAAGTTGTGGTTAATTTATTTATGTCTATTTTAGAAAGAACTTCTTTATCTCCTGCACTTCCTTATATTGAAGCAGGATCGCAAGCAGTAAATCCGACTGTGGCAATAGTTATTCCTGCCTACAATGAAGGCGGACTTATTGAACGCACTTTAAGATCTATAGATAGTTCTTTAAAAATAGTTGATCAACCAGTGAGGGTGGTGGTTGTAAATAACGCATCTACAGACCACACAGGGGAAATTGCGAGGGCTTCTGGAGCCATGGTTGTCGAGGAAGCGAGAAAAGGCATCGCGCGTGCTCGACAAACAGGAGTTGAAAGTTTACCAGATAGTGTCGAAATCGTCCTCTCTACTGATGCAGATAGTATTGTTCCAAAGGAGTGGATTCATGCATATTTGCATGTTTTATCAAATCCGTCAATTATTGCCGCTTATGGTCCAATTAAGTATATATTTGATGCCAAACCTAGTGTGATGGAAAAGGTAAGCAGCATAATGGTAGGGTTTCTATCCGAACTATATCGTACCGTTAACAGAACAAATAGAATTATTAAAGGCTCCGGAGCAAATTCTGCTATCAAAATATCAGCGATTCAGAGTGTGGGTGGATATGATGATCTTCTTTTGAGAGGAGAAGATACCGAACTATTTCATCGTTTATCAGGGTTAGGACCAATAGTTCCCATAGATGAAGTTGTTTTAACTTCTAATCGTCGAATAAGAAATCGAGGATTTTTAAATCATGCATTGCGCAGATTAAGGGCGAATTTGTATTATTTTAAATCTGGATTGTATCCACAAGAGTCCCAAGATTCTCACGTAGATATCCGGTAATTGCTGAAAACAACCTTCGCTCACCATAAATTTCTCGCCTTAATCATTAAAGCATAAAAAATCCCGCATACGGCGGGATATTATTCTGCTCTGCGTTGAATTCTTCACCGGAGTTTAAATAGCGAAAATAGACGGATATTTTGGCAGCGTTGCCGGTGGTAACGCTGACATTGATATTCTGCTGAATGCTGTTGCGGATGGAAATGAGGGATTGGGAATCGTTTTGATAATCTGAGTTGCATGGTAGTAAAGGTTTGATTAGTTTGTGGCCACTGAGGCGTAGCGGAGCCTGGGGCGCGGATGATTCCGGACTCATGCTGTTGTTTGCCATCCAACCGAGACAGAGGCCCAACAAGAGAGCGATAAACACTTTAGGCTGGATAATCTAATGAAAGAAATAAGTTGTTGTCACGCAGCAATGTATCAAAAAAACCACCTTCGTTGATACTTTGGGGCGCGTGGTGGTGATGCCGCTTCTGCGTGGATATGGTATGGGGAAGCTGGTTTTCCTGAGTTGTGAAAATGGCACGGCAAAATTTTTGGAGTTGCCCGTGTCCGTAGGAGTAGATATGGACACGGCTACAAGAGTAAGAAAAGCGGTGAGAGCTGGTGTGAACTCCATTGATAATGTACGGATCAAGACTATTATTCCCGGGAGTGAGTCATTTGACACCTATGCCAGACAAACTGAGTTGTTGTGGGATCCATCGGAAACTGTTTCTTATCTAATTGAAGCTGTTGTCGGGGCTCTCGCTTGGGTAAAGCATCAGCGAGGCCGAAGCAATTACGATGACGCAAGTGTTTTTAGAATATTCATAGAATCTGGTGAAACATCTGATCCCGATCCTCTTATTATTGATCCAGAGTTTTTTATTATCGGACCCAGTCCTGATAGTGCTACCGTTGCGGGTGATGCATCTAATTTTAGTATGAGTAACGATGTGATTTATAAATTTCCAGAAAATTAATAAATAATTAATTT
>CAZQBH010000003.1:29430-31809 GCA_964591645.1 uncultured Pseudomonadales bacterium | reverse complement strand
CGCCTGTGGTGGGCTTTTTCTTTTCCGCCCTACCAGGACTAGATGCACACACTCGGCTTATGCTGGGAAAATATATTGAATATCGAGTGACGGAAAAAGTGTGATTATGGGACAACGATTGACTTATTTAGATGGTTTGCGGGGAATAGCGGCCGTATTGGTAGTGGTACATCATTTTATGGTGGCCTTTTATCCCGCTTCATACTCGGGAACATTAGGGGATATTCATACCTATTTTCAGCTGGAACAATGGTCTCACAACACTCCTTTGGGAATTTTGATTAACGGCAATTTAGCAGTGGCCATCTTTCTCTTGTTAAGCGGTTACATGGCTGCCAAACAATCAGAAAAAAAGATTGATCCTACCATGTTTACGTCATCGGTTATTAAACGTTATTTTCGATTTTTCTTGCTCATTATCAGTTGTAATGTCATCGCTTTTTTATTGATTTGGGGAAAACAAAATTGGAGCACTCAAGCGGCAGTAATCACCGGATCCTGGTGGTGGTTGGGAGATCAATGGAAAATGCAACCTTCGTTTTTAACCATGCTTCAACAAAGTTTTTTGAGTGTATTTAATGTCTATTCCATTAAAGAAGCCTACAATAGTTCATTGTGGACTATGCCCCTCTTTTTCGTGGGAACAATTTTTTCGGCTGCGATCATGTATTTTGTGAAGTCATTACCAAAACGAATGGTGCTACTCGGAATTATTGTCGGCTTAACCTTCAAGGGTTATTACTATTTTTTGATCTTGGGGATGATGATTTATGAGTTACAGCATTGGTTACAGCGGGATCGACTAGCCTGGTATATCACACTGTTATTGGTCGCGGGGGGAATTTATTTTGGCGGATATCCTCAAGCGCATACCACTGCAAGCATGTCTCCCTGGTACCACTTTTTACCCTTCCTCGCTTTTCCTCAAGTTTCATCGTTTTATCATGGGATCGGAGCAATTTGTTGGTTATGGTTAATTTTGTATAGCGGTGTCTTGCAACGCCTACTCTCCCGCCGCTTGTTTGTCTTTTTGGGTGAGCGGTCTTTTTCACTGTATGTGGTACATATTTTGGTCATTAATTCGTTCTCCAGCTGGCTATTCGTGTCATTAATTCGCCATTTTTCTTACAATGTGGCATTTGGTTTTAGTTTTGCGGCTTCATGGGTAATTATCTTGTTGATGACTGAGGGTCTCTTCCGTTTCATTGAACCACAGGCGGCTCCGATTAGTTCACGGCTGATGGCTTGGTTGTCCCGGGCAAGCTGATACAATGAATCGATATGGCAAACAGTAATCGAACCCCTGCCGCTTTTCAAGTAAATTCGCCCGGTTATGGATATGGTTTATGGATATTGTTACTTAATATCGTCTTAACCGCGGTGTTTTGGTGGCAACTACCCCCACAGATCCCCTTGTTTTATAGTCTGCCATATGGAGTGAATCAATTAGTATCGCGCGAATGGTTCTTTCTATTGCCGCTGAGTTCTTTGATCATTTGGATAACTTATCTTATGTTAGCGCGTTGGAGCGTAAACTCATCAATTTATATCAATATTTTAAAATGGTTGCACATCTTATGTTTGTTTTTGTTTAGTCTTTCGATTATTCATATTTTGTGGGTAATGCTATAACGCTATGAATCCATTGCTCGGAAGGTCTTTGTGGTACTTGTTAGGACAACCATTTTTGGTAAGTGCAATCATTGCCACGATAGTAGGAGCAGTGGTGCGATGGTGGTATATTCGACAAGGCTGGTTAGATGACCCAAAAAAACAAACTCATGCTAAGGTGGTTCATCATTATCCCGTACCCCGGGGAGGTGGATTAGTCATTTTGGCGGGTATCTTGATTAGCACAGCTTTGTTGGTGGGAATTGACAAACACATTGTAGGAATTTTGCTGGGAACAATTGTCTTAGCCGTTGTTGGTTGGTTGGATGATATTTATGATATTCATCCTTATATCCGATTGGGAGCCGGTTTTTTGGCAGCTGCATGCGTCGTGGGGGCAGGGATCGGTATTGCGTATATTACTAATCCTTTGGGGACAGGAGTGATTCATTTAAATCAGCCGCAAATTCCATTGTGGTTATTGGGAAGATGGCGAACTATTTGGGTACTATCGGATCTCTTTGCTTTGGTGTGGATTGTCTGGTGTATGAATATGATGAATTGGTCAAAGGGAGTAGATGGACAACTACCAGGAATTGTTGTCATTGCGGCATCGGTGATTGGCATACTGTCAATGCGCTTTGTGAGTGATCCAGGTCAGTGGCAAGTAACGCAATTGGCGGGTATTACCGCAGGGGCATTTTTAGGTTTGTTAGTTTGGAATGTGTATCCTCAGCGGATGATGCCTGGATATGGGGCTGGTTCTTT
>CAZQBH010000003.1:24427-29420 GCA_964591645.1 uncultured Pseudomonadales bacterium | reverse complement strand
TTAGCCTTGTTGTCGATCTTATCCGGGGCTAAATTGGCTACTTTATTATTGGTATCAGGAGTGCCAATGATTGATGCGGTATATGTAATGTTGAACCGTATACTCAAAGGGAGATCCCCCATTTGGGGTGATCGGACTCATTTACATCATGCGCTATTAGATTTGGGTTGGGGAAAACGGCGCATTGCTGGATTTTATTGGTTAGTTACATTGCTTCTTGGTACAATTGCCTTACAATTAAACCCTCAGCAAAAGGCGTTTACAATAGTCTTGATTGGTTTAGTTGTGGGAGGCTTCGGCATATGGCTCAGATCGCTTATAATCTCCTCAAAACCGCCCGCCCCAGACAATGGGCAAAAAACGTAGCAGTATTTGCGGCGCTGGTTTTTAGCGGTTTATTGTTTTACCCCGGTTACTTTACGCTTGTTTTTGAATCATTTGTGATTTTTTGTGCACTGTCATCATCGGTGTACATTTTTAACGATGTGATCGACGCACCTCAAGATCGATTACACCCGTTTAAAAAGAAACGACCAATTGCTTCGGGTGCATTACCGGTACCGGTAGCATTATTTACTGCGTTGGTTTTACTAGTGGGCAGTCTGGCTTTGGCTCGAACCTTATCATTTTTCTTCTTTTTTACTTTACTTGCCTATTTAGCACTTAATGTGGCGTATTCAACCAAATTAAAACGCGTGGCAATTTTGGATGTATTGACGATTGCCGCGGGATTTATCTTACGCGTTTATGCGGGGGCAGCGGTGGTTGGTCTCCATATGAATGTATGGTTTCTATTGACAGTGATTAGTTTTGCTCTGTTTTTGGCGGTTGGAAAACGACAAAGTGAACGAACACTCTTAACCGGCCTGAAAGTAGGTTTGGAGGGGCAACGGGTCACGCTATCTCATTACACCCAGCGGCTCTTGGACATTTACACTGGTATGTTTGCCACTTCATCCTGGTTTGCTTATGCTCTGTTTTCATATCAACAGCAGTTTATCTTTGATGAGGGTCCAGTACCGCTGATTTTTTCGCTGATTCCGCGAACCTTTCGGATGGAAAAGTGGTTAATGATTACTGTGCCTTTTGTGATTTATGGGGTGATGCGTTATTTACAATTGGTTTATGAACAAAACAAAGGGGAAAGTCCGGAACGAGTTTTGTTTTCGGATAAACCGTTGTTAGCCACGGTGATTATTTGGGGTGTACTGGTAATCGCGATTTTATATGGAATTGGTGGATAATTTTCGTCATTCCCGACCTGATCGGGAATCTATATAAATTACTTCACTGTTTATGGATCCCCAATCCTGCTTCGGCTACGCCGAGCCGGTTGAGGATGACGTGAGAAGTGGAAGCAATTTTACCAACCTCGGAGGTTCTAGCCTTATGACTCTCGGAGGTTGGTAAATTAGTCGCGGAAATGTTGATCGATGAGGCCGCCGCGATAGTCGGCTTTGTAGATAACTGTACCATTTTGAGTGATTTGCTCTGTCCCAGAATAGCGTTCAACGGTCCCTTCCCAGGTATTGATGTAAGAGAATTCAGCTTCGATTAATTCTTTGGGTCCACGAAACGGGGCTTCGGTCGGCATATTCATCAAGGCACTCCGTAGGATTTTGTAAACGGGATTGGGGTCTATACCTTTGATAACCCAGCCGTAATACACCATTATCCAAACAGGTTTGTCTTGGAATAACACCACCAGTCGACCCCCATATGGTTCGCCACCAAAAAAATTGTCGTGTGATTTCCAATTACCTTTGGTGTAAGGAATCGTGGTCGAACCATCAGGTTCTTTAATCCACTGTTTTTCTTCTCCTCCAGCATATCCGGCTTTATTTGAGTCGATTAAGAATTGATGGAGGGCGGAAATATCCATAGTTATTTCACTAATTTGGCGTAGGTGGCGGCAACCCAACCTTGTTTACCCGGTTCATATTCAATTTTGTACCAACCCGTATCATTGGATTCGATGAATGGATATGTTTCACCCGTATTGACTTTGGCAACTTCATTTTCAACCAATCCATTCGGTTCTGAACGAACTCGAAGCCAACCGGTGGGTGTGGTTAAGATCTCAACATAGGGTTTAGCTAACGCAGCAGTAGGACTCGGTCTAGGAGTAGCTGAGGCTTTTGGAGTTGGTGTAGGAGCTGCAGATGGGGACGGTTTTGGAGTAGGGGACGTTTTGGGTGTTGGGGAGGGTGAAACTGAAGGAGTCATAGTAGCTGAAGGGGTAGCAGAGGGAGTAGCAGCGGCGGTAGCAGTCAGTTGAAGTGATAATGATTTGCCTAATTCTGCAGTTAAAATCACTCTGTATCCTGCTGTAGTGGTAATAGAAATGTTTTGGGTTTTGTACCCTGGTACGGTCAGGGTAACCTTATGCTTGTCGGGAGTGATATCAAGGTTGGTCAAGGGAGAAAAACCTTTGGGTTGATCGTCGAGACGAACAATGGCGTTTTCTGGGGTGGTAACAATGGTAAGCTCAGCGGTCTTGTTGTTTGAAATCTTTTCAAGTGCCAAGATGTAATGGCTTGATTCTTGTGGAGTAGTAGCAAAGGTTTTCCCAATAATGGTCAACAGACCAGGATTAAGGGTAATTTTTGTTTCCCAGGGATCGGTTGAACCCGAAAGTGGCACCAATTTCACAATATGTTCGGCAGCTTTAACTTTAGTGTCGTAATACGTGGTTTCACCAGCATGTTTGCCGTCAATGTATACTTCGGCTTTTGGTTCAGATTCGACTTGAAGACCAGCATAATTCTGTTTGGCAAAGGGTAAGGTACAGCCAGCCATTGCCATACAGGGGATTATCCATAACAAAAAACTGATGCGCCTTTTGGTAGTCATCTGTCCAGAGTATATCAGACATCGAAAACATCTTGTATAATCACAAGTGTTGTTTGGCGCGGTACCAGAGCGGTCTAATGGCGAGGTCTGCAAAACCTTCGATTCGCGGGTTCAAATCCCACCCGCGCCTCAAAAACACAACACCGGGAGTTTAAGAATACCAACTCCCGGTGTTAAAGATTTTGATGATTACCCGTTTGCTACAGCAATTGTTTGTTCAATGAGACGGTTACTATACCCCCATTCGTTGTCGTACCAGGCAAATATTTTTACCAAATCACCATCAACCACTTGGGTTAAGGAAAGATCGACAATAACTGATTCTTTACGGCCAATTATGTCGGATGATACTAGGGGTTCTTCGGTCCAACCAACAAGACCGCGCCAACGTGAAGTATCGGCAGCATCTTTGATGATTTGATTAACTTCCTCTTTGGAGGTTGGGCGACCCACAATAAAGGTGAGGTCAGAGATTGAACCGGTTACCACTGGAACACGAATGGCAACCCCATCAAATTTCCCTTTGAGATCGGTAATTACTGAAGTGACTGCTTTGGCTGCACCCGTGGAAGTGGGCACCATGTTCATAGATGCTGCGCGAGCCCGACGAAGATCCTCTTTGTGCGATCCATCCTGGAGATTTTGATCGTCGGTAAAGGCGTGTATGGTGGTTAAAGCGGCTTTTTTGATACCTAACGTGTCATGGATCACCTGGGTGACCGGAGCAATACAATTGGTAGTACACGAAGCGTTGTCAGCAATGGGACATTTGCCGTCGTATCCATTCACTCCTAAAACAAAGGTTCCAATTGCTCCCCCTTTGGAAGGGGCAGAAATTATTACTCTTTTTGCCCCTGAAGCCAAGTGTTTACCTGCAGTTTTTTCATCTCGGAAAACACCCGTACACTCGATAACAATGTCAACGTTGTATTTGCGCCAATCAATTTTTTCAGGATCCCGTTGCGCAAGGACAGTAATATGACGATTATCCAGATGAAAATACCCCAGCAAGGGGTTCTCATCAGTTACTTCTTTGCGTCCTTGAATATGTTCAACATGTAATTCGTGTGGCAACATCCGATAAGCGGTATCGTATTTCAGCACATGTCCCCAGCCTTCAATGTCCATAGAACCAGATGTGTTGATAACCACAATGTCCAGTTGGTCGTGTAAATCAGCCCGGTCGAGCCAGGCGCGTAAAGCGGTCCGGCCGATTCGGCCAAAACCGTTAATGGCAGCGCGCACCATAATCGTTTCTCCCCTATTAGGTTATTATTTTGCTTCTTTATTAGCGTAACGGAAAACTGCTATGAAGTAAATCAGAGGTATTCTGTTTCCGGCCTATAATGATTGACTTTTGGGAAAATTATGGTATTATCTCTCGGAGCCCTCAATATAGAGGGATTTTTTGGGACCATCCATCTTTTTCCCCTATCTTGGCCCCAGGGAACTACCAAGAATGGAGTGATCAGAAGGACAGGTCGATCACCCCAGGTAGAAATACCCGAAAAGCGAGCGATAGCTTCAAAAATTCGCTCTAATGATACGATCAGCAAAAAAACAGTTTAAAGCCATTAAACGATGGATTAAACGTGAACGCCGAGGTCGTTTTTCTCAGAGTACTTTGTTTACCTTAGTAACTCGACCTTTATGGCAATATGACCGGATTAAGGCGTGGGCAGGAGGCCCGTTGGTAGCTGCCGTTATGGTGGGAGCCACCGCCTCAGCTCTTCCTGCTGTTGATGTCTTGCAAGGCTGGGACGTCCGTCAACCAGTTAATGATATTCCTGGATTTTCAACTCAGATTCAAACTAGTCACACCTATTTATTACCGGTAGCCCATTTGACGGGAATTTCTCAAACATTTCACGCAGGACACCCAGGTATTGATTTTCGGGCTCCTTTGGGCAGCGATGTGTTAGCCATGGACGATGGTGTCGTGACTGATATCGTGGAACAAAAACAGGGGTATGGTCGCCATGTCTATATTCAAGACGCTGATGGTAAAGAAACACTCTATGCCCATCTTGGTTTGATTATGGTAGAAATCGGCGATTCGATTAAGGCTGGCCAAAAGGTGGGAGAAATTGGAATGACTGGTTGGACCACAGGTCCACATCTTCACTTTGAAGTGGCTCAA
>CAZQBH010000003.1:20758-24417 GCA_964591645.1 uncultured Pseudomonadales bacterium | reverse complement strand
TGCAGAACCTCTTTGGGCACCTTCGATTCAAAGAGCGATCGCTTCAATTTCTCGTTAACCAAAATTGTGTTGTTGGTTACCAGTAACCAGGGTGCCAATATTTTCACCCATAACGACTCGTTTCAGGTTGCCTGGCTCAAATAGATTAAAGACGTAGATCGGCATGTTATTATCCATACACATGGAAATACCGGCTGCATCCATTACACAGATATCAGGATCTTTGATGGCGTCAACATAGGTCATAGTATCAAACCGAACGGCATCAGGGTATTTCATCGGATCTTTGTTGTATACCCCATCGACTTTGGTGGCTTTGAGAAGGATTTCACAGTTTAATTCTAGTGCCCGTAGAGCAGCCCCGCTGTCAGTGGTGACATAGGGATTGCCGGTACCGGCAGCCAAAATAACAATCCGGCCTTTTTCCATATGATGAATGGCTCGACGACGAATAAAAGATTCGGCAACGGCACGCATTTCGATGGCGGATTGAACTCGAGTTTGGGCTCCTCGTTTTTCCAGTGCATCCTGAAGTGCTAAGGCATTCATAACGGTGGCCAACATACCCATATAGTCGGCCGTAGAACGTTCGATCCCATTTTTACTGGCGGCAATACCGCGAAAAATGTTACCTGCACCTACAACGAGTCCGATTTGAACTCCAAGATCGTGAATTTCTTTGACTTGGGCGGCAATATCATCACAAGCTTGAGGTGAAATACCGTATTGGCGATCACCCAATAATGCCTCGCCGCCAATTTTTAGTAAGATCCGCTTATATTTTGGTTCCATACTAACCACTCCTTTTGTTTTTTCTGCACATTAGAAATCATTATACCCATAGTTTTTTCAACATATCCATCAAATCTTTACTCGATTTCTCATAGTCCGAGGAATCATACCAAACGGTTGACCAACCGCGGGATATTGTAGGATCAAGATTTTTTTGAACGTTATCGATAAAGAGAATTTCCTCTGGTTTGACCTCTGCTCGGACTTCAGCCAGGGTATACATTTCCGGATCGGGTTTTCTGACTTTTTCCACACTCGAATCGATAATGACGTCCCATTCAACGGGAGGAAATAATCCGGCAGCTTTGATGGCATTGAACATGCGGGGATACATATCAGTTAGTAAGCCTATACGATATTTTTCTTTGACTGATTGCATGATGGGCCAAATTGATTGATTTTTTTCAAATCGTTTAATGAATTGGTCAAGAATTGAAAAACCATCAGGGAGGGATAGTTTGGGAACTAAATCATCAACGTCAACGTCAAGACTGAGGCGCTGGCTATATTGTTGCCAAATTTGGTCAAAATGAATAATTGTCTGATCTGTAAAACCTAAGTCTTCGCGTTTTAACCGATCCCAATTATTGGTAGCGGAAAAATCTTTGATGATTACCCCACCAACGTCGAAATAAATAAAGGAAATTTTATTGTTTAAAAATTGATTGTTCATGGTTGTGTTGTTCCCATTCATTTTGGACCATTCTCATTTCTCTGATCACTTGATCCATAAGTGATTTGTCTTTGTCCATCTCTTTCCAATTGCCACGGTTGGGGACGCCAAGTACTTGGGCAAATCGATCTCTGAAAAATCGTGGTGCTCCGAGGGTAGTGTCCACTAACCATTTTTGATTATCGATAGAAAAATACAAATATTTTCCGTCTTTTATATACGCCGATTTGAGCATTTTAAAATCGTCAAATGGAGTCAAATATCTTTCACCTTCAGGCACAATTTGAGTCGGCTGACCATTGAATGGCAAAATATGGATGTGGGAATGAAACACTGTTTGACCAATCTTTCCATGTTCGAATGTACTGACTGATCCATAGGTTTGTTTTACAAAGAAGTAAAAGGTATTAAATAGCAATAAGAATTCTTGGTAAATATTTTCAGGATACTCTCCAATACATGAGAGGTGTTGTTTTGGAATGATAAGTATGTGCCCTTTGATTAATGGATGTACATCTAGCACGACCCAGAAATTATCAGTATTTTTGAGTGGAAATCTTAACGCAAACGAGTTTGGGTCACAATGAGGACAATTTTTCTTTATTTCATCTTCAGAAAATGCATCCATATAATTTAATTTTACTCTACAACAAAAAACCGCCCCTTTCGGAGCGGTTTGTGAATTTAATTATCCTTCGATTCTTCGGCAAGCTCAGGATAGTCGGGACGTAGGTCTCGACTACATACCCATACCCATACCACCCATGCCAGCACCACCACCCATATCAGCTTTTTCTTCTTTGGGGACATCAGTGACCAAGGCTTCGGTAGTCAGAATCATGGCGGCCACGGAGGCGGCGTTTTGAAGCGCCGATCGGGTCACTTTTACTGGATCAAGAATACCTTGTTCTAGCATGTCGCCAAATTCTAAGGTTTGGACATTGTAACCATACGCATTACCTGCATGGGACAAGACTTCACGAACAATCCAACCATCGTCTTGGCCACTATTTTTAGCGAGCCAACGCATGGGTTGTTCGAGGGATTCTTTAACGATTTTAATGCCGACAGCCTCATCGACTGATTCACTCTTGAGGTTTTCAAGTGATTTGGAAGCTCGAAGGAGAGCGACACCACCACCGGCAACCACACCTTCTTCGATGGCAGCTTTGGTGGCGCCTACCGCATCTTTGACGCGTTCTTTGAGCTCTTTCAACTCAATTTCGGAGGCGGCACCAACGTTGATGACAGCCACGCCACCGGATAATTTCGCAAGACGTTCTTGGAGTTTTTCTTTATCAAATTCAGAAGTGGTTTTGTCCATCTCTTTTTTGATTTGAGCCACTCGGCCATCAATTGCACTCTTGGTCCCTTTACCACCAATGATGGAGGTGCTGTCTTTGTCAGAGCGAACAGTATCAGCCCGACCGCAATCTTCGGGAGTAACTGAATCCAGCTTGCGCCCAGTAGCTTCAGAAATGTACGTGCCACCAGTCAAAACGGCAATATCTTCCAACATAGCTTTGCGGCGATCTCCGAACCCAGGAGCTTTAACAGCTAGGATATTGAACGCACCGCGCATCTTGTTGACGACTAAGGTTGCCAATGCTTCACCGTCGATATCATCGGCAACAATGACGATGTTTTTGGTGATTTTGATGGTTTTCTCCAAGAAGGGTAATAGATCGGCAATGGAAGACACCTTTTGATCAGTGATAAGGATATACGGATTTTCAATCACTGCTTCCATATTGTCAGCGTCGGTGACGAAGTATGGTGAAGCATACCCTTTATCAAACATCATGCCTTCTTTGTGATCGATTTCGATCTCCATGGTCTTACCTTCTTCAACTTCAACGACCCCGTCCTTACCAACGCGTTTGAGAGCTTCAGCAATTTTTCCACCAATGGTGGAGTTTTGAGCGGAAATGGTAGCCACTTTTTCCCATTCTTCGGTCTTCACTTCCTTTTTTACTTTGTGAAGTTCTTTAACCACCGCATCTACGGCCATATCGATACCACGTTTCATTAACATGGGATTGCTGCCGGCGGCGATATGTTTCATGCCATTTTTGACAATTTGTTGGGCTAGTAAGGTTGCGGTGGTAGTGCCATCACCAGCGATGTCGTTGGTTTTTTCGGCGGCTTGTTTAACCAATTGGGCACCCATATTCTCAAATGGATCTTCCAATTC
>CAZQBH010000003.1:10429-20748 GCA_964591645.1 uncultured Pseudomonadales bacterium | reverse complement strand
TATAAATTCCGCTCCAAGATTTTCGTATTTATTTTCCAATTCAATTTCCTTGGCTACAGACACACCATCATGAACCACAGTGGGAGCGCCCCATTTTTTATCCAAAGCCACGTTTCGACCACGAGGACCCAAGGTGGTAACAACGGCTCTACTTAATTTATCCACTCCAGCCATTAATTTGACGCGGGCATCATCACTAAATGCGAGTTGTTTAGCTGACATATGTATTCCTTTCGTTTACACAAAATTATTTAATGATTGCGAGAATATCTTCAAATTTAAGGAATTGGTATTCGATGTCACCAATCTTGACTTCGTTACCCCCCCATTTTTTGTAAATAACTGAATCGCCCGTTTTTACCGGGGACTTTATAGTGGCGCCATGTTCCGTGACCCATTCGTCACCAACGGCAAGAACGCTGCCTTGTTGAGGTTTTTCTTCATGAGAATCGGGCAAGTAAATCCCGGATGCAGTTTGTTTTTGGGCATCTTCGGGTTTAACAAAGACATATCCCGGCATGGGATGAAGACTGTCTGGGGTGACCATTTTTGGAGCTGAGGCTTTAGCCATGATTAATCCTCCTTGGATTCTTAATAACTTAATAATACAAAACAGGTTAGCAGACTCAAATGCCTGCTGCTATTTTTACCAATTTAGAGTGGAAGTGTCAAGCACTGAAAGCTGTTTAGTGCTAATTCTTCGACTAGCTTACAACTGTTTTGATTTCAGAAAGGAGGACTCCCTCGCAAATCAAGCCTTTGTCGGCAAAGTCGGCGTTTAAGGCGTCTTTGAGCTGGTTTTCAAGTCCAGAGCGATTGGCTCGGATATCGGTCATACTCATACTGGAAAGTTGATTAGCAATACGGGAACGAGCAATCGGCCGAATTACCTTGGAAACAAAATTCTCGCCGATATTTTCCCATAACTGAGGAGCTTTTTGCTTGTTGAGGCGAAACAAAATCGATCCTTCAACTTGTATGTATTGACCATCACCGGTCGAGGCTTTAATGGGTTCATCTCCAAGTGATTCTTTGTTGGTATTAATGTCAAAACCTTGACGAATGGTGTATTCCAGAATTTGAGCATTAAAAAGCTTGGCAATTTGCCAAAATGGAATTTTGAGGTGCAAACCAGGACCCCATACCCGAGGTAATACTCCTGCACCGCGGTCGTAAACACAAGCGATGTGTCCAGGAGGAACGGAGATGAAAAAACCACCTACAACTTCGTCAACCAAGAAGCCGACGACTAAACGATCAAAATCCATATGTTTTTATTGTACCCCATTATTAATGAGGCCTTTCATACAAAACCTCCGGTTTATAGAGACGGAGGTAATACTATGGGATATTTTACTCTGCCTTTTCCGCTGACGCAACTTGTTGGCGGTTTTGATGGACTATTTTTGTGGTGGAAATAGCAGGATTATGTTGATGGACAATCTTAAATTCAATTCCTATCTGTTCACAGATACTCTTTTTGGTTTCCAAGTAAGGAGAATGTGACGAGACACAATAGCTATCCGGTTGTAGTTCCTGCATAAAATGAAGCCAATTTGTCACTGGAGGTAATTCAAAACACCCACTTACGCAGTCCAGATTATTTATTTGATTTAGGCGGACAGTAATGGAATTTACCGGCCGAGTTGGTCCTTTTAGCAGCGTGACTCGTTGATCGGATTCAAGGCCAACAATTAACCGATTGCCCTGTTGGCTTGCCTTGTGCAAAAAATTATTATGTTCCTGATGCAGAATGTCGAAAACACCGGTGACAAACACTACTGTTTCGTGTTGTTGGTGCCAGGTATACATCTGGGCTTTAACTTGAGCGTAGGAAAGAATCATCTCGTGTATTGTCTCATTCTTTGTTCAAATTTGGTTTGAATGACAGTGGCGGTATCACGAGGGTGAAAAAAGGCGACTTCAGCCGAGGTGATTTCCCGAGTTTTTTTGGATTTCATGTACATTTCTTGCAACCGTCGAGCTACGGCTTCTCCTTTTACCGGAGCTTGGACTGGTGATGGTTCAAGTGTATTGTCAGTGGGAATGGTGACATTCGATAAATACGTTTTGATCCAAGCATTTTGACTTAAAAAAATGTTTTGAAATTGATCCGGACCCGCTAATAGTTTCGCCTGAATCACCTCATGAGCTGAATACAGGTTTCTTTGAGATTGAGCAATTCGAAGCGCATTTTCAGCCAGAAAGAGGTTGGGGCAAATTTTATCTCTGACTTGTTTATCCCGAGGATGACGACGGAAATGGAATGCATCTAGCCAACCATTTACAAACAATCGGCACGTCCATAAGCTATGACTAGCAGAAACGACCATGATGTCAATATCATCTGGAGCAGAGGCATTTCCCACGGCAACCGCACCGGTAAGAAAAACAGCCCTGACATACGGAAGACTCATTATTCTGTCGGCAATATGCTTGGCTTGTTGTTGTTTTTTAGTGGATAGGGCCAGGCGAGCAATGCGCAATTTAATAATGCGGCTGCGATGAGGGAGGTGAAAGTATGATCCTGTTTGGCAAATAAACCCATCTTGATGTAATTTTTCAATAATTGGAATGAGGATAGTTTTTTTCACCGGCTTGTCGTTGATGAGTTTTTCGGTAATTTCCTTTTGGGTCAGGGGATAGTCAAAAATGTCAGAGTAGCAAAGGGTAGCGATAATCGATTTCTGAAGTGGATTCATGCCGTCATTGTATCAATACCGGTTGTATAATGACGGCATATGATTAGACAACAATTGTATGATGACATGAAAAAAGCCATGTTAGCCCATGACACGGAACGATTGGGAGTAATACGGTTTGTCATTTCAGAGATTAAAAATAGAGAGATTGATGCCAAACACGAGTTGACTGATGAGGAGGTGATTGAATTACTTCGTCGGGAAACAAAACGTCGAAGCGAAGCCATAAACCAGTACACTCAAGGTGGGCGATTAGATATTGTGGAAACGGAAAAGAAAGAATTGACGATTATTGAAACATATTTACCGAAGTTAATGAGTTTGGAAGCGATTGAAGCGATAGTGGAGGAAGTACTACCAACACTAGCAACACGAGATTTCGGTCAAGTGATGCGTGCGGTTATGGCTCAAGTGAAAGGCCAAGCTGATGGGAAAATGGTTAGCGAGGCAGTAAAACGAAAATTGAATTGACCGATAGCAAGCTGTTTGTTATGCTGAATACAGCTTATGGAAGATTGGTCACATATATTATTCAATGACGGTTTGTTGAAAAAACTTGCAATAGCATTGCCCGTGTTGGCTTTGCTGGGGTATCTTAATTGGTTGGGTTTGTAAGTCAAGGATTTTAACCAAACCGCTCGTGATGGATCATGTCATCATTAACTTTTTTGTTGTGCAAAAAAGCCACCACATCTTCAACCATATGCACGCTACCGCAGATGTAAAATCCAGTGTTTTTATAGGAAGTATAGTGAGCGGTTAAGCAATCATTTATGTGTCCCTGACAGAGTGGCCAGCCCTCTGGTGGCTGGGATAGAACTAAATCGAAGTGAAAGTTGGGGAAATTTTTTTCCAGGAGCCGGAATTCTTCCATCCAAAAGGTGTCTTCCAGATGTCGCATCCCCCAATGAAGATTGATAGGTCGTTGATCTTGCTGCGTTTGGAGTAACCATAACGCCATACTTCTGACAGCACTTATACCTGAGCCGGTCGCTATCAGAGAAACTGATTCTTCTTCGGGACTGTCTGATAGGACGAATTGACCTGCGGGAGCCAAAAAGGAACAACTATCCCCCGGTTTTAGTGATTGAAGATAGCGGGTACCGTCTCCCTGAGGACTCACATCAATTAATAGATTTATTTGGCTTTTGTTTGTTGGGGACGAGGGAATAGAATATGCCTTTTTTGCAGCTGTGTTGGGTATGTTTAATATAATGAATTGACCAGCCTGAAAATCCAGAATGGTGGGACTCTCTAAATCTAGCGTAAACCAGTGATATTGGGGAGATAACAATACGTGTTCAGCTACTTTGGCTTGATATGGTTGTGGCATAATATACCTCTGGTAGTTATGGTATCATACGATACTTAATATGAAACAAGTAATTATCACCGCTGTGGATAGTTTACGCCTCGCATTGAAGGCATTATCACAGGGTGAATTAATCATCTACCCAACCGAAACCAGTTATGGTTTAGGCGCGGATGCGACTAACCCGATGGCGATTGAAAAACTGCTGTCGTATAAGGGAAATCGATTAAATAAAGCACTGTCGGTGGCTGTGGCTGACCGAATCATGGCTCAATCATATATTGTCATGAACCCGATTGCTTGTAATGTATTTGAAACCCTACTTCCTGGACCCGTTACTCTGATAGCCAAATCTACTGGTAAAGTAGCCAAGAAAGTGGAATCTGAACGCAAAACGTTGGGTATTCGTTATTCCAGCTTGCCATTCGTTTCTCAGTTAGTGAATGCTTTTGGTAAACCGATTACGGCTACATCAGCAAATACCTCTGGGGCAAAGCAGATTTTTTCATTTGAAGAATGGCAGCAGTATGTATCACCTCATCGTCAGGCCCTGATAGCCGTGTTTATGGATGCGGGAAAAATTCCGGTTCGATCCCCGTCTACTGTTGTTGACACAACCTTAGATAGTCCAGAGATATTACGCCAGGGTGAAATTATTATGAAAGCAGGAGCTACTCATTTTGAAAGTCATTCTGTTGAAGAGACAATCCACCTCGGCTCTGCTCTCATTTCTCAACAACAAGATCAGCTGGCAACTCATCCATTAGTAATCGCATTACAGGGAGATTTGGGAGCAGGAAAAACTCATTTTGCCAAAGGAATTGGCCAAGTATTAGGCGTCGTTGAAACGATCAACTCGCCCACGTATACCATTATGAAGGAATACCCGTATCGGACCAACAAAAGCCAAGGAGTGTTTTATCATGTGGATACTTGGCGGTTATTTGAAGGTGAAACTATCCGTGAATTGGGAATTGAATCCCGACTTGGGGCTGGGGATGTCATTGCTATTGAGTGGCAAGAAAAAGCCCATGAATGGATTGAACGTTTTAAAAAACCGGTGACGATTGCCTGGATAGACATCAAAAGTATTTCTGAAACAGAACGACTATTTTCAATTCAATGGGAACGAAAAGAGTGATTATTTTAGCAATTGAGACGTCTTTGGACGACACATCGGCCGCAATTACCCGAAACAATTGTGTTTTATCGAATGTGGTGGCCAGTCAGGTACGATTTCATGAAGAATGGGGCGGTACGGTCCCGGATATTGCGCGGCGCAAACACCAAGAGTGGCTGGAGCCAGTGATTGCCAGGGCAATCAAATTGGCTCATATCACCGAAGCTGACATCGACGCGGTAGCGGTTACGTATGGGCCTGGTTTGGCCCCGTCACTTGAAGTCGGCATTGATCATGCCAAAATGTGGGCCACAAAACTTCATAAACCCTTGATTCCGGTTAACCATTTAGAGGGCCATTTGTTATCGAGTTTGGCACGAAATAGTAAAGGAAATAAAGGTAATGACGATTTAGTATTTCCTGCGGTAGGCTTTTTGATTTCGGGAGGCCATACGGAATTGGTTTTGGTTAAAGCAATTGGTGATTATAACCTGTTGGGAGAAACATTGGATGATGCGGCCGGTGAAGCGTATGACAAGGTGGCTCGAATGCTGAAATTGGGATATCCTGGCGGACCGATTTTGTCAGAAATGGCTAAACAAGGTTCTCCGATTTATCGTTTACCTGTCCCCATGATAGGCCGAAAAGATTTGGAATTTAGTTTTTCAGGATTAAAGACAGCAGCGCTTAATGCGTTGCGAAAACTGGAAGACGTGCCGCACGATAAACAATTCGTTGCAGATTTTTCAGCATCATTTCAACAAGCCGCGCTCACTCACCTGATGAAGAAGTTAGAATTAGCGATTACTTTATATCAACCGAAAACAATCTTACTCGGTGGTGGTGTAGTATCAAATGTGACGCTGAGAATGGCAGCACGGAAGGTGGCAAAAAAATACCATTTACCTGTGGTTATTCCCTATACGGCAAAATTATTCACTGATAGTGCCGGTATGATTGGGGTAGCAGCGTGGTACATATCACAACAACACCGAATTGTTGAAAATGCGATGGATATCCAACGTCAACCGAATTTAAATTTTCCAAGAATTGTTTAATCGTCAGCCGCCTCGGGCGGTTCTATACAAAGAAGGCATGGATCCCCAATCCTGCATCGGCTACGCCGAGCCGGTTGAGGATGACGGGAGAGTAGAAATCGATTGTTCAAGGGCTTTCATCAGGGCTTTGGCCGAAAGGGCAAGGCACTTAACGCGGCCTGGGGATATGGTAGTACCAATGAGTTGTTGCATGAAATCAAAATCAATTGTTTGCAGTTCTTTTATGGTTTTACCTTTTGTATAGTCGGTTAAAAGTGAAGCAGATGCCATACTGACCGCGCAGCCAACTCCCGTAAACATTGCTTCACTCACCACTTGTTTGTCAGGATCAATCTTGAGTTGTAGGGTCATCTGGTCACCACAAGAGGCGTTTACCTCTAACACAGAACAGGAGGGATCCGGGAGGGGACCAAAATTATGGGGATGACGGTAATGGTCGAGTAGTTCTTCTTGATATAAATCATCGTTCATAGGATTTAGGGTATAGGGTATAGCTATTTGATAATTTCTTTGACCCGACGAAGGCCAGCAACAAGTCGGTCAATTTCTGCTTCAGTATTATACAAGTAAAAACTAGCACGAACGGTGGCGGGAACCCCCAGTTTTCGAGTTAATAGTTGATTACAATGATGACCTGAACGGACTGCAATGCCACATTCTCGGTCAAGAATTTGAGCCGTGTCATGAGCATGAATCTGACGAAGATTAAACGTGAGGATACCGGAATGTTTTTTTAAATCGAGACTACCATAGATTTATAATAATACTTAATTTTCAAGCTCGTTTAATTGAGCTAATCCGTAGGCTGCCAAGGTTTGTTCGTGGGTTTGGATATTTTCCATACCGATTTGATCTAGGTATCTGCATGCAGCCGCCAATCCAATAGCCCCAGCTACATCTGGAGTCCCCGCTTCGAATCGGTCAGGTAAATCAGCCCACGTTGCATGGTCGGCATAGACTTCACTTATCATGCCACCACCAACTAAATGAGGTCGAAGGGTTTCCAATATTTCGCGACGAACATACAAACACCCAATCCCTTGAGGTCCAAGCATTTTATGACCAGAAAAGGCATAAAAATCTGCTTTCATATCTTTAACATTCACCGGCATATGAGGGGTTGATTGAGCACCATCAACGAGTACTTTCGTTTGACGATTGGCCTGTTTGATGGCTTTAATTACGTGTTGAACGTCAATAATAGTTCCCAACACGTTGGATACTTGGGTAATACACACCAGTTTGACCCGGGCGTTAATGCAACTAATAATGGTTTCCAGAGATAAATCCCCATTACCATCTACCGGACAAATAATCAGTTTGGCACCGGTTTCCTGACATACGCGTTGCCATGGAAGCAAATTTGAATGATGTTCTAATTCGGTTACCACAATTTCGTCACCGGCTGTAACCGCGATTTTCCCCCATGATTGGGCTACCAAGTTGATCGCTTCAGTGGTGTTTCTGACAAACAACAACTCTTTATCCGTTTCAGCGTGGATAAAATTGGCCACAGTTTGGCGGGCTTGTTCATATAGCTCGGTCGATTCGTCGGATAATGTGTGTACTCCTCGGTGAACATTGGCGTTGTGATTGGAATAATATTCCGTAATGGCGTCGATGACCACTTGAGGTTTTTGACTGGTGGCTGCATTGTCAAAATACACCAACTGATGACCATGAATTTGGCGATTTAAAATTGGAAATTGAGACCGGATGATAGTTGAATCAATCATAATTTTTTTTCCATTTTATCAATAACGGTATGTAAAAATCCCTCTGCAATCATGGTTTTGGCGATGGGCACATCAATCCCTCGGCTCTGCAAATAAAAGAGTTGCTCTTCATCAATATGACTAATAGTTGCCGCATGGGAACAATGGACATCGTGGTTTAGAATTTCCAAATTAGGAATGACTTCAGCCGTACTTTCTCTAGAGAGCAATAAGACTTTTTCAGAAAGAAATGAATCAGTGTCCGTCGCGGTTTTGTTAACGATAATGTTACCGCTAATATATGCTTTGGCTTGATCATCAACAGTAGCTTTGATGATAATGTTTCCTTTGGTGTGTGGGGCTTCATGAATCAGGGTAATATGGAGATGAAAGTTATCTTGGCCGTGAAGGGCAAACGCTCCAAGCACTTCTAATTCCTCACCTGCTTGGGAAAGCACATATTCATAATTACCTGGTTGATGAAGAATAATTTGTGACATATTACCCTACCGATCCATCCATTTCAAAATCGATTAATCGGTTCATTTCCACCGCATATTCTAGGGGAAGTTTTTTAATCAAGGGAGCAACGAAACCCGACACAATTGTTTTGGCGGCCTCGATTTGAGTAAGTCCTCGAGTCATGAGATAAAAAAGTTGGGCTTCACTGACCCGGCTTACACTAGCCTCGTGAGCAATAGAACTTTCAGCGTTATAGACTTTGTTGGTTGGATAGGTATCAGAACGAGAATCAGGATCGAGAATCAACGCATCGCAGACGACGTGTGATTTGGCATGGTGTGCAGCTGAGTTGATTTGGACTAATCCACGATAACTCGCCCGACCACCTTTTTGGGAAATTGATTTACTAATGATGGTACTGGATGTGTATGGAGCTAAATGAATCGCTTTTGAACCTGCATCCAAATGTTGATTCATTCCCGCAAGAGCCATTGACAAGGTTTCGCCTCGGGCCCCTTTACCAGCCAAAATAAAGGCGGGATATTTCATGGTAAGTTTTGATCCTAAGTTACAATCAGTCCAGATCATTTGACCTTCAGAATCTACATGCGCCCGTTTGGTGACCAAGTTATACACTGATTTATACCAATTTTGGACAGTGGTGTATTGAACCACGGCCCCCGGTTTGATATAGACCTCAACCACTGCAGCATGGAGCGAGGAGGCAGCATATGCTGGCGCCGTGCACCCTTCGATATAGTGAACTTTAGATCCTGTTTCGGCAATAATAAGGGTTCGCTCGAACTGACCTGCCTGGGAAGCATTTATCCGGAAATAGGCTTGTAGCGGCATGGATACTTCTACTCCTGCTGGAATATACACAAACGATCCTCCGCTCCACGCCGCAGTGTTGAGGGCGGCAAATTTATTATCGGCTGCAGGGACGAGTTTGCCAAAATAGTCTTTGACGATATCGGGAAAACGCTGGAGTCCTTCGTCCATAGAAATGAAAATGACCCCTTGTTTCTCAAGTGACGCTCGAATGGATCCATAGATCACTTCGGAGTCAAATTGAGCTTTAACCCCGGCTAAAACCTCTTTTTCTGCCTCAGGAATTTTGAGACGATCGAAGGTTTGTTTGATATCTTGAGGGACATCATTCCAAGAAGTCACTTCTTTATTGGTAGGTTTAAGATAATACCGATAATCTTCAAAATGAATATCTGAAAGATCCCCTCCCCATGTAGGCATAGGGAATGCATGGAATATTTTTAATGCTTCGAGTCGTTTTTGTAGCATCCAATCAGGTTCTTGTTTACTACCTGAGATCTGTCTCACTATGGCTTCATCCAGTCCCGGTCTGGCAATGTATGTGTAATTTTTGGTGGATGTCCCTTTATCAATTGAGGTATTGTCCATACCCGTCTCGTTCGATTTCATCAATTAATTGCATACCGTCAGACTTCACGATTTTTCCTTTTACTAAAATGTGAACATATGTGGGAGTGAGTTGATCAACAATACGCCGATAATGAGTCACCACCAAAAAACTGGTACCAAATTCGCGTCGAGCGTATTCAATTGCAGCCGCAATGCTTTTAATAGCATCAATATCCAGGCCTGAATCAATTTCATCCAAAATGGCCAATTGCGGCTCGGCTATCAATAATTGCAGCATTTCCAAGCGTTTTTGTTCCCCTCCGGAAAAACCATCATTAATTGACCGCGTTAAGAAATCAGGGGTGACATTGAGAATTTCGCAATACTTAATCATTTTTGATTTTAAATCTTTGAACGAGCGCGTGGTTTGTGGGTGGAGATGTTCTTCCATGGTTTTGATGAGTTGTTGAACTGAGATACCAGGAACAGCAACCGGTTGTTGGAAACTTAAAAAAAGACCGTGTTGTGCTCGTTTATCTGGAGATAACGGTAGTAGATCCACCTGATTCA
>CAZQBH010000003.1:0-10416 GCA_964591645.1 uncultured Pseudomonadales bacterium | reverse complement strand
TTTTTGGCCCCCATGCATATGCCGGATGACCAGCCAGTGAAAGAGAAAGGGTTGATTTGCCTGAACCATTCGGCCCCATGAGCACATGCATTTCTTTGGATAAAATTTCAAGATTAAGGTCCTGAATAATCGGTACGCCCGCCACAGACACTGTAACGTTTTTAAGGGTGAACATACGTTTTTTACTCGACTTTAATTAAATCAGCAATAGTTTTTTGGGCAAGTGAGGCAGAGATAGTAGTTGCTATGCTGCACATGATTTGATGATGTTGACAGTCACTTTCTCTCGGACAGCTCTTGCCGCTGAGACAGTCTATTTTCACAATTGGACCATCAAGAACGGTAATAACTTGCTGTAGTGAAATTTCTGATGGGTCTTTAGCGAGTTTATACCCTCCCAAAGCTCCTTCTTTACTGGAAATGATACCGGCATCAAGCAAATTGGCGGCAACCTGACCAATAAACTTATACGGAAGTTTATATTGATTGGCAATACTTCGAAGTGATAATGTTTTATTCGGTTCAGCTGCCAGCGCTGCCAACAAAGTTAAACCGTAATCAGTTTTTTTGGTAATTTTAACCATCGCAAACCCCCATCTACCACTAGTAAAATAGTAGTTTAACACTTTCCAGGTGAACTATGCAATGATTAAATTAAGGTCATTTGAAGGTTTTTTACTGTTGGGACAAAACTAAAATCAACGTCAAGTTCAACTCGATTGTTCCATTTGTTTAAGAATTTTACCTTATGATTTACGCGTCCGTAATCATAAATATCGCGGGTAATTTCTACGTCTTTCATGCAATATTTGGCTAATTTATCAAATTCTTGGTTTTGGTAGTAGGCGATAGCGTCTAAGCCATGACCGATTTTTTGGGTCCCAAGGGTTTCCTTGGCGACTGCATCCAAACTAACCCGATGACCGGCGGTGTTTTTTATAATATCCAAGATGTCTAGTTGAGGTAATTTGGAAATATCTCCCGGATAGTATTGGGAAATTGCCGGCAGATCAAAACCAATGTTGTTGAAGCCAATAATAATATCAGCATGCTCTAATAAAGCGGGTAGTTGATCAAAATCTCGTTCAAATAATTCATGACGAAATTCGCGACAACGTTCTTCTTCGGGAAATCCATCACGTTCGATGATACCAATAAAGCTGGGATCTAATTTTTCTGGAAAATAACCACCGACCTCGTCGAAGGTTTTTTTGGTTTCAACATCAAGAAAGATTTGTTTCATAGAACAGGGTTTAGAGTATAGGGTTCAGGCAATAGATTCAAGAGGCTAATCGGATAAACCAGTTACCTCTTTGGCTTGTTGAGCGAGAGCAAAATCTACAACCTCTTTGTGGATTTCATGAACCGGTGTATGTTCCATCACTAAATCAGCTTTCCCTACCACACCAAGTTCTTTAAAAATAAAAGAAAATTTATCAAAAAGGGTGTTACGAATGGCACTTTTGGTAGGTTCTGACATATCCCAAGTTGCTTGCTTGAACGCACCCCAACATTTTTTGCGTAGTTTATAGTGAAATTGTTCGGCGGTTTGATCAGTTTCTTTTTCGTCTTGTTTGACACGATCAAGCCAAGCGTACATTTCTTGAAGCAGTGGTCGAGGAAATTCTGGGTGATCCATAATTAAATTTTGAAAACCAGTAGCCAGATGAATTTCAATTGACCCAGTCGAAGGAAACAGATGAAGCATATTTTCAGGCAAGGTGCTGGCACCATGTTGGACCGTTCCCCCGATTTGATACTCATTTTGGGCAACAGCAGTAATATTTTTGAGGACATTGAAGTCAACCTGGACTTCAGCTAATGATCCATCAGGATTCACAACGCCACCATGTGAAGTACCTGTGGCGACACTAATTTTACTAATCGAAGCCATTTCCGGATTTTTTTCAACAAGTCCATTCATAAACGTTGTAAAGTCTTCGACGGTAGAATTTTTACCACCAATATGACCAATTTCACCCCCAACAGAAACGGTCATACCTGCCGGCTCCAGAGAACGAACGACGTTTAAAAATTCTGAGGTATAGTGAACGTTGGGTGCTTGTTGATCAATCACTGCAGGTTCCTGCAAGTTGACTAGGGTGGAGGTATCAATATCAATATTGTAAAAACCCGCGTCTAACGCCTCTTGGATTAGTTTGGCAACCGCATCGACTTCTCCCGGATCGGGAACTCCCGCAGTGTGGCTGCACTTGGTTTGGAAGTGATCACCTTGAATGAATACTGGACCGATGTATCCTTCTTTGATAGCCGCGGCAATAATGCACGTAACATATTCTGAAGGTGTCTGATCGGTATACCCCATCTCACCGCGGGCTAGTTCACAGATAAAGGCTTTGGTATTTGCTGCTAGTGCGGCTTTAAATACCGAGCGGGCGGTGTCGTAGACCATACCGCGAAAATTCATAGCCGGGACGGTAAAATCTCCTGGAATCACTTTACGCCCCCGGGCGGTATATAACGAGTGGATAGAACTTGAGCGAATGCCTAACTCTTGACCAATTTCCCAAATTAACCAGCGGGCTGATGGACGAGCCTTGGGATCACCAAAGACTGATTGGTACACCAATTGGTCTATTATGTTCTCTCGAAGTTGAGTTTCATTCAAAATACTGACTCGGTCACCATTTACTACGACCACTTTATCGATAAGTGAGGCTATCGCTTCTGAAATCATGGGCAGATTCTCCCCACCAAACCACCGTTTATCTCTTAGCGAGCGGTGGAGGTGGATTGCGGTAATTGATATTGATTCATAACTTGAGTAATACCTTGTTCGACAGTAGTAAGTGCTTCAGCTGCGGAATTATTTTGGTTAACTGCATTAACCGCATCTTCATAGTATTTAATGATTTTGTCGTTGGGGCCATTATCGAAGGTTCGCGAACACATATACCAGGTTTTTGCCTGGGGAGCCTGCTCAAGAAGGCTGCTGACATATGGATCGGTTTTTAATTGGTCAGCCATATCTTTGCGTGCATAGATTTCTCCAAAAAGTCGTTCTTGACTAGCTGTGGAGTACCATTCACGCAAGATGTCAGGTTGATTGAGAAAGCGTAATAGTTTCCATGCTGCTGTTTGTTTGGTTTTATCGCTTTTTACTGAGACTCCCTCAACCCAAAAAGACCCCCAGGTAACTTCTGAACCCGGCAATTGAGGTACAGGGGCGATATTAAATTTAAGCTCGGGATTCATATTTTTGATTTCTAGGGCACGCCATGAAGGAGCAATTATCATGGCAGTTTTTTCATTTGCAAAAGCAACTGTTGACGTGGGCATTGTATCGTCCCATACCTTGTCGCTCTCGGAAAATTTGGTGTAAAAAATAAGTGCATCCTGACCCAGGGGATTATTTGGCTTGCCTGGATCAGCATTGTTTTGGATCATTAATAAACCAAGAATGTCTGACCAATTATCAACATTTGAGGTGGTTCCTAGCGCGATGCCGGAACGTTGAATTTCACCTTGTTTATTTCTAATCGTCAGCTCACTCGCCATTCGGCGAAGCTCTTCCCAAGTTTTTGGAGGGGTTTTACCCGCTGCCTCCAGAACTGTTTGGTTATAAAACAAACCAAGTCCTTCATACATGAGCGGGATACCAACATACCCTTTGGTAGATTTTAGCCATGTTTGAGCAATGGGATATTGTTGTGATTCAAAGTCGGCGGCCGACATAACCGTGCTGGGAATGGGAGAGAGGTAGCTGACAAGCATGGGAGTCCAGGTTAGATGAAATCGGTATATGTCCGGGCCTTCACCATTTTTCAATGCATTTTGGAGTCGTTCGCGATAGTCTTTTATTGATTGTTGTTGATAATTAACTTTAATATCGGGATTTTGAGACTCGAATTTAGTAAAAATTTCTTTCATGACTGTAGACGATTCCCAGAGGCCCCAATACGTTACTGTAGTGATTTTGTTTGTTTGAGAAGTGGCTACCCCATCCGATCCGGCAGATTGTTTGGATTGAAGTATTTTTTGAACGCCCAAAATTGCGATTACGATAATGATCCCAATACCCAGAATGGGGATAATAAACCGGAAAGGAGATTTTTGGATGGGTATTTCTGGAGGAGAAGAAGAAACACTTGAAGCATTATTGATAGGAGGTAAATTTACCGGAACGGGAACGGTTGGTTTTAACGGAGGCAATGGGGCAGCCACGGGAACAACAGGTTGAGGTGGTGGTGTAGTATTTGGAGTTGCAATTGGATTAAGCGGATTAAACGGCTTCACAGTCACTGGTGCAGGAGGTGAGGTCGGAACAGGAACCGGCCCTGGTCCAGGCGGAGGGACAACAGGCGATGGAGGAGAAATAACTCTCTCCCCAGTATTCACTGGGGCGTCTCCCTTAAGTAAGGGAGAATCATTGGAATTATTATTTATGGGATTGGGCATGAAAACCACCTAACAAATATTCCCCTATCTTGTATACTGGGGTTGATTAGTACAATTTATCATATCAAATCAGGCAGAGATGGTACAATTGAATTTTCAGTTCCTTAGGCAACGGTTTCGGTCAGCCGTAGGGTTTTTTATTGGTGGTTGTATCGGTCTATTCATCTTATTTCTTTTATTCGGAGTGTCGTGGTTGATACGGTATCACAACCGGATTTATCCTGGCATAATGATTGGTCCACTAGCGGTTGGCGGATTGACGAAATCTGAGGCAACGCAGCGACTGACTGCTTCAGTAATGGCGTATCGACTGCAGTGGCCGGCAGTATTTCAGACAAGTGACCAGCACGTATCAGTGCCTTTATCCGAGACGGCCGTTCAGTATTTAATTGATAATTCCGTTCAGTCGGCGTTTTCCCTCGGACGACAACAATCATTTACTTCTTTGCAGACATTGGTTCAATTAGCGAAAGGTACGGTCCAAATACCCGTCGAAGTGGTGGTAGATGATACGTGGTTGACTGAAACAGCAGCATCTTTGGCTGCACAAGTAAATATTCCTTCAATCCCTCCGCGCCTGGAAGTAAAAAATAATCAAGTCACGGTAGTGGTTGGACAAGAAGGAACAGAACTTAATCAAATAGAATGGAGCCAACGGGTTCAGCATGCTTTATCACAATTAACCATGCCTGACGCGGTCTTAGAATTGGAGACAATAAATCCAACCGTGAGTGCGGAACAGGCCGCCGGCACCGTAGTTCGGGCAAATACATTGCTTAAGACAGAATTAACCTTAGTGTTACAGAGTGATGAGTTACTCAATACATCTTGGAAACTGTTGGGGACTGATTTGGTTCAGTTTCTGCAATTTGATGGCGGGTACAATCAACAAAGGTTAACTGAGTATGTGACCGGTGTGGCAACAGCCGTAAACCGAGAACCACGGGACGCCAAATTTCAATTTGATGAATCCTCCGGAAAAGTGAAAGAGTTTGTCGCTCCCGAAAAGGGAATGGTGGTGGATATTCCGCAAACCATTCAGGCTATCCAAACGGCTTTAAATCAATTATCAAACGGGGCTTTAGTTGATCCGATTCAGTTACTAGTGAAAGAACAGGCTCCATCAGTGACACTGGCTGAAGTAAATCGATTAGGGCTTAAAGAACGATTGGGAGTAGGAACGAGTAGTTATAAAGGATCAATTGCTGGGCGGGTACATAATGTAGAATTGGCCGCTAGTCGACTTAATGGATCATTAATAAAACCGGGAGAGACATTTTCATTCAATACGGCAGTCGGGGAAGTATCGGCTGCTACCGGATATCAGCAGGCGTATATTATCCAAGATGGGAGAACACAATTGGGCGATGGCGGAGGGTTGTGTCAAGATAGCACAACTATGTTCCGAGCCGCTTTGGATGCAGGTTTACCTATTGTCTCTCGCAAAGGACATGCTTATCGAGTCGGGTACTACGAACAGGATTCTAAACCTGGTTTTGATGCTACCGTATTTTCGCCTTCTACTGATTTAACGTTTGTTAATGATACCCCCGCCTATTTGCTAATTCAGACTGCGTTTGATTCCCCAGCTCGGAAGTTAACCTTTAGTATTTATGGAACCAACGATGGACGAAAAGCGACCATCTCGGACTATGCCATTTGGGATGTGACTCCCCCTCCCCCTGACGTGTATCAAGATGATCCGTCTTTACCAACCGGGGTTGTCAAACAAGTGGACTGGAAAGCAGTCGGATCTAAAACAAAATTTACCTACACAGTGGAACGACAAGGACAGATTATTTTTGAAAAGACATTTGTATCCAATTATCGGCCATGGGCATCAGTTTATCTCAGGGGAACGAAGTAAATAAAAAATTAGGGTTGCGCTGGTTTAGCTTCGCCATGTATGGTAGTAGAGTATGCCAAATCATGATGTTGAAAACGAGGTCGTAAAACCCGATCAGTTCCCCAAGCAAATTACCCTCACCACCGATAAAGAGGCATTAAAAAAGTTGCGGTTGGTGGTGGTGGCTTTTTCCAAAGTGGAACGTGAGTGGTTTAAAACGGCTGACGCATATTGGGCTGAAGCTGAGGTGATCGAACGAGCTGAGGACGTCGTAAAGACGATTAAAGATTTGGGGGTAGAAGCAAAAGGTTTGCCTGGTGATCAATATTTTTTGACAAATTTGTTAGTAGATCATCCTGATTTAGTAGTGAATCTGGTAGATACACTTAAGGGACAGGATCGGTTGCAAACTTCGGTGCCAGCAGCTTTGGAATTGGCGAATGTGTTATACACCGGCGCAGGAATGGAAGGATTAGTGATCGGAAATAACCGAAATTTAACCAAACGGTTATTGATGGCGTATGATATCCCTACGCCTGAGTTTCAGTTTATCCGAAGAGCGGGAACACGAGTGGATGAGGCTATGCCTTTGCCGGTGATTGTAAAACTGAACGAAAGCGGCGGTAGTGTGGGAATAAACAACAACGCAGTCAAAGAGTCATTTAAAAACGCTCAAAAACAAGTCGATAAAATGATTACCACGTATAAGATTCCGGTGGTAATTGAACGATTTGTGGATGGGAGTGAAATTACGGTGTGTGTTTTTGATGATGGGACCAAAAAACATGTGTTTATGGGTCAAAAAATATTTAAATACAAGCCGGATGGAAAACATTTTTTTACCAGTATTGAATCTTATGATGATTATCATTCCTATAAATATAAACATGTTGAAGAGCCATTACGCAGCAAGATTGGTCGACTAGCAATCAAAGCATTTAGCGCTATGTATCATCGTGATTATGCAAAGTTTGATGTTCGGGTAGACGATCAAACCGGGGTTCCCTACTTTACCGATTCCAATCCCAACACCGCGTTTGGCCCGGATATGGGATTACCATTTACGGAAGTGGCTGCCCTCCACGGAGTAACTTTCGTGGATTTGATTGGCAGCATGCTGACAAAGTATGCTAAACGACTCGCGTAATCTATTGTTTCCGACTATGCGTCGGGTATCCCAATTGGATGATGATCATTGCGGGCCTGCAGTGTTGGAAATGTTGATAAGCAATGTGGGCTTAACCTTGACACAGACGCAATTGGTTGAGGCGGCAGGAATTCAAAAAAAACTATTAACTCACGGGATGTTTATTGAAGAAATGGGGTTGGCTTTAAGTCGATTGGCTCCGGATTATCAATTTTGGTTTAAGCGGGAATCCACCTTACGGGAGTTATCACAATTGGTAACTGATGCTCATTACCCCGTCGGGGTCGAGTGGCAAGGAATTTTTGAAGGTTGTTATTTTGAAGATGAAGAACTGGATGATGATGAAGATGAGGAAGATGTGTCTAATGATGTGGAAACCGGGCATTACAGTGTGGTCACTGGGATTAGTACGAGTGAAAATTGGATCACATTAGCAGACCCGTACCATAATCAGGGCGTAGATCGACAATTGTCAATTTTGGAGTTTGAGCGGCGATGGTGGGATATTAATGAAGTCATTGATTCCACAACCGGTAAACGTCACGAACAAGACGATTATCACGCACTTTTTTTAGTGACGCCGAAGGGGGTGTCGCTCCCTGCTGATTTGGATTTAATTGCCTATTAGGAGGATCATGCTATTTCCACACATGCGCCGAGTATGTCAAATTAATGAGTATTATTGTGGGCCGGCGGTATTGGACATGCTCGTGAGCGTGTATGGACTTCAGTTTGATCAAGAAGCGGTGGTGGATGCAGCTAAGGTACGGGACAGAATTAAGGAGAAAGGAATGTTGCTGAGTGAGATGGGAGTGGCATTGAGAGCGTTGGCACCTCATTATCGATTTTGGTTCAAACGAAATTCTACAGTCGGCGAATTATCCAGCTTAGTAAATACGTATCATCTTCCGGTAGGAGTGGAGTGGCAAGGTATTTTTGACCAGGTAACCGATGAGGATTACAAAAAGAGCGGTTATGAGCAAGGAGATGATGATGCAGGACACTATAGCGTGATCACGGGAATTGATGTGGCCGAGAATTGGCTCACACTGGCAAATCCGTTTATGAATAAGGGTGTGGATGATCAATATACGATATTAGAGTTTAAACGGCGATGGTGGGATATTAACGAAATAACTGATCCGGCCACAAAAATGGTTCGTGAAGTTGATGATTATCACGCACTCTTTGTAGTGACCAAGGCGGATGATGGAACTCCGGAATTATTTGGTATGACTTCTGAATTCTAATTTTCTCGTTTTCCAGAGGTGGTACAATACTTTTTATGGAACCACGATACGAACATAGTTTGTTTGAGAAAAAGATTTACGAAACCTGGGAAAAGGCGGGGGTATTTGTAGCCCCGGATGCTTCGACTTCGCTCAGCACAAGTGCTCAGAGTAAACGCCCCTACTGCATTATTATGCCGCCACCGAATGCCAATGATCCCCTCCATGTCGGTCATGCAATGTTTGTGTCGGTTGAAGATATCCTGATTCGGTTTCATCGAATGTTGGGAGATGCTGGCTTGTGGCTGCCGGGGGCCGAGCACGCCGGGATTGAAACCCAATATGTTTTTGAGAAAAAATTATCAAAAGAGGGAAAATCCCGATTTCAATTTGACCGGCAAACACTCTATCAAATGATCTGGGATTATGTGAAGACAAATTCCGAAGTCGCCATCGACCAGATGAAAAATTTGGGCGCTTCGGCTGATTGGGAACGCAAAAAATTTACGTTGGATCCGGAAATCGTGGATCAAGTACTCCACACGTTTGAGTCGATGAATCAAGATGGTTTGATTTATAGGGGTGAGCGACTGGTAAATTACTGTGTTAAATGCGGCACGGCGTATTCAGAACTAGAAGTAAAGTATGAAGAACGGAAAGATCCACTGTATTACATTACCTATGGTCCTTTCACTTTGGCGACGGTGCGACCAGAAACAAAATTTGGGGACACGGCACTAGCGGTGAATCCACATGACCCCCGATACATTGATTGGATTGGTAAAGAAGTTGAAGTTGACGGTCTGTTGGGAAAATTTAAGATCACGGTAATTGCAGACGATTATGTTGACCCTGCCTTTGGCACTGGGGTGGTTAAAATCACCCCTGCCCATGACCCCAATGATTTCCTAGTCGGCCAACGACATCATTTACCCATGAAGCAAGTTATCGGATTTGATGGAAAATTGACGGCATTAGCCGGCAAATATGCGGGTTTAAAAGTAAATCCAGCCCGAGAGCAAGTGGTTAAGGATTTAATTGAAAAAGGGTTGATGGATCATGTTGATGACAAATATGTTCACAATGTGAGTACCTGTTATCGGTGCGGGAGTGTGATTGAGCCATTACCGATGGCCCAGTTTTTTATCACTGTTAAACCGCTCACAGAAAAAGTGTTGGCGGCATTAGATGCAGGTGAAACCGCGGTACATGGTGCCGGGCATGACAAAATCTTGCGTCATTGGTTGACCAATTTAAATGATTGGAATATTTCTCGCCAAATTGTGTGGGGTATTCGGATGCCTATTTGGTACGAAATTAATTCACAAATCACAAATGACAAATCCACAAATGACTGTATTATGGTGAAATTTGTCAATAAAAATAAAGAGTTAGTAAATGGCCTAATAAGTGAATTACTCAAGACATATTCATTTGAAGAAATCGAACAAGGGTTACAAACCTTGTCTGCCCCCAAAGATGCCACTTATGTAGTAAGCCGAGAGAAACCAGGGCCGGATTATTTACAGGAAACTGATACGTTTGACACCTGGTTTTCATCTAGCCAGTGGCCGGTAGTGACACTCAAAACCAGCCATCCCGGTGATTTTGATTATTACTATCCAACCTCAGTCATGGAGACGGGTTATGATATTTTGCCTTTTTGGGTAATGCGGATGATGATGATGGGTGGTTATTTGACGGGGAAAATGCCCTTTAAAGACGTATATTTGCACGGTTTGGTTCGCGATGAAAAAGGCCAAAAAATGAGCAAA
>CAZQBH010000002.1:4650-32686 GCA_964591645.1 uncultured Pseudomonadales bacterium | reverse complement strand
CTGGCTTTATTACCAAAGGCGAATATGACTCAGCCGTTAAATCAGCTAACGACCCCAAGAAACCAATTACGTACATTTTGGCATTTCGTGGCTTGATTAGTGAAGATGCGCTTGGACACTCGATAGCTGAATATTACAAAGTTCCCTATATTCAATTGACAGGGAAGGTAATTCCCCTTGAAATCTTGGAACTCATACCCGAACAGGCAGCATTATCGTTTCATATCATCACGTTTGCCTTGAATGAAGAGAAGTTATCCATTGGCATGGAGGATCCGCAAGACATAGAAGCCATTGAGTTCGTCAAACGCCGCACCAATAAGCAAGTTATCCCTCATTATTTAACGCCCGCAGACTTTGCCAAAACCGTGGGCCAATACAAACGGAATATCAAAACTATTTTTTCTTCCATCATGGAAGAAAACATCAGTAAAACCAAAATCGATCCTAACCATATTGAACAAAGCGCCACTGATCTCCCTGTAATCAAAATGTTAGATACCATCCTAGAATATGGCGTAGCCGAAGGTGCTTCGGACATTCATCTTAATATGCTTGAAGATGGCTTAATCCTTCGCTTTCGGGTTGATGGGATGCTGCGGGACATTGCTGCACTTCCAGCGATAATTCATCCCGCTTTGATAGCTCGCATCAAGATTTTGTCATCCTTAAAAATTGATGAACATCGAACCCCTCAAGATGGTCGGTTTAAGTTTAAAGTTCACGAAGATTATATTTCTTTGCGCGTTTCTGTATTACCGACATTTTTTGGTGAAAATATCGTTATGCGGTTATTGCCAGAATCAGCTCGCCCCTTGAGCCTTGAAGAGTTGGGCGTTTCTGGCGACGCTTTGCCGATTATCCGTTCAAATATCAAAAAACCCCACGGCATGATCTTGGTTACCGGACCAACCGGCTCCGGCAAAACGACTACTCTTTATAGTGTCTTAAACTTACTAAATGGTCCGGAAGTAAACATTTGTACCATTGAAGATCCGATTGAGTACTCGGTTCGACGGATCAATCAGACACAAGTAAATACCCAAGCGGGACTCACCTTTGCCACTGGTTTACGTTCCCTTTTGCGCCATGATCCTGACGTTATGATGATTGGTGAAATTCGGGATACAGAGACCGCTGAAATTGCCATCCATTCAGCCCTTACCGGGCATTTGGTGCTTTCTACGTTGCATACCAATTCCGCTTCCGGCGCCATTCCCCGATTTTTAGATATGGGAGTCCAAGGATTCCTTTTAGCTTCTACCATCAATTTAATTATTGCTCAGCGATTAGTTCGGAAAATTTGTACCAATTGTATTCATAAGGTTGAACCATCGGAAGAAATGCTTTCAATTGTTAAAGAACGATGTGGCGGCAAAATCAAAGTTACCGACTTTTTTGCAGGTAAAGGGTGCACTGAATGTGATGGTCGCGGGTATAAAGGACGGGTGAGTATTTATGAAATTATTGAAGTTGATCATGCCATTCGTGAACTCATTAACAAACGAGCGTCAGAAGAAGATATTATGGCTGCCGCTATTAATAACGGCATGACCACCTTAATGAACGATGGTATAAACAAGGTCAGTGCCGGAATTACGACGCTCGAAGAAGTTATCCGTGTGACCAGCGAATAAATATGCCCAGCTTCACGTATAAAGCAGTTACCGCCAACAACACCATTACCACGGGAACAGTGACAGCTCCATCAGACAAAGAAGTTGGTAATGAACTCAAAAAGCAGGGGTTGCAGCCAATAACTATTAGGGAAGAAATTACCATAAAAGCTTCACAGAGTACCCTACCTGCGGTTGAACTCATTACTTTTTGCCGTTATGTCGCTACTATGTTGACATCGGGCCTATCTTTGTCTGAGGGGATTTCGGTGTTGAAAGAAGAATCAAAACATCCGGTCATGAAACAAATTCTTAATGACGTCTTGTACAACTTGGAACGAGGACAGTCGTTAAGCCAAGCATTATCCTTATATCCAAAAGTGTTTGATCAGTTTTTCATTGCGCTTGTTAAGGCAGGTGAAGCTTCGGGCACCATGGGAGAATCATTTAAGTACCTAGAGGCAAAAATACGAGGCGATTATTCACTCGGCCAAAAAATTAAAAGTGCTTTAACGTATCCGCTGTTTATTGTGGCAGCCATGTTGGGAATTGGCTCGCTCATGTTTCTGTTTATTATGCCTCAGATAGGAAGAGTGTTCTTAAGTATGGCAGTGACATTGCCCACATTTACCCGTGTAATGTTTCAAACCAGTCTGACTCTTTCGCAATACCGGATTCTGATTATGATAGGGTCCGTAGTAGTGATTACCATCCTGGCAATTTTCGCTGGAAAACCCGCCGGTAAACAATTTTTAATCAAACTCATTTCGCCTATGCCCGTAATCAAAAACCTGCTTCGTGATATCGATGTGGCCAGGTTCGCTCGTATTTTTTCCACCCTTATCGCTACTGGAGTACCGATTACCGAATCGTTGACAATTGCGTTTCATTCGCTTACCAATCCTATCTTCCATAAAAACTGCAAACCGATTGTTGATCAAGTCATGGAAGGTAAAACGTTGGCAGCCGTGTTTCGTGAATATCAAATTTTTCCCACGCTACTCATTCAAATGATTGCCGGAGGCGAAAAGTCAGGCACGCTGGATAAAACCCTGGCTGATTTGGCTACATTCTATGAGGGAGAAGTTGAAGAGTCAGTTAAAAAATCCACTCAACTTCTTGAGCCCACGCTCATGTTGATCGTTGGGATCGGTGTAGGCGCCATGATCCTATCCATCATTGCTCCAATGTATTCCGTGGTTGGCAGTCTTCAGAATATGAACAAATAACCCAGGTTACCGCGTTGTTTCTGCCCAAGAAACAATTTCATACGCTCCAGAAAGGTCGGTAGGAAAATAGGGTGGGGGGTTATACAACAGATGATTGTCGTACGAAATGATCCGGTTAGTAAATCCTGATCCCGGGGGGGTTCCCCAGTTCCAGGCAGCCGGTTGTCCGCTAATAATCGATCCGTACAGTGTAAATGATGTCCGTAAGGATTTTCCGTTATTACTGCATCCCGGAATGTTGAAACCGTGGCGGAACACACCGCCATTTTTAGCCATGAGAGCCGCATCCAGTTCAAAATTTTCCGGTAGATCCAATACGAAATAAATATTTCGTTGCGAAATGAGACCTAATTGGCTTGATCCATCCTTGTTGAGGTAGGTCAAACTGTTGTTGATCCACATATCGATTGAATTGGTTTCCAATGGAAATCGCGCTGCTACCACGGTAGCTCGACCGTCTACCACTCCTTCTACCCAGACAACATCTTCAAAAAAGAAAATGTGTTTTGCCGACAATGCATAATTTCCCAAAAAAGTTTCCCCGTTAACCACCTGGTAGACATTTGTACATCTACCGTCTTGTCCTACACCTCGAACATGTTTTGCGCTGGTGACCTCGTATACATTCACCGTACCATCAGCCAGAAAGACCACATGGTACCCCAATTTTGATGAGCGGCCATAATATACACCAATCGTTTGGGCATCGTTTTTCATGGTAGTAAAGGCAATAGACACCGAGTCAAAGTCCACTGGTGGTACGGGATATTGCCATAAACTATTAGGTCCACCGTTGCCCCACACTCCTGGTTTGGTTACGCTTGGTTTACATCCGCTTTCTTTACCGCACGCGTATGTTGCTAGCGCGCTAGACATAATCGAATCGTTTACTCCATCCTGTCGAATTCCCCCATTAGACATGACTGGGCCATGAACAATGACTCCAGATCCAAAAAAAACATTCGAATTATGCAAAAAGGCATATTTTGCCAACGATGGAATCCCCAAAATTACTTCCACGGTTCTCTTTACATCTGGATTATGACTGGTCCATCCGGTTGATCGGATTTTTACTAGCGTTGAACCGGATGTTGGTGGAATGATTTCCAAACTATATGTACCAACATGGGTTCCCTGAGGGTCATAGTAATCGTGTTGATATGGGCCATCATGTCCAGTGCCATCGGTAAAATCCTGTGAACTATGAGCTAAATGCCACCGATAATACTGCGCTCCCGCCTCAGCGATACCCAACGCTTGTTCGTACGCATTTGACCTGACCATTGAGGTGTAAAGAAACGATGCCAGCATCACCACTCCACCAATAAAAATGGAAGCAACCACTCCATATAAAAGTACTAAAACAGAAGCATATCCGTGCGAAATAGGCGAACTAGTGGAATCATTTTTCATACTGTGCTCATATTAATTATTTTTTAAGTTTCGAATTTGTACTATTGATTCAGTTTGATACGCATGAGTATCGGTATCACTAGTAATCTTTAAAGGAATAAAAATTTTAATTAATCGAGTTTCCAGTGGGCGTTCCCAATATGAGAGGGGATTATGTGTGGTGTCGCCCGGCCAACTGCCGTTGTAGTACGTAAACAAAGGCAGTTTTTCAGTATCCACCTGATCAACAATAATTGTAGTGCGTTCAGCGCCAAGATCATAACTGGGGGGATCTCCGCTTGGTTCAATAATCCCTCGCTTGATCATGTTGCCCTCTGCATAATATCGTCGACGCTCCACGATTCCATCCTGATTCACATCAGCATAAAACGCTAGCTGGTTATCGTCCAAAATTGCCAAAGGATATGCTCCATTCATCGCCTCCCTGGCTTGACGCACTTCGGTTGCAATTTGTCGTACCGTCTGGCTTGCTTGGTCGGTAAGTTGAAATGAGGTAATGGAAAATTGGTAGTTCCGTTGGACGTAATACCAAAATGCCGCCGCCGCACCGATTACTGCAGCGAGGAGCACTGAGCTTAATGTTACTTCAATCAGTGTAAAACCGGACGTGGTATGGTTTTGTTTCTGTTTCATTATGGTAATGGTGTAGCCGACTCAGTTGAAAGCATAAAATACTCCAACGTATCCCCAGAAATATGTACAGAACTACTCATTGTGGCGTAACCAGGGGACGTAATTGTTAAATCATAACTCGCTTCATTCAATTCGCCAAAAAAGATTTGAGACCGATCCCCATTGGGTTCGATACCGGCTGCTTGAGAAGCTGCGATCCCATCCCTAGATAATTCTGCTATTGCTGACACCAGCGGCAAACGCTCTTCATTGGTTAACTGAAGTAGGAGAGAGTGGGTACTCGCCGCCTTCACAATGGCAGTTACGTTTGTCGTTGATCCTGGAACAATTCCAATTGGCACAAAAGGCCAAGATCCAGCAAAATTGATAGATGATCCAGTGGGAGTTATTAAAGAATAATTATCCCATTCAAGATTTGAAACCGTAACTAATCCGCCAGTTCCTGCAGTCACTGCTCTGTTTACTTTATACACAGGTTCATCTGCTGCGGTTCGACCAATCTCCTTTGATCCCTGGACAATGAGTTGAGCTCCAGGAAAAATAGAATACCCCGATGCTGCATCGCGAGTTATTCTCAATACCAAAGTGGCGGTAGCATCAATTGCAAATGATATTTCACTAATTTCTCCCTCGAGTATAGATAAATGCGGTTTTAATGGATGGAAAATTTCATCCACACCATACGTTCGGTCGCTACTATATCCCGTTTTACTAGCAGAAATTTTATAACATGCCGTGCATGTGGGAGCACCAGGAATCAACACTTTCCCATTGTCATCACTGGTAACGTCCATATTCACCGCTGGCGTCACAGCTGCCTCAATATGGACGGACGCGTCACTCACTGGTTTACCTTGTGCATTAAACACCACTATTGATAAGGTCCCGGTATTTTCTGCTGATTCTAATCCCTTCGGAGCCAAGTCAGTCAACAAAATGAGCGGTTGTTTCGAAGCAAACATTCCTGACCAGGAGACCGCCACTTTTACCCGCTTGTAATCTGTGGGTAACAAATCTGCGGGTGACACCTCATCAAAAGGATCATCGACATATAAAACACTGGTAACAACTACAAAATCAACGCCGTCAACCGTTATCGTTTCCTGGGGAGGTAATTGACCAGCTGGAATTCCCCCAACCGTACCCACATTTTCGTATGTCAAATTGCGGATCAGTTCTAGTTTTCCCTGAGCTAAACGGGTCGCTTCCCCCCGAAGTCGTGCGGACCCTATTGCTTGTATCCCAGTCTGGATAATTAATGCCGTAGCCGAAAAAAAGATGACCAAGGTTGCTGACGCCACCAATGTTTCAATTAATGTAAAACCATGTTTTAATTTACCCATAATTCATCATAACTTCCTTATCCACACCCAGCAATCTACGATATGATAGATATATAAAGAAACCTGCCTATGATTTTTTCGAACAATATTTACCAGCAACTTGATCATTTTGGATTGAATATCAATCCAAACTCAGTCAGAATCATCAAAACCGATAAATCGGGTAAAATTACCCATCAAGCTGAGGAATTATGTCCACAAGCATACATTGTTGGTGACTCGATTGATCAGGCTGCGCTGACTCAAACGCTAACAACAGCGGTTAAAACTGCAAGATGCAACACTGCATACGCCGCAGTTTGTTTTCCGGAAAATCTCGCTTTCTCCCGGAAACATACGCTGCCCAAATTACCCCTACCTGAAGTAACCGAAGCCATCCGTTGGCAATTAGGCACTATTTTCCCATTTAAACCCGAAGACATTTACTTTGACTGGAAACTGTTAAGCCAGTCAGAACAAGAGACTAAAGTTGTAGTCACAGCAGCAAACAAAAAACTGATCGAAGGAGTAATTACTGCATGTCGTGAAATTGGTGTTAAACCCATCAGTTTTGAGTCTTCTGCCTCAGCCTTATCCCGAGCGATTCAACCATTACCTGATATTGCAATAATGACTGAGATTGATGGTCTTGGCAGTAGTGTTACCCTTGTTGAAAAAGGAATTTCTTCCTTAACGATTACTGCTAGCTTTTTAAATGAAAGCGATAGTAAATCTGCTGTAAAGCTAATTTGCCAGTCTATTAATCAACTTCTGGAACGACTACCGTCATCTACTGCTCCCGAAATCCCCATATATATTACCGGCGAAAAATCATCAGCAAAGTTAGCAGAGATATTATCTACTCAAGTAGGCAAATCAGTCAAAGAATTAATCTTGGGTCAAATTCCAGCCTCATTTAATCTTGCATATATGGAGTCGCATCTGGCAGTAGATTTGCCTGAAAGTGAAAAAACCATCAACCTGCTACCAGACAATCTTCAGCATCAGTATCGACAAGAAGCAGAATTAAATCATGCCAAAAAAACGACTATTTTCAGCACAGTTATGAGTGGTTTTGCCTGCCTTTTTTCAATAGCTGTCTTAGTAACAGTCATGGTAATGACTCAGAACGAACAATCAAAATTGGCTTCTATTGGCGAGCCGCCACCGATTCCCGCAGAAATGAATGTGCCATTGTTACTTAAAAAAGCCCAAAAAATCATTTCGTTGCAACCGGCAAAAAAAGTACCAACCGAAGCGTTGGATGCGGCTGTTACTGCTTTAAACGGCTTGCCGGTACGACAGTTGGATTACAACGCATCAAAGAAAGAGATTAAAATATCTTTAGGAGGGATGGATCGGTCAAAACTGTTTGAAATTAAAGACGTACTGGAAAAAACCGGAAAATTTAATCAAATTGCCATTCCTTTGTCTGCGTTGGGTTCCGAAGAGGCAGAAGCGATAACGCTCACATTACCTATTAAGGGGACTTTGTAATATGTCTCGCATCCCCATGAACAAGCAAGTGGTTATTTATCGTGTTCTCGCCGTAATATTGCCTGTAGTACTACTGGTGGCAAGTCTAATTATTTTGAATATTTCCAAAGACAAGATAAAAGGATTTCAATCAGTCACCGCGAACATTATTTCCAAAAATAAGACTATTGAAGAAGCCAGTAGTTTTAACACATATCTCAATGCCAATAGTATCGCGATCGATAAAATGAATGTAGCCATTCCTAGCGAATCCATGCTCGTCGGAGTTATTCAGGACATTGAGGCAGTAATCAGGCAATATGAACCGTCCGCTTCAATAAAATTTGCTGCTGTAACCCCCGCCAAACTCCAGGACAACTTGATAGTACCGCTGACCATTACCGCCAATATACCATTGACTGAATTACCTAAATTGTACCAAGATTTATTTAACTTACCGTATATCCTTCAGGTTATTTCCAGCGAATCGCGCTTAAATGAAGGTGTAGCAGCAACTTTAATTACTTTGAGGCTCTATGTCCAAGACCCATTCACTGGATATTAAAACCATTTATCAAATCGGATTATTTATTATTGGTACCACTAGCGTAATTGTGATGGTGTTAAACACCCTTGAAGCGGTCAAACTGTTTCAGCAGGAAAAACCTGAAGCAGTTTTTAAAGCCCGCGAGCAACAGTTGAATCAAGCGATTAATCTGACTCAGTCCAATTAGGCAGGAATTGACAAGGCTCTCTCCAGTTGGCTATAGTGAATCTGGGAACACTATTTACTACTATTTGTGTCCCTAACATGGAAGGGGGTGAAACACTCATGCAACGAAAATCTTTCGTAGCTGCCCTGCAGAAGGGTTTCACTTTAATTGAGTTATTGGTGGTTATTGGTATTTTGGGTATCTTGATGGCGGTAGTTATTGTCGCTGTCAATCCCTCTCGCCAATTTGCTCAAGCGCGCGACACTCAACGAAAAGCTGATTTATCAGCGATTACCAGTGCAGTTGTCCAATATTCAGTTGATCATAATGGTAATTTACCCGTTGATGCAACGGATAATCCGATTATTACCACTACAGCTATCAACGTCTCTGCCTTGACTAGTTATTTGGCTCCAACCTACATTGCTGCTGTTCCGTCTGATCCAACTCCTGGCGCAAATCCATATACGATTATGCTAGATGAAAATGGCCGTTTGGTCGCTTCCGCATCTTCGGAACAAAATCCGGGACAATGGATTTCTATTTCCCGATAATTTCAGATTCGAATCTGCAATAACTAAAATGCCTCCCTTAAACAAGGAGGTATTTGTTTTGTATCTCACCCTACAAATACGCTACAGTAATAAGTATGAGGAAAATCAAGCTCCCAACAACTGGTGTAATTATTGGCATTGGAATAGGTGTCTTTGTCGTAATCGTTAGCATGATATTTTTTATCTCATATAAGCTTGGTCAAAAAACGAGTGTGACACCAACTCAGCAGTTGGTTGATACCAGCCGGCAAAGTGACAAAGTTGATCAACAGATCAGGCGGATCAAGTTCACCAAAACCAACGGCGAATCGATGGAGATTCTCATGGATGGAACGGTGAACCAATATGATAAGTCAGGTAAATTAACGAAAACCAGAAGACGAGGATTTGCCGAAACCCAAAATGTTTTAAGACAATTTGAGTGGTTGATTAACAATGGCAAATCAATTGAGAGCAAAGATTATCAGATCGAAATTGAAACCCAAACAGGTACCATAACAATAAATCCTGGAACTGGTGGTACAGGCCCTGGAGGATCAGTGATAGATGATGCCATTGATTTCATTGATAAAACAGTCAATCCAACGCCAACACCAAAACCAGCTACCCCCCCTCCCGGTTCACAATCCACTCCTCATCCCTCTAGCCAACCGTCACCGACACCGCTTCCAACGGCTCCGGATTATCTTTCTGCGCCACCATTTAACTGTTCAGATTACTACACCACCGGTAAGCCGCTAAAAATTTCCAACACAGTTTGTGGTCCAACCTCAACACCCTAATCCAAGTTGAAACTGATTACCAATTCTTGAACGATATCGTTTAACGTAGGACTGGTCAGTTTATAGATAACCACCCAACTTTCCGAAATGTCCGTTCCGATCACATACGTGATAGTATCAACGCCTTTTTTCAGACCTGATAACCGACCTACCTGGTATCGTGTTCCAGTTAATATATCCGTCTGAATGTAGTCATACTCTTTGGCAAACAGTAACATCAAATGTTCGCGCGAATCTCTTACGTTTTCAATATCGACAAAAATATCCGCTCCTGTGGGGTGGAGAGCGACAAAATGCTGGCATGCCTCCGCCTCAGGTTTCCCCTGCAAAGGATGGAGGGGAGCTTGATAACGTAAAGAAAATCCTTTGGCGGTATTGGTGCACGTCCGCAAATTCCCTGCATGTTGAGCTGCATGTAAAAATGCCGCATCCTGCAGTAACGATTGGGTGATGGTTTCCTTATTTATAGGTCGTCGTATCCATTCACGCTGAATTCCAATTTGATAAATACCGGTTCCAATAAAAGCTGCAGCCAGCAAAATATATCCTGTCGAAATAAGTGAAGCCTTCACGCGACGCTGTTTAGGCCAGGGGGGCAATGAGTGTACTTCTGGTTCATTCATGTCAACCTCTGTAAAACTTCAAGATCCTTTTTTCCTGGACCATCACCATCAATTCCGGGAACTTCCATGATAAAGGGTAGTTGGCAAAGTGCGGGATGATGGAGCCAGTGTGATATACCGTCAATTCCCAAAATTCCCTCCCCGATATTTTCATGACGATCTTTGTGAGAAGCTACCGCTGTTTTGGAGTCGTTTACATGAATCACCTGAAGGAAGTTTAATCCAATTTTGGTGTCAATTGACTTAAGATAGATATCCAATGCTTCGCTGTTTCGGGTATCTACTCCACTGGCAAAAGCGTGTTGTGTATCCAAACAGAGACCAAGTTTGCTTGTATCACCATGGGCTCGTTCTACCTCATCAAAAATTATTCCCAATTCATCAACTGTCTGACCCACTGTTCCCGCGTGCCCAGCGGCATTTTCAATAATGATCCGCGTCTTTTCAGGAGAAGCATGCGAAATGTCAGCAATTGCTTGTCCAACCTGAAGTCTGACTTGGTCAAGACCGCGTCCTTTATGACTGCCTATATGAAAAATTGTACCAATAGCTCCAATTCGTCCAGCTAGTTGTTGATAAAGAATCAGGGATTCTATTGAAGCTTGAATATAATCAGGTTTTTCTGAAGCCAAGTTAACTAAATAGATAGCATGAAAGACATGAAGCGAAATGGAAGATTGACGTCGTTTAGATAGATATGCGGTTATTACCTCATCGGTAACCGGTTTAAACTGGAGCGTTCGGGGTGATGATGCAAACGTTTGAATACAGGCCGCCCCGATTGCTTTCCCTCGGTCGATTGCCTTATCCAAACCCCCAGCGATAGACACATGTGCGCCCAATAACATGAGTGTAGAATATCACATATGATGAAAATTCTTGTGGCCACTACAAACCCCGGGAATCATGGAAATTCATGCGCTATTCCAAAAAAAACCCCTCGATATTGTCGGTTTAAATGATGTGCGTGAAGTCAGTAATTACGAAGCCCGGGAAACTGGTTCTACCTTCGCCGAAAATGCTGCGCTCAAAGCTCAAATATATGGCCGACTCTCTGGTTTAATTACCTTAGCAGACGATTCGGGCTTATCAGTCACCGCACTTGAGGGACGTCCAGGCGTTTACTCTAAACGGTATGGGGACACAGATACGCATCGGATTGAAAAATTACTCCAAGAAATGAGTCATATTTCTGATAGTCAGCGACAAGCTTGGTTTACCTGCAGCATGGCATTGTACGATCCATCTGCGGATAAACTGTATCATGCTGAAGGTCGAGTTGATGGTTTAATCACCAAAATTCCTCAAGGGAAAAATGGGTTTGGTTTTGATCCGGTATTTTTTTGTCCAGAGATTGGAAAAACGTTCGGGGAAGCAACCAGCGAAGAAAAAAATAAAATTTCTCACCGTGCTCGCGCTCTAACCAAAGTTGCCGAAATCATTCGGAAACACTTTGCTCGAAAAAAATAAAGTATTTCCGTGATTACACCTGAAACTTACCATCTCTAAATAAGACTTTTTCAGTTCCATCCCTCAGTATTGCAGTTACCGTCCGATCAGTAGTTGAAACAATATCGCAATGCTCACCGGAATCATTAAAACCGTAGTGTTTTGCCAATGTTTTATTTAACTCACGCGGATTGCCCGCATAGGCATCCTTATATGACATTCCAACTGCGATGTGTGTGTTTCCAAAATGGTTACCAATATTTTCATCAAACAATGTATTGGCCATAAACCGAGTGATCCGAGACATTCGGTGATCAGTCATACTAAACTCGCCAATTTTATTCGCATTTGGACGATCAATCATTTGTTGCAAAAGTGATTCATTTTTTCGCGCCCGGGCCTCCACGACCACACCATCTTTAAATTGCAATTGAATATCTCGAATAATATTGCCATATCGATATAAAGGTTGATTAAAACTAATAGTTCCATTCGTTCCCCGCCAGTCGGGACTGGTAAAAATTTCAAAACTGGGGATATTACGACCACCTCCACCAACCCACTGGCGCTTTTCACCTAATGATAGCCATAAATCAGTACCTTCTGCTTCAATATGAAGTCGGTCAATCGGCAAAACATTCAATGCTTGCTTAATCCGTTCCTGTTCAGCGTTAACGGCTTTCCAACGAGCAATAGGATCAACGTCATCCAAAAAACAAGCGTGGATAATTTCCTGCCAATACGCCTCTAAGGATAATCCGGCTTCTTTAGCCATAGCAGGGGTTCCATACAACGCAAGTGTCCAAGTGAATTTACCATCATATTCTTTATTAGTCATCCATTCTCGAGCTTGTTTATTGGCTTCTTGAGCCTTAATAATTTTCGCTGGATCAATACCTACCAGTTCCTTTAAGTCATGATCAGCCAAAATTCCAATGGAATGATCGATTAAATCCACCCGAGCTTTAACAAATTTTTTAGGGAAAAAGGTTAGTTGATCTTCATTAGCCATTTCGTAAAATGTTCGGTCTACCCCCGTTGGCATCAACCGCATTACTGGATGCCCGCCAGCCTCCAGTATTGATCGTTGTAAAGTCAAGAGGAATGGTTTCGCGACATCCGGCACGATACACTGCACTACCTCTCCCGGTTTGATCCCCGCACCGGAATTTAAGGCAAATTTTACCAAAACATCGGCATATTTTTTTAATATTTCTTGGGAAGGTTGATACATAAGCATCTCCTTTAGTTGTCCCGAAAAACGAAACAGCAAAAATAAAAGTAATAATAGCTATTTAAGCCAGAAATACAGACCAAACTGGACGATGAGAATGACAAATGATGCTCCCAATGTCCACCGAATATCTCGAACGATATACGCGGGATCATACGAATATAAAGACAGAATATCCTGTCCTTTGCGTATTGCTGGAACGGCTTTGTGATCTTCCTCATTGACGGTTACACCGGTAAAACTTCTGCCGACCGGCATAGCATAATGATACTGGGCTCGAATTTTTTGTTGGCGGGTTCGTTTCTTTGGCATACTTTCAAAATCTTACCACACTAGTACAATGTGAACATATGAACAGTACGATTATCCTCGGTTTTGTTTGTGGAATTCTTTGTATTTGGTGCATTATCTTGACTATGTTGCTCGCCAAAGAAAAACAAATCCTTAAAGAATTAGGCAAGGGAGTGACTAAAAAAGACTTGTTAAGCTTATTAAAGCAAATTTCAGATTCACTTCATAATGCATCAAACCGCATAGAAACCATCGAACAACATATATCCGAAATAAAAACCGACAATCGCCATCATTTTCAACGGTTAGGATTTATCCGTTTTAACCCCTTTTCAGATACAGGTGGAGATCAAAGTTTCTGTCTCTGCTTGCTTGACCAAAACAATAATGGTATTGTCATTACGTCCCTTCATAGTCGTGATGCAACTCGTTTGTACGCGAAACAAGTCTATTTTGACTCGGTTAAACAAGCTGATTTTTCCGAGGAAGAATGGAAAGCATTTGTGGCCGCAAAAAAGTCAAAGACCATAAAATAAAAATAATTATTAATAAGGAACTGACCCATGGCATTCACTAAGAAATCCTTTCTTTTAACAGGAATATTTCTCTACTTACTCTCCGCGGGAGCCTCATATGCAGTTTTTTCCAAGACTCAACCTACTGCCGTGACCACTCCTCAAAATGAATCAAAGATTAATACCAACTCCACAGATGTAGCCATTGATCCATCTGAACCAAAGGATCAAGTCTGTCCAATGAATGGAGCCATGTATACCAAAACCGAACAAGCCATTTGGGCTAAACGCCGACCCTTGGTTGTTATGATTGAAAACAGCCCAGATGCGCGACCCCACTCTGGTCTTAACCGTGCCGATATTCTCTACGAAGCCATTGCCGAAGGGGGAGTTACCCGCTTTATGGCAGTATATTATTGTGATGCTGCCCGAGGTAATGTAGTTGTAGCTCCGGTACGAAGTGTTCGTACTTACTTTATTGATTGGGCTTCCGAGTATGGTGGCACACCGCTTTTTGCCCACGTAGGCGGAGCTAATTGTAGTGGCGACAAACTTCCCAATGGGAGTACCGGTCCGTGTAAAACAGACGCCAAAGCCCAAGCGATTGAGCAATTGGTGAAATATGAATGGCGCTATTCTACCGGTAATGATCTTGATCAGTTTTCCGTTGGTGCAAAAGCGTACATTCGTAACGAAAATCGAACCGGTCAACCCGTTGCCACCGAACATAGTGTCGAAGGTCGAACTGAAAAACTGTGGGCTGTAGGTGCTGAACGTGGCTGGACCAATCTTGATCCGGAAGGGGTAGACTGGACCAAAAACTTTACTGCCTGGAAATTTAAAGACGATGCTGTTGATGGTGATCGGGGCGGGATTACTCCGATCGCCCACGAATTCTGGGATGGATACAAACAGTTTGCCGCTCAGTGGGATTACGACAAAACAACCAATACATACAAACGATCCACGGGTGGTGAGATTCACGCGGACCTGGAAACCAAAGAACAGCTTTGGGCTAAAAATGTAGTCATCCTCTTTACCAAGGAAATCGGTCCTGTCGATTCGCTCAAACACATGCTTTACACCACTATCGGCGAAGGGAAAGCGCTGATTTTTCAAGACGGTAAAGCAATTGAAGCTAACTGGTCAAAGAAATCACGGACTGCCAGAACTGTCTTTGCGGACAAAAAAGGTAAAGAAATTCAGTTCAACCGCGGACGTATCTGGATCTCGGTAGTCGACAACAGCACTGTCGTTAACTATCCGCAGCAATAAGCCTTAAAAAGTTGTGCACTTTTGGTGTACAATGTGACTAACTTCCTGCCTTACATATGGGTATTTATGGAGGCTTTATGCCACAAATGCACGACTTTATTATCTCTCGGGTAAGAAATAAATTACTCTGTTTGTTGTTTGATAATCCACAACAGATGTATTACGTCCGAGAATTAACCAGAGCCAGCGATGAAGAAATTAATGCTGTTCGTCGTGAGCTTGATCATTTGGACAAAGCCGGAATTGTTGTCAAAGAAAAACGGGGGAATCGAGTCTATTATCAGGCTAATTTCGCTTACGATTACTACGAAGATATTTTGAGTATTGTCGCCAAATCAATGGGAATTGGCCAAGCTATCAGGGATAATCGGAAAGAATTAGGCAAGATCAAGTTTGCAATGTTATCGGGTAAATATGCCCGCAATAAAGCTCGGGAACAAGGTGAGGTCGATCTATTGGTAGTCGGTACTGTAAATTTAAACACCCTTAATGAACTCATTAAAAAAGAAGAAAAACGTCGAGAGACAGAAATTAACTACACGGTTATGACCCAAGACGAATTTATTTTTAGAAAGAGTCGTCGAGATCCTTTTTTGCTGGGAATTTTATCCAAATCGAGAATCATGATAATTGGCGATGAAGAAGGTCTAGTAGACAAGGCCGGACCGGAGGTGGAATAATGCCAGAAGAACGTCCTCCATTAGCAAAACATGTTGTGAGAACCGGGAATTCGTTTGCCGTGGTAATCCCGGCCAAGTTTGTGAGAAGAACGGGTATTCAATCTGGTGATCCGGTGGAAGTTACCATTAATTACGAAGAAGGCACTATAACCTACACTTTCCCCTCGATTCGACAGCTCAATTTGGTATAGAATCTTTCCTATAAACAACTATGAACCCTAAACGATTATTTACTATAATCCTTTGCCTAACGCTGATTGCGGCTGTAATCGATATGCCCGCTGAAGTGCCGGTAAACATTAATTGGAAATTTATCAATCTTAATACGATAATCCGCCGACCCAAATTTAACTTTAACTTATTCGGCAAACAGGTGGTAACCAACTTTGATATTAAACAAGGCTTAGATTTACAGGGTGGCACGCGTGTAGTACTCAAAGCTGATATGTCCAACATCAAGGCAGAAGACCGCCAATCAGCTCTTGAGTCGTCTAGGAATGTCATTGCCCGTCGGGTTGACCTATATGGAGTTTCAGAACCATTAATTCAGACCAGTGTTACGGGTGACGAATACCGAATAGCGGTTGAATTACCTGGTGTGAAAGATATTAATGAAGCCTTAAGTTTGATTGGCAAAACTGCTCAGCTAGATTTTCGCGAATTGGCGCCAACTGCTACACAGGCCGCTTTCCTAAGCGATTTTATCCCCACTGGTTTAACCGGAAAAAACCTGAAAAAATCAGCCGTTCAATTTAATTCGCAATCAGGTGAACCAGAGGTAGCCTTATTCTTCGATGAACCAGGGGCAAAACTTTTTGCGGACATTACCGGTAGAAATATTGGAAAACAAGTAGCCATCTTCCTGGATGAAATGCTGGTAACGTATCCTCGAGTAAATAACCAAATCACTGGTGGAGAAGCAGTCATTTCCGGCCAGTTTACCCTTGAAGATGCCAAAAATCTCAGCATTCAACTTAACGCAGGCGCACTCCCCGTTCCAATCCAAATTCTTGAGCAAAAAGATGTTGATGCATCTTTAGGTCAGGATTCTATTACCCGGAGTCTCCGTGCAGGCGCAATCGGTTTAGGAATGGTTATGATTTTCATGGTTATGCTTTATGGGATACAGGGACTTATGGCCGATATTGCTCTAGTTGTCTATGGATTGATTACACTTGCCTTATATAAACTAATTCCGGTTACGATTACGCTCCCCGGTCTGGCTGGATTTATTCTTTCTGTTGGTATGGCCGTTGATTCCAACATCCTGATATTCGAACGAATGAAAGAGGAACTGCGAATGGGCAAACCATGGAAGACAGCCATGGAGTTAGGTTTTGGTCGTGCCTGGGATAGTATAAAAGACGCCAATGTAGCAAGTTTGATCACATCCTTTGTCTTGTTTAACCCGCTTGATTGGCCGTTTTTAAATAGCTCAGGCATGGTAAGAGGGTTTGCCCTAACGCTGGGGCTAGGCATTATGATTAGTTTGTTTACGGGCATCGTTGTTACCCGCACCCTTATGCGTCTCTTTTATAAACCAAGCAAACAATATGTGCTTGCCAATCCATCAATTACTACTAAAAAGGGTGGAAAATAAGCATGGAATACCAGGGCAAACCAATTAATTTTATGAAGCACTATGTGCTTTATTTTGCCATCTCTCTCTGTGTTATTATTCCAGGGGTGATTAGTCTAATTCGGTATGGACTTCGACCTGCTATTGATTTTACGGGGGGGTCTTCGATTGAAATCCACTTTGCCAATGATGTATCTGAAGATAGTCTTAAAAATCAAATTCCGACCGATATTGAAGTCGTTGGTATTCAAAAACAAAACAATCAAAAATATGTGGTTAAAACGAAACCAATTACCAACGAACAAAATGAGTTAATTAAGCAGAACGTTGCATCCAACTCCGGAGCGATTGCTGGTTGGCAATTTGAAACAGTCGGTCCCACCCTAGGCAAAGAACTACTTACCAAAATGATTACTGCGATTCTGTTATCTGCTAGTTTAATCCTCTTATACGTAGCCTATCGATTTAAAAACGTTAAATACGGGGTATGTGCTGTTGTCGCGATGTTTCATGATAGCTTGGTAGTTTTGGGTGTATTTTCTCTTTTAGGTCATTTTAAAGGTGTCGAAATCGACACATTGTTTATTACCGCTTTATTGACAATGTTATCCTTCTCCGTTCATGACACAATTGTGGTCTATGATCGGATTCGGGAAAGTCTTAAAACCTTCCCTCGAGCGTCCTTCTTTGACCTTATTAATAAAGCTGTTAATGAAACTTTGGCTCGATCAATCAACAACTCCATGACTGTTATTTTTATGTTGTTAGCTTTGTGGTTAATGGGGGGTGAAACCACCAAATGGTTCGTCTTTGCTCTCCTGATTGGTACCATTACCGGTACATATTCCAGCACCTTTACCGCTGCTCCGCTCTTAGTCCTCTGGGATCACCTCTCCCATAAAAAGAAAAAATAACAAATTCACAAACATCAAATAAATTTAAATACCAAAAGATTTAATAATTAATTATTTAGTATTTATTATTGAATTGTGTATTTGTGTTTTGTTATTTGTTATTTATTTAACTCTTGTGCTCGATTTAAAAGATATTCGCGGGTATTCTTGGAACTGTCATCCAATACTTCTTCAAACAACGTATTTAAAATCGTTCCCATTTCCTTGCCTGGTTTCATGTTTAATTCCGAAATTAAATCATTGCCGTTGATTGCTAGATCCTTTAAGCTCATTGGTTCATAAAGCTGTTCACCAATTCGTTGTTGTAGTTCGGTCAATCGCCAGGAAGTAGATTTACTCCCTCCACCTTTGCGATCACCCACGCGGAGCAACATCATGTCGTTAATATTTTCCAAACCAACATGTTTTATAAACCGTCGAATAGCCCCATCAGTCATCTGAGGATCATACACAAACATGTGCCAACGAACCAAAATTTCCAACTTTTCTAGTTGGTCTTTAGTCAACCTTAACCGTTCTCCGATTGATTTGGCTATCCGAGCTCCCACCACCTCGTGACCATAAAAAGTCACCCCTCGGGGACCTTGATAACGTACGGTTTTGGGTTTGCCAATATCATGAATTAAGGTGGCAAACCGGACTAATGGATCGGTGCTTGGACAACCGCGCAAAGCCTCCAAACTATGGTCCCATACGTCATAAATATGATGTCCACCTTGTTTAATTCCCCGCATGGGAATCATCTCCGGCATGATATATGTCAAAAGACCAGCGTTATACAGCAATGTGATACCTTCAGCCGGATAATTTGATTTTAATATTTTAAATAATTCGTCTCGGATTCGCTCTGCACTAATTGTGCGAATCAAGTGAGCATTATCTTGAATCGCCTGAAGTGTTTGTGCTTCGATTGAAAATCCGAGTTGAGCCCCAAACCGAATTGCTCGCATCATCCGCAAAGCATCTTCTTGAAAACGCTCAGTGGGGTTGCCTACCGCTCGGATCAAATGATTTGCTAAGTCTTGCTCTCCTCCAAACGAATCAATCACTGTAGTTTCCACTTCCGCCATACGTTCATGAATTCCGGATTCCAAAAGTGATTGCGGAACTGAGAGAGCTAATGCATTAATGGTAAAGTCACGTCGAGCTACATCATCAATTAGGCGGGAACCCCAACTCACTTGATCAGGTCGGCGATTATCTGAATAACCGGATTCAAATCGATAGGTGGTGATATCCATAATCTGATCCACCCACATAGGATCTTGGATAAGCTCCTCATCTACTTTCCAACCAGACTGTTTCATTTCATCTGCTAGTCCGGGCAAGGGGATTCCCACTGTTCCATAGGTATTGGCATAAAAATGATGACGAAAGAGTCGCATAATATCTTCCGGTCGGGCATTAGTGGTAAAATCCCAATCGGTCGTTGGTCTACCCAAGAGGATATCTCTAACGGCGCCTCCAACAATTGCTCCTTCGTATCCAGCTCTTTGCAGTACATAAAGGACGTATAAAACGGGTTGTGATAATAATAAATTCATCTTTACCTATTGTACTCGACAAATTGCTCTTTGCATTTTGAAAGTTTCTCCCTAAGATGAAGACTATGCAATGGATCATTAAATCAAATGTCAATGAAACAGCCAATGATAGAGAGCAGGCTATTGTTGATGCTGTCTTATCTAACCGAGACCTCCGTACCCGCGAGGCCATTGATCGTTTTCTAAATCCTCCCTCTCCCCTAGATATTGATCCATCAGATACCGGAATTAATGCGGATGACTTAAAAGCTGCAATTCGCATCATCACTCAAGCGATCGCTGATCATCAACCCATACTTATCTATGGTGATTACGATGCTGATGGAGTCACCGCTACAGCAATTCTTTGGGAAACCCTCACCCACATGGGGGCAAAAGCATTTCCCTTTATCCCAAGTCGCGAAAACCATGGGTATGGATTATCCATAAAAGGACTTGAAGATGCCCTGTTGCTAACACCTGAAACAGTACCGTTAATCATTACCGTTGATAATGGTATCGTCGCCAATCAAGCAGTTGAGTGGATCAACGACAAAGGTATTCCTATCATTATCACTGACCATCATCAAATAGGGGATGAGAAACCTCACGCCAATGCAATTGTGCATACAACTTCACTCTGTGGTGCTGGGGTCGCGTGGATGATCGCCAAAACCTTGCAACCTGAAAATGCCCCAAATACACTCGACCTTGCCTGCATCGGCACCATATCCGATATGATGCCGTTAACCAACACGAATCGGAGTCTCGTTAAATATGGACTTGTTGCACTGCAGCAATCCCAAAGGCCAGGCATCAAAGCACTCCTGGCGGAGGCTGGCATAAGTCCGGATGAAACCATTACTCCCTATCACGTGAACTATGTAATTGCTCCCCGGCTTAATGCGATGGGTAGAATGGAACACGCCCTCGACTCACTGCGCCTCCTGTGTACCAAAAATTCCACTCGTGCGTCCACATTGGCTAACACCTTAGGTTCCACCAATCATAATCGACAAGATTTGACTCAAGAATTATTAGATCGAGCAAAAAATTTACTGTTCAATTTTGAGATGAGCCAAAAAATTATTGTTCTTGATGACGACCAATTTCATGAAGGAGTAATTGGTTTAGTTGCTGGTAAACTGGCCGAAATATATTACCGACCCACTATTATCATTAGCCGGAAGCCGGGAATTTCCAAAGCTTCTGCCCGGTCCATTAATGGGGTCAACATTACCGAGCTTATTCGCCAACAAAGTGATTTGTTGGAAGGGGTAGGTGGTCATCCAATGGCTGCTGGTTTTTCCATTCGAACGGAAAAAATTGAACACTTTAAAAATGCCCTTATTTTTACTGCAAGTCAAATCATTAGTGAGACGATGCTTAAACCAACGTTAACCCTAGACGTTGAGGTGGATTTCACCGACATTACCAAATCACTCTATGAAGCCCTCCAGCAACTTCAACCATTTGGGATTGGCAATTCACAGCCAACATTTGCAATTCAAGGCGTGGTCATTTCTACCCAAGCGTTAGGTAAAGAGGGAAAACATCTCAAGATCAACTTTGCCGGCAAACCAGGACAATCAACCATCCCTATCATTTGGTTTGGTCATGGATCAGAAATATCCGCATTTCCCGCAGGATCACCAATCCGTATAGCTGCCACTCTTAATCTCAACAGTTGGCGGGGTCGTACTACGCTTCAACTAATAGCCAAAGACATTGTGTTAGCTGATTAGATCGTCCTCACTGGCTGAACCGCTCAAATTAAATATCGATTCGACCCAGGCAATCACTACCTCAGGATTTGCATAAACACCAAGTGAATTAAGCATATCCAAACCCTCTTGTTCCAAATCAAATAAAGTAGTGTGCCCAAATCGTATATCGTTCCGGATCCTATTAACATCCGGCGGGATAAATGTTTGTAGTTGATCATGATTAAGCATAAAAAAACCTCCGTATTTGAGGAGGTTTTGGTTGATTATTCTCTGTCTTCATGTGACTAATCCACCAAAACCGCTCCTTTAATAAGGGTAATTTGAGCAATAACATGACGGCTGTGACAGACAATAAACATATCGTGTATTAGATCACAAGACAAAACAGAGGTCAAGCGGAATCCTCGTCACTCTCAGGTTCAGGCAAATCCTGTGAATGAGGATGATTATCAGGTCCTAAATCATACATTTTATAAACCAAATCACCAATTAGTTCAAACAAATCAGCAGCTCGCTGTTCTACAGTACCTTCCTTAGGAGATATTTTGGGATCATCTTCAATTCTTCGCATAAATCACCACAAACAATTTATATGATATTATCATACGATCAAAGCTGTAATCGATTTTGGTAATGTAGTACAATACTAAAACAAGCATTTGATTCCGGCTGACACCGGAAGAGCTGCAGGAAGAAAGTCGAGCCTTGATTCGACGAGTAGAACCACGCCGGGTACGCCCGTAATAGCAGGAAAGAGAAATAAGTAAGGTGGCACCGCCCGGAGTACTCCGGACCCTTCATACAAATGTATGTTGGAATGCCATCTTTTTTTATGGCTAAATAAGTATATAAAGGAGCGTATATGGAACGCACACTTATCAAAGACACAGTTTCCAAAGTGGGTGAGACGGTTTTACTCAAAGGCTGGGTGGATGTCAAACGAGATCACGGCAAGATTTCTTTTATTGATCTGCGCGATCGAACTGGTAAAGTTCAAGTCTTCGCTTTTGGTGAACTATCGAGCAGTGTTCATGCTGAGGACGTTATCTACATAACCGGTAAAATCCAAGCCCGCCCGGAAAAACTGATAAATCCCAAAATGGCCACCGGAACAATCGAAGTTGTTGCTGAAAAAATTGAATTGATCTCCAAAGCAGCCGAACTTCCCTTTGATATGAACAAGGAAGATCTCGATCCAGAACTTCCCATTCAGCTCGATTATCGTTCACTCGTTCTCCGGCATCCAAAAGTCCAAGCCATTTTCAAAGTCCAACAAGTGGTGGTTGATAGCTTTAGACGGGCATTACAAGCCAAAGATTTTATGGAATTTCAAGCTCCCTCGATCATTTCTTCTGTTCCTGAAGGGGGAGCGGAAGTATTTAAGATCAGCTATTTTAACCGAAACGCATATCTTTCTCAGAGCCCTCAACTATATAAATCGTTGCTCGTGGGCGCTTTTGAACGGGTCTTTTCTGTTAATCAAATCTTCCGGGCTGAACCCTCCGTTACCACCCGGCACCTCACTGAAGCTACCAGTCTGGATGCAGAATTTGGCTTCTTGGATTCGTGGGAAGACGTGATTGAGATGCAAGAATATGTCATTAAATATATTTTTCATGAAGTACAGGAAAAATGCGCCACCGAATTAGCTCTGTACAATGCAACGTTACCTATGGTTCCAGAAAAAATTCCAGCGTTAAAGCTTCGAGAAGCCCAAAACATAATCTTTGAACGGACTGGGCGTGACTGTCGTCAAGAAAAAGACCTAGCTCCCGAGGATGAGCGTGAAATTTGTGCATATGCCAAAGAACAGCTTGGTTCCGACTTAATCTTTATTACCCATTTTGTTACCGCCAAGAAACCGTTTTATGTCGCTCCAGATCCCGCCGATCCCACCTATGCCTATAGTGTTGATTTGTTGGGTCGGGGAGTGGAATGGAGCAGTGGAGGTGAACGGTTGCATACCTATGAAGAGATTCTGGAGCATGTTACCCAATGGGGTCTTAAACCAGAAGATATTGAATTGTATCTGCAATCCTTCCGGTATGGTGTGCCTCCGTTAGGGGGATTTGCTCTTGGTGCCGAGCGCGTAACCATGCAAATCCTGGGTCTCAAAAATATTCGGGAAGCCAGCTTATTCCCGCGCGATATGGAACGAATCGATACGCGTTTATCACTATCTCAACCCAAAGGTAAAGAAACGGAATAATGAAACGGTTGATCATCGTCTGCGTTTGTTTGATGGTTATTATCGGAGGGGTTGGAGGATATTTTTTAGTTATCCATCCCCCGCGGCAACCCAATGCGTCACCTTCACCGACAACCGTTACCCCTCTAATAGATAAAATGGCCCTCCCTCCCGCGCAACACGAAGAGAGTGCGTTTCCTGCCAGTATTTCAGCTCAAGCCGTCGCAATTTACGACGTCGCCAGCGGTCAATTTATATTTGGTAAAAATGAGCATGAACGTTTAATGCCTGCTTCCACTACCAAAATGATGACCGCATTGGTCGCCCAAACTGAATACGATCCGGAGGAAACGGTGGTAGTAACTCGGGCTGCCGATGCGATTGGTCATGCGGTTGATTTGAATCCTGGGGAAAAGGTAACCGTCAGGAATCTCATCGAAGCGATGCTGATTAATTCTGGTAATGATGCTGCTGTTAGTTTGGCGGATCATCATGCGGGAGGGTATTCCACCTTTATTAATCTCATGAATCAGCGGGCTATTACCCTTGGTTTGAAAGACACGCATTTTTCCAATGTATCTGGGGTCGAAGCAGATGATCATTATAGTAGTGCCTATGACCTTAGCTTGATTGCTAATGAACTCATGAAAAACCAGACGCTTAAGGGTTTTGTGGGTACTAAAGAAGATACGGTTTATACCACCGATAAACAGACCGTGCATAAGCTAAAAAACCTAAACGAATTACTGTGGACGGTTCCCGGTGTCATCGGGGTTAAAACCGGTTGGACGGAAGTGGCGGGGGATTGTTTGGCAACCTATGTGACTCGCAATGGTCACGATATCATTACCGTTGTACTCAAAAGTCAGGACCGTTTCGCCGACTCAACCAAGCTCATTGAATGGGTATATTCCACATTTAAATGGGTAGACTAATTCGTCGTCGTTTTAGCGTCTTTGACCGCCTGAACATAACCAACGAAATGGTTGTCCCCCGAAAAGACATATACCGGTTGTATATATTTCTGCGGTTCAAAACTATCAAAATACGCCAAGGTTACTTTTCGGATTGTGATCGCCGAAATCCCATTGTCGATCTGAGCCACAAAACCTTTACCTGCCTGTAATTCTTCCCACGCTTGTTGAACCGGTCGTAACGGATACGTTTCAATTACAGTGTAGTCGATCGGAAAATAGTTGTATTCCATACGAACCACTTTACCGGCTTTGGAATTACTCGATAATATTACTCGGACGGTTCCTTGTTCTGCCCGAGGTGTGACGAAAGCGAATGTTTCTTTGTATTTTTTTCTAAACAAATCAATTCGGATAAAATCCGCATCAGACAAAGAATCTGCCGATTGATATGCCCCTCCCGCTCCTTTTAAGTATGTAACCACTGACTCATCCTCAGCCAAGTCATTGGTAGCTTCACCCACTTTTCCCAAAAGATTGTATACATCTTTTATTGCTTGTTCCCGAGACGGCAATTGCTTTTCTACCAAAAAATTTGGATTTGTTGCCCAGGCAGTATCCCATACGAATCGACCATCGTATATTTTCATAGTTAACGTAGAAGGAATTTGGTCAATGATTCGCCATCGATACACTAAATCAGAAACTTTTTCTGGTTGAACAGTAAAACCTAAACTGTTTGCCTCGGTAATAGAACGCTCCATCGCCAGTAAATTCGGGCGTGTTGAAGCCATTAATAATACATCTGCTTGAGTTGGCATAGTGGGCAACCTCCCGGTTACCGTTTCCAGCTTATACGCCATTGGTGTGTCGTATTCGCTCTTGGGAAACGTAATTGGAGGCAATGCGCCGAATCCTACAGTCGGTGCTGCCACAACCGGATGAGCCTTTTTATACATGCTAATGAGGCCACCGATAATCATTCGTCCCACCATCAAAGCCACTAATCCCACCAGACCCCACTTAATTACAATCCGACTTACTCGAGCGCTATCAGTTAAACTCGCCATAATCTCCTTTTGACCCCAAGCGAAGTCGAAGGGTCACATTGAGTATACCCACCACCTCTGGTAGAATGCAAGGGAAATATTAAAAATTTTAAAAAAGTTCACTATGGTTCGTACACGCATTGCTCCTTCTCCTACAGGTTTCCCACATATCGGGACAGCCTTTCAAGCGTTATTTGATTATGTTTACGCCAAACAAAACGGCGGTCAATTTATTGTTCGAATAGAAGATACTGATCGAGCACGCTTTGTTGAAGGAGCAGAAGATGCTATTTTCAACGCTTTAGAATGGCTGGGTATTAAACCCGATGAAGGACCTCGATATGGTGGTGCGGTTGGTCCTTACCGCCAATCTGAGCGGTTAGATATATACAAAAAATTCGCGGAACAACTCATTTCCGCAGGTCATGCCTATTACTGTTTCTGTTCTCCAGAACGCTTAGAGCAAGTCAGAAATGAACGACAGGCTGCCGGTTTGCCGCCTATGTATGATCGTCATTGTCGCCATCTGGATCCAAAGGAGGCCGCCGAACGAGCCAAAACCGAACCACACGTTATCCGAATGAAAATTCCTGATAATGAAACTATTGTAATGAACGATATGGTTCGAGGTGACATTTCATTCCAATCAAACGTGGTTGATGATCAAGTTTTGCTAAAATCTGATGGTTTTCCGACGTATCATTTGGCTGTTGTAGTCGACGATCATCTCATGAATATTACCCACGTCATTCGGGGGGAAGAATGGATTAGCTCATCTCCAAAACACATCTTGCTCTACCGGTATTTTGGGTGGGATATCCCTCAATTCATTCACACTCCGTTATTACGAAATCCTGATAAGTCGAAATTATCTAAACGTCATGGTCACTCGGCTGTGAGTTGGTATATTGATCAAGGATACTTGCCCGAAACAGTTGTAAATTTTTTAGCAACTCGTGTCTGGAACCATCCCGATGGCAAAGAAATTTTTAGCCTTGATGAACTAATCGAGAAATTTCAGTTTGAACATATGCATATCTTAGGTCCCATCGTCGACCTTAAGAAACTAGATTGGACAAATGGCCAGTGGATTCGCGATATGGCTGATAATGAGTTATTAAAGCGGCTTGAACCATTCCGCCCCGAGAACTTATCCAAAGAATTGTTAGTTACCATTTTGCCGCTTATCAAAGAACGATTGGTGAAATTAAGTGATCTGCCCATGCTGACCAACTTCTTTTATGAAACCCCTGCAGTTGATCAACCGGAATTACTCAAAACTGCCAAACTTGAAGTCCATCAACTGGCTGATTACTTAAATCAAGTGCGCACCGTGTTGTCTGATATTACTGACTGGAGTGTGGCTGCCATCGAAACAGCCCTCCGTGGTCTTCAGGAAAAATCAGGTATGAAACCTCGACCTGCTTTTATGTCCATCCGCTTAACTTTAACGGGGGCCGAAGCGACCCCGCCGCTATTCGATGTTATCCATGTTTTAGGTAAAGCAGAATGTGTGAAACGGTTGCAAACTGAAATAAAAATTTTAGCCTAAATGTGCGTGGTCATTCCAAGTAACAAGCCGCCAATCACTTGATGCATACGTACAGATAGTAATGCCGGTATTCTCGTGGTGAAACTGATGGTACATCGTTTCAAACAAAGCGGGAGTCAGTTGATCCCCAAAAATAATCGTACTTATCAACATACAAAGTACAAATCCGTGAGTTACGCATAGGATTTTGGATTCTTCACGATCTCCAATCATTCGTAAACAAGCTCGGGCCCGCTGGGAAAAATCAAAATAATTTTCTTCATTGCTGTAATGCCATTCAGGCTCACTCTGATGGTCCGAGATAAGTTGCTTAATTTTTACCACTGCTGGGTCATTGATTGTTCGGCCGACCATTTCACTGGGACGCCGTAACTCGCGCAATAATGGGGTGGGCACGATTTGTTTTTGTAAAACAGTGTTAATCGCTGTTGCAGTTTGGAGTGTCCGTATGTAGTCGCTTGAAAGAATTACCTCCACCGGAATGTGTTTAAATCGATGAGCTGCTCGCGTAGCTTGGAATTGACCAATTTGAGACAAGGGTGTTTCAGGAGTTTGATGCTGGTTAGCCGCATTGCCTTCGCTTTCTCCATGACGAACGAAATATACAATCATGCATCCATGTTACAGTAGATATATATGAAAACCTACCCTTCACCTCGGCCTCGATCAATCATGCATTGGCCGACCAGTTTCCCAATTATCATCTCACTTCTGGTCACCACCTTGGTTGTAGGAGTGAGTATGATCCGGGTTTACCAATCGTATGCGTCATACAAGCAAACGCA
>CAZQBH010000002.1:0-4640 GCA_964591645.1 uncultured Pseudomonadales bacterium | reverse complement strand
AAACAACAATCGCGCAACTGACTCGAGATATGACTGCATTACAAACCCAACTCACTGCCCTTGAATCAGAGGATCAATACCGCACCAACCAAACGTTGAAAAAAAACATCGCGGAAACGAAAACGGTTTATACGCAAGCCATCACTGTTTTTGAAAAAATGAGTGACGCGAAACTACTTTCCAAAGATCAAAAATTAGATAAAGACTTTGCGTTGGTCCTAGCTCAATTATCCGCCCTCAATTACGCTTCTGCCTCGACTACCCTTGCAAAATTAAACAAACAAATCGACGAGACAATTGCTGCAGCTCAAGTACTTAAAGGTATCGATGTAGCCGCCCTTACCCTTGCCTCAGATCCTCCGGGATCGGGTTACCGACGACAAAAAGTAAGCGTAGGTGGGAATGAATTCGTAATTGATATTGCCACAGGTGATCTTTCGAGCACCAAAGTGATTGTTGATACCGCTTCTAACGAAACCTGCGGGAATGACTGTCCGGTCTTGTCACTGGCTGATTATGCTACCCGGAATGGAGCGTGGGCAGCTATCAATGGTTCATATTTTTGTCCCGCTTCATACCCCTCTTGTGTCGGCAAAACCAACTCCTTTGATTTGTTGCTTATGAACAAAAACAAGGTTTATTTCAATTCGGATAATAATGTATACAGTAACAATCCCGCAGTTATTTTTATGGGGAGTTCCGCTCGTTTTGTTGGCAGAGCTCAAGAATGGGGGAGAGATACCGGGATAGACTCAATGATTTCCAATTACCCACTATTACTCATGAATAAGGAATTACAATTTGGCGGCAATGATGATGTAAAAATGAGCAGCAACTCCAACCGCTCCTTTGTTGCCATTAAAGGCAACACGGTTTACATCGGGGTTATTCACGGCGTATCAGTGGTCGGAGCAGCCAAAGTTCTCCAAACCATGGGTATGGAACACGCCATCAACATGGATTCAGGCGGATCAACAGCGATGTGGGCGAATGGCGGCTACAAAGTCGGTCCAGGTCGTAATATTCCCAATGCCATTCTTTTCCTAAGAAAGTAATCAACGATAAACGAGTCGTCTTTCAACCTGCCCTTTTATATTTTGATGATTCCGTAGATATTCTTCCAACACCTGTTGTGCAGAAGTAGTTACTACCTTATGTGGTCCTGCAGCCAATAATTCATCGGAAGAAATATTCATATAGGCCAAAGAATTGGTGGCGTGATACCCCTGCATGGCGATCGTATAGAGTCGTGAATCAACCACGGCCTGTTTTTGTAATTGAAGTGACACCAATGTGTCTAAATGATCGTCATATACTGCTCGAACTGCTTGATTCACTTGATAGCATTCACCTTCAGAATTTCTATTTTCTTTTCTCATAATGTGAGCAAAAATTTTCTTTAAATTTGTCCCGGTCACGGTATACCGAATGATCGAGTCGTCATAAGGAAAACAAGCCCGAAAATCCATCAAAGTGACCACCGGACCCAATTCTTTTAATCGGATTGAACCACTTCCCAAAAACATTACGTCGGTTTCCGCTGTCTCCGTCAATGCATCTGCTAACACGTTCCCCAAAGCTGTCTCCTCCTCACGTTTGGGATGCGTTAACAGGTGAGCAAATTTCGTTAATACGATACTATATTTTTGATCTACTTTATTTTTAAAACCTGCAATGAATTGTTCCAGTCGGTGGTCCGGCTCCACCAACTCTTCCGTGATGGGAATCAGTTGCCAAGTGTACTCAATAATTTGATTAGTATCATCATCCACCACCAAATCATAACGGCCAATCTGATCGGTCCCATTACCTGCTTGGGCTATCAAGACATTATTTATCCGCTCAGGTTGCTCCATAAAAGTATGGGAATGCCCGCCAATAATCATATCTACCCCCCAAGCAGGTTGGAGTAAACGGGCCAATTCCCGATCAGAATCTAAACCGATGTGGGTTAATAACACGGTTAAATCAATATCGTCGTGTTTATAGGCATTACAAATTTTCCCTACTTCTTGGCTGGCTTCTTCCAAAGTAACAAAACTACCTATCAATTGATCCTGCTTTAATGCATCCAAAATTTTTTCAGTGATTATTCCGGTAAATAAAATATCTAAACCGGCAATTTTAATAATGTGATATGGCCGCATCATTCGCTTCCCAAAGCCCTTCACATACAAATTCGCATTCACAATGGGGAAGTTGGCCACTTTTTCCAAGAAAAGAAGATGAGGTAAGCCATAATCAAACTCGTGATTACCCAAAGCCACTACATCGGGACTTAAATAGTTCATGATTTGAATAGTAGAAATACCCTTGTACTCAGTATCAATCAACGATCCCTGTACCATATCACCCGCAATCACGTAGAGTACATTTTCTTCCTCTTGTCTCACTTTATTAAGATATCCAGACAACAGAGCCAGCCCGCCGATAAGTTTCCCTTTGCCGGCTTTAACTTCCGCTAGGAAATCGCCGTGCATGTCATTACTATGTAAAATCGTGATTTTTTTGGTATTTGGTCTCATACCCCTTATAATACACGCATGAGACAACTGTTGACTAAAAATGACATACCGGTGATCCAGTTATCCGAAGAAGGATATAAACAATTTCAAGCCGATTTCGATCGTCTCACTGAAGAACGAAAAGACGTTTTGGTGAGACTTCAAGCTGCCCGAGAGATGGGTGATTTGTCTGAAAATGGAGCGTATCATGCGGCCAAGTTTGAATTGGGCTCAATAGATCGTCAATTGAAAAAATTGACGTATCAGCTTCGTTTTGGTCAAGTTACCAAAACCAAAAATAATGGCACCGTCGATTTCGGTTCCAAAGTCACGATTGCTCAGAATAATCAGGAAATGACCTTTACCTTAGTCAGCGGTTATGAATCTGATCCGAAAAACCAAAAACTCTCCGTGTATAGTCCAATTGGCAAAGCCATCCTAGGTAAAAGAATTGGCGACACAGTTGTGGCCGATGTCCCTGCAGGAAAATTGGACATCAAAATTATTAAAATCTCGTAGAGGCAGACCACTGTGTCTGCCCTTGGCGATTGTTTATTCTCTGTTTGGGTCTAGTTCAGCGATAACCAGTAAACGGTTGAAATCAGTTCCTGGCGGCCAACAAGTCATTAGGACAAGGCGAGGTTGAGCCGTTTGATCGGTCAGAAATGAGAGAGCTGTCGGTTTCACAATTTGTTTTTCTGTCACCTTAAATGTAATTCGATGACCATTTCGATAAATATCTATCGGATCGCCGGTCTCCAATTTTGACAATAAATAAAATACGGAGTTGTATCGTGATGCAGTTAACCAGTCAGCGGAGGAATGAGAAAATAAAAAGGATGTTCCTTGATCTCCGGGAAGCACCGTTCCTTGAGCATGTGCCACGCCCTGTGTCAGTGCTTGCTGATACGTGGTCCTATCATAGGGATCAACATGGGCTATGATGTGGGCATTTGCCCCGATATCGGGGATTACAATACCTAACTGATTATCTATAGGATCAATCGTTTGAATCACATTTCTTCTATAGACTTGATAAGAAACTTCAGTTTGGGCTACCGGTGCAAACACCCATATGAGCACGCCCAATCCAGCAAAAATACAAATTAAACTAATCCACTTCATTTAATTATTCAGTCCGAAATCGACTTATCAATCGGGCTACCCCTATCAAAGTAATCAATCCCAGTATAACCCATATGACCGGGGAGATTTGTGCTAACCTCGAAAGTAACGAGCCTTGGTTGGGTTTTTCAGCCTCATTTTCTTGACCTAAAATTGTTCCACTTTCACTGGCCGAAGTAGCCGGAGAGGCGTCTTTGACGTTTTCTTCTATTCCCGAAATAGTCCCTCGTCGAACAGGAATCGCTCCTTGACCGCCTGCTTGTGTTGTTGAAGTAGTAGTGGTCGAATTAATCCACTTAATTTCTTGATCTCCAACCAATCCTGAACCAGCCCCCGATCCGCTAAACGCCCGGACGGCATAGTAATAGGTTTTATTACAATCAGGAACATCGTTGTGAATTGTCCGGTCTGTATTAGATCCCATCCACTCTTCGGCTACGCGTGATCCATTATCAGCTGTAAATGACGTGTCTGTTGATCGGTAAACCTCAACCTTGACTGTTTTACCGTTATCCTCAGCGGAGGTAAATTTAATTTCGTAGGTGCAGCCTGAGATTTTATTTTTTGAGTAGTTTCGTGGGTCACCTGGGCTATCATTATTGTATATCACTGTTACAGCATCACTTGTAGAATCACTTCCTGCAGTTGCAATAACAGAAAACAAATATGAACCTTTGTCTTTGATAACATCTGACGTGACGTGGCATGAATCTGTATTACCTCCGGCTGATAACGTATGAGAATCGTACGTAGTCGTTGCACCACCCTCATATTGTTTGTTACAAACAACGGAAATATTTCTCCCCCCCACCAAATCCAAAACCACAAATGTGATGGGAAAATCGTTTTGATTGGTTGGTGTTTTTGGTTCTTCTAATCGAATTACCAGATCTCCAACAGCTGCAAATACAGGAGCTGCCAAGAGTAAATACAATCCGAATAAAAAGACAATTTTCTTAAACATGCTGTCTCCGATTCTTGCGATCCATCAGATAGAGGGTGCTACCCAAA
>CAZQBH010000001.1:30213-42830 GCA_964591645.1 uncultured Pseudomonadales bacterium | reverse complement strand
TCGTACCAGAGGCCTTCAAACAGAAAGCCGACGAGTTTGTGTTGTTCCGCCAGGCGGGGAAAGACATCGGTTTCGAGCATTAAGGGAAGTGTAGAGGGAAGATGTTCCAGAATATCGGGATTAATCAGATAAACTCCGGTATTAACCATACCCACTTCCGACTTGTCCGGTTTATCCAGAAAACGAACAACGTGATGGCCATTCATAATGGCTTTACCGAATTCTTGTTGATTTAATTTTGGTTTAACACAGATAGTGATATCTTGTCCGTGATCGTGGTGGAACCGAATTAAATCAACAAGGTTGATATCAGTAAAAATATCTCCATGAAGGACTAATATCGGCGAAGGGAGAAATACCTTTTTGGCAGCCACTAAAGCTCCGGCAGTTCCCAAATGTGGTGGCTGGTTAACAATAATAATTGACGGGTCGTTGTCGGTGATTGATTTGAGTGCCTGGTTGGGTTGATCAGTAAGAATAAATATTTGTTGGATACGGTAGCTGTGTAATAGGTTGATTAGATGCTGCAGAATACTTTGACCGGCTACCAATGTTGTGGTGTGATCAATGGCACTACTATCACCACCAGCCAAAATCACCGCCTGGTTCACTTGGCCCATTAATTGCTGATCAACCAAATATTCGATTGCATGCGATCGATTGCGGATCGTTTTGCCGTCGATAAGTGTGTCCAGCTGGTGGACAATGTCAGGAGAGATGGTAATAGTTAAACGAGTTTTTGACACAGTGTTAGTACTGATTGTATCACTGCTCTCTGTCTATCTGCGTTTTGATTTTACGTACTCAACAATCATGGGTACAATGGAAACGCCAATAATACCAAAAATCACAAAGCTAAAATTGTGCTTCACTGCCGGGAGGTTGCCAAAGAAGTAGCCCATAAAGGTAAAAATGGCCACCCAAGTGATCCCTCCGATAATATTAAAGCTAATGAATTTCTTGTAGTCCATTTTACCGATACCGGCCACAAAAGGAGCGAACGTGCGAACGATGGGGACAAAGCGGGCAAGAATGATGGTTTTTCCACCATGTTTTTGATAAAACGCATTCGTCTTATCAATATGTGCCTGCTTGATCGGTAAGCGAGGATTAGTAATCATTTTTTCGCCAAAAAAGTGGCCAATCCAATAATTGGCTGTATCACCCAACACGGCAGCTAATCCAATAATGGCAAACAACAAAAAGGGGTTAAGTGTACCAAGGGCAGCAATAGCACCAGCAGCAAATATGAGGGAATCACCTGGTAAAAATGGGGTAATCACAAAGCCGGTTTCGGCAAAGATAATAAAAAACAGAATAATGTATGTCAGCATGCCATAGGCGGAGGTGATTTCTGCCAAATGAACATCAATATGTAAAATAAATTGAATAATCAATGTAAGGTAATGCATATGTGTATTATATGGGAAAAACTAATTATTGAAATTGGGTAAGTAGTGGAGCGATATCCACATCAAGCGGATGTTTGATGAGAGGAGCTTTTTTAAGGGTGTTGTCTTCTTGATGATACGGTAGTTCACGAGTATCTTGCCAAAAAATACCCACCGGAAGTTTATCGGTTCGAATCGCCTGCTTCCAGGCAAATTCTTTGGTAGAGATTTGATACCCTTCATTTTCAAGACGAACGCAATGTTCTCTATACCAATTTGCGTCCATCGAAGGATTAAATATCATACAGGGTTGCAAAATATCTACGACCGCAAAACCGGGGTGATTAATTGCAGCAACCATCGTTTTTACCAGGTCTGGAACACCAACAGCGTTTTCGCGGGCAATAAAAGTAGCATGATTAGATATGGCTAGGGCCATCGGATTTAGTTCGCGTTCAATAGAACCCATGGGAGTAGATTTGGTTTTGGTGCCTTTGGCGGTTGTTGGACTCATTTGACCTGTGGTCAGGGAATAACGGTGGTTATCATGAACAAAAACCGAAATATCATGATTACCTCTCATCTCATTGAGATAGTGGGTCAATCCTTCGCCGTATCCGCCTCCATCACCGATAACCACAATCACTTTTAGCTCATGATTAGCTAACTTAATTCCGACTGCAGGAGGAATAGCTCGACCATGAAGACAGTGAATCCCATACATTTTATTAAAATCAGCCATATTGCCCGAACAACCAATGTCGTAACAAATCACCACATTTTCTTTTGGTACAGTAAGCTGTGAAATTGCTTGTTTGAGGGCGGACCAGATGGAGTAATTGCCACATCCAGGGCACCATGTGGGTTTTATGTATGAATCGAGGGTGTTTAATTCTATAGACATAATGAGCCTTTATTCACTATTTAGCGATGTAATATTTCATGGGCATATTGGACGATTTCTTCTGGATAGAAGGGGCGTCCGTCATATTTAGTGCGCTTGTGGTAAATATCAATTCCCGTTTCTTGACGAATAAGTTTGGCCAATTGGTTCAAACTATTACCTTCGACACAAACAACATTTTTCGATTTTTGAATAACAGAAACGGTTTGTTCGAAGGGGAACGGCCACAACCATGAAAGGTTGTAACACGCTGCGTCTATCCCCTCAGCACGCAATGTTTCGAGCGCTTGACGCACTGGACCAAGAGTAGAACCAAAACTAACAAAAGTGATTTCAGGATGATCGGATCCGTCATAAAATTGGATTGGAGCAGCTGCTTTCATGGCTGTCATTTTTTTCATCCGCTTGTTGTTTTGGCTGATTCGATCTTGGCTCGATTCGCTGCCAATTCCATGAATGTCATGCTCGTATGTATTGGCCATATAATAACCATCTTTTTGACCGGGCACTGGTCGAGGTGAGATGCCGGTATCAGTATTGGCATAGCGAGGGTTAAAACCGGTTTCATCGACTGTGGGATTTGGCTGGCGACTTAACAAGTCGGTTTTAAAATGAGTGTTAGGGAAATGGGTGGATTGATTACTTTCGGCTAGATATTTATCAGACAAGACAATTACAGGAATTTGAAATTTATCAGCCCAATCAAATGCTTGTCGTGATAATTCAAACGATTCAAACACATCACCGGGAGCAAGGATAATGCGAGGGAATTCATCTTGACTGGCCCATAAGGCGAATTGAAGATCGCCTTGCGCTGTCCAAGTAGGCATACCTAGGGCTGGGCCGGGGCGCATAACCTCATACACGACCAGGGGTAATTCAGCCACGCCGGCAAAACCGACGGCTTCAGTCATATAACAGAACCCACCCCCTGATGTTCCACAGGCACTACGAACACCGGCATAACTCATTCCCAAGGCCATATTGATAACACCAATTTCATCTTCGGCATGTTTGACAAAAATATCCGCCTTGTCTGCCCATTCGGCCAGGGAGTGGAGGAGCGTCGAGGCAGGGGTCATGGGGTAGGCAATATAGGCTTTCATTCCGCCAGCAATTGCTCCCAAGGCCATAGCATCATTGCCTGAAAGGGTAACGGAATCATGAGGTGTTTGTTTGGAGAGGGCGATAGACGCTAATGGTTTTAAATGTTCAGCCGCCCAGGTAAAACCGGCTTGGGCTGCATTTTTATTGAGTGAGACAACCTCTTCACCCTTACTTTTGAACGTATCAGTAATGACGTCATAAAGAATAGAAACATCAATACCAAATAAATACATGGAAACACCAAGGGCGACATTGTTATACATCAAACGGTCTGCGCCGGCATTTTTGGCGAGTTCAACCAAAGGAATATCGTATGCAGGACAAGGAAGCGTGTATTTGGAAAGATCGCATTTACTATCGGCTACATCAAGAATAACTGCCGATGAGGGGGTTAATTCCCGTTGATGTTCGACAAGCGCTTTTTCATTTAAAGCTACTAAAAGATCAACGTTGGCAACAAGAGAATGAACTTTGCCCATAGAGGCAGCAACTTGATAGGTATTGTGACCACCGCGAATAAGCGAAGGGTATTCAGTGTAATCAAACGTGGTAAGTCCAAAACGAAGGCATGCTTTAGAAAAGATAAGACCAGTCGATTTCACGCCTTCACCAGCCGGTCCGGCAATTTTCCAGTTCAGAGCAGTTTTTGGCATAATAGTTCTATTCTAGCAGTAACCTACTGTGATTTTAAAGTAATTTTTATATCTGCAGCATAGAGATGTTTTTTACTGATGATAGCGGGATTTATTTCTAATTCCTCTAGACAATCAATATCCAAAAGAATGCTTCCTAACCGTTCCATGGCGTCAATAACCGGATCGAATGGAATATGCTTTTTCAGCAAAACGTTGCCCGCTTTGGTTTCGGCAAAGATTTTGGTGAGATAGGTTTTGGTAGCAGGTAAAAATGCATAGGCTCGGTCTTCAAGTGCGTTCGTCAAGGTACCGCCTAAACCTACCGTGATGAATGGACCAAGTTGTGCATCTCGTTTTGCACCCAAAATCAGTTCTAATTCCCCCTTGATCGTTTGTTGGAATAATACTTGAGGGTAAAGTGTTTGAAGACGACGAAAAGCAACGCGAGCTTCTGAGGTGGACATAAGATTAAGGACTACCCCCCCTACGGCCGCTTTATGAGCAATTTTTAATCCCGCGGTTTTGGCAACAGCGGGACGATCAACAAACTGCATGGCATCACCAACCTCATCAAATTTACTGATGATGGCTGACTTGGGTAAAGTAAATTTGTAGGCGTTGAGCAGCTCAAATGCGTGAGTCAGACTAACTTCGGTAGATAAGTGCTTAATGAGCTTTTCTTTGACAGAACTGTTTATATAGGAGGGTTTATTGGCTGGATAGACATTAACTGAAGCCTTGGAGGTTTCGTAGTTGGATTTGGCAGCAATGATTTGTAATGCCTGGGTGGGGAAATCGAAATTTAAAATATGGTGGTCACTCAACCGGTGACGAGCCGGAGCCATTTTGTCCCCGCCTATCATGACAACATATGTCGGGAGTGATCGATGAATTTGACTATCTATGATTGCTTGAGCAGTCTCTAATGGCTTGGTAGTAGATTGAGGAGTAACAATCGTGAGCAGGTTGTGAATAGAACGGTCACGTTTAAGAATTGATAAGGTAACGGAGAAATCATCGGGTGATGCATCACCAAGAATGTCGAGTGGGTTGTGCGGATTAAGTCGAGGCATATGGCGAGTCAATTTTTGTTTTAAAGAAGCATTTAATTCAGGTAAATCCAACTTTAAATTTACTGCTTCATCGGTGGATAGGACGCCGGGACCGCCTGCATTGGTTAAGATTGTAAGGTTGGTAGATTGCGCTTTGGGAACACGATCAAAAGCAGCGGCCAAATGTAACCATTCTTGAATCGTGTCGGTAATAATGACGCCCGTTTGTTGAGCGAAGGCTTTGGCGAGTACATAGTTGGAAGCGAGCGCGGCTGTATGGGAAGCTGAGGCGGTCTGTCCTGCTAATGACTGTCCCCCCTTCAAGAGAATAACCGGCTTTTTGGGGGTGATGCGAGAACAAGCACTAAAGAAGGCTCGTGCATTTTGAAACGACTCTAAATAAACAACAATTGCATGGGTATCTTTATCTTGAGCGGCAAATTCCAATGCTTCAATTTCGCCGACACCAACACGGTTGCCAAACGTGACCCCATGGCTTAAACCGATATCCATTTTGTTCGCCCAATCAATGATTCCAGTTACCAGTGCACCTGATTGGGAAATCAACATAAGGTGGCCTTTTTTGGGAAGTTTCGGACCAAACGTGGCGTTCAGCTGGTTGAGTGGACTCAAGACACCAAGGCAATTTGGACCAATTACTCTCACGGGATATTTTTGGAGCGTGTGAGCCAATTCTTGTTGGAGCAACGTTCCTTTTGGACCGGATTCAGCAAAACCAGCGGTAATGATAATCGCATTTTCGATATGATTCTCAGCACATTCGGCAATAATCGGAGCTACCAATGGGGCTGGAGTAACAATAATGGCTACATCAACCGGTTTTTTAATTTTAGCCAGGGTGGGGAAACACCGAAGTTTGAGGATAGATGCTGCATTAGGATTAATCGGATATATTTTCCCTTTGTATCCCCCATCGATAATATTTTTAAGAATCTGATGGCCTACTTTTTCCGGAGAGCGAGAAGCACCAACAATTGCAATTGATTGTGGATTAAAGAATTTTTTAAAGGGGTTTTGGGCAGACATACTAACAGAATACTAGTATTCAGATCCAAGATACAAGTAACAATGTTTTTATTCCAATAAAGGCAATGCGCCAGATACTTGCATTTCGGCTACAATTGAATCTGACCACCATTTGTAGCCGTCGCTAGATTGATTACTTTGATCGAATGTGCTTATCAGTGCAGGGGGATTTTTTAAGTAATTGCCTGTGAGGTCATAAAATAAAATGAAGCGTTTGCTGATGAAGTCTTGCAAATTAAACGAAGATCCATCAGAAAGAGAAATCCAGCCTTTTTGATCACCATAGATGGCGGAAATTTGACCGCTTTGATACGGTGAGTTAGTCACGCCACTCCAATCACCTAGTGGCGAAGAGATATATTGGTATACATGAGTATCAAGGTATGTTGACCATTTGCGGATAGTTGGCTCAAGATTGTGCATAAATTCTGAGGGGATCGACTGCCCAGCCTTTTGGAAACTATTACCGGCACGAATAAGGTGGTAAAGAGTTCCCGATTGGTAGCTAGGACTTAAGAGATTGTGGTTTTCAAAACTAAAATCATCATGAGCAGTCACGGTTTTGGTATGGCAAAACATAGGATCGTGATTGACGGTAATCGAGTGGTACGCATAACAGCGAGCTAATTCTTCAAGAATGTCTTTATTTGGTATATCTGGAAAATAATTAACACCTTCAGCAAGTAGGTCGGCATGCCAGCCATTTTCTTCTCCTTTTGTGTCACCATTTTTACCTGTATCAGGCATGCGAGTAACAAGAAGATCGTCAAAGATGGCTGTGCCTGTATGTCCCCAGGTACTAATGAGAGAAATTTGATTGGCATCGGTCTGCGTGGTGTTTATGCCCACTTGGATCCCATCAATAAATCCAAAAACACCGTTTGCTTCAGACTTATTGGAATTACTACTAATGATAAGTTCTAATTGATGCCAGCCTGCTGAACGTTTAATTGATGTAGGCTTCATGTTATCGGGTTTATTGATGCGGAAAAGGTATTCGTCTGGAGAGATGCCTGTATTAATTACAATCCCGGTATTAAAAGAACGGTCAGGTGCATGGAGTGCAAAATTAATGGCTTTTTTAGAACTCATGTCATCAAAAAACCATATACTAGCCTTAAGACTAGGACTACTTGCTTGAGTGGGTAATGACTTAGAAATCATAACCAAATTGTGGCCAGAGCTGCCAATAGATCCGTCGGTATAAGAAAATTGAAGGGCACTTGAATTATTTCTTCCCATATTTTGGATTATGGTGGCGGTATTTTTTGATGATGGAGTGCTGGAGTCTGTCCATCCTTTTAATGGTTGCTCAAAAGAATCTTGAAGTAAAATGTAGCCACTAAGCTGTTGAAATAAGATATTTTTGGCTAGTATCAACGTATCTGAATCAAGACTTCTTTCCATTAATTTTGTAGCTTCGGCTAATTGAGCTACATATGCCCCTCTGGCCCAATATTTTCCACTATCATCGTAATCCCAATGACCATTGATTAATGCATCTCTAAATAATTCTTTAGATCGATCAATGGCTGTTTGGTTATTAATATGTTGCCCATATGTATAAAAGACAATCGAAGTGTTAAGTAGCGCGCGGAGATCATTGGCGTGCATTCGTTTGCCCAGAGAGGGATAAATTGGAGTAAAGTCGGTGTTGCGGTACGTGTTATAAAACGTTTCTAGGGTTTTGTATAAATAGGTTGTGTTTGGAATTTGCGAAGTTGAATTATCCAAATGAGCCACAGTAATTTCATCAAATTGCGTAGTTCCATACAAACCCCAAGTTGAAACAAAACGAAGCATATTTGCTTTCGTTTGAGTCGTGTTTACCATTAAGGATCGATCTACATTGTACAGAAAAGTGTTGTCGATTTTTGCATATGTGCCTTGATCGGTAACAATAGTTTCAAAAATATGCCACCCCTTACTTCGCTTAATTTGCGAAGGTTTCATGCTACCGAACGTGTTGGCTCTGAATAGGTAATATTCTTTGGAAATACCTGTATGAACGGCCATGCCGGTATTTTCTGGGGCAGTATTAGAATGGATGCCGATAAAAAAACCTTTGGTTGCCGAAAGATCGTCATAGAAGGCGGTTCGAAAGACGATATTTGACAAAGGAGTTTGACTAAAAGATCTATCCGCTCTGACTGTTTGCTGATTAGTATAGTCTCCGAATTTAAATTCAAGTGATCCGGATCCTTTGTAGGCATTGGTAGTGCTGATAGAAACAGTATTTTTGGGGGCTTTTGCTTGAATAGTCCACTGAGAAAGGGAGGAGCTTGTATCAAAGGATTCTTGAAGTAATACTGTAGTGGGTGATTGGATGGTAAGTGATGATGAAGCTTGCTGACGGATTTCGCCAATATTCGGGATGGAGACCGCACTAACGGCAACTATCAATGCCACGACAGGCAAAACGAACGAAATAATCCACTTTGTTTGATACTTTTTATATTGGGATAGTTTTCTCACTTTTTCATCGTAGCATATTCTAATGAAGTCATATAAGTGATTGACCGGACATAGAGGAAGGCTTTTGCAGCCCCATCAATTTTAAGATGGTGGGAGCTACGTCGGCCAAAATACCTCGAGGGAGATTGTGGGGCAAGTGGCTTAACGATTTTGAATGGACAATAAATGGTACAGGATTGGTTGAATGTTCGGTATCAATTCCGCCCGTGGTAAGGTTAATCATTTCTTCCACGTTGCCGTGGTCAGCAGTAACGACAACGACTCCGTTATATTGATCCACCGCTTCAATAATTCGACCGACGTTTTGATCGGCGTATTCACATGCTTTGATGCCGGCCTCAAGATTGCCCGTATGTCCCACCATATCAGGATTTGCAAAGTTCACCACGATAAAATCGTATAAATTTGTATGAATTCTTTCGATCATGGTTTGTGTGAGTTCAATAGAACTCATTTCCGGCTTTTGATCATAGGTTGAAACAGGGGGTGAAGGAATAATGATCCGATCTTCACCGAGATAGGGATCTTCTCGCTGACCGTTGAAATAAAAGGTGACAAAGCGTTCTTTTTCTGTTTCCGACATGCGTAATTGCCGTAACCCCATGTCGGCGATAACTTTACCCAAGGGGGTCTCAATGTGTTCGGGAGGAAAAGCCACATGGGCGGGCAAACCGCTTTCGTATTCAGTCATAGTGACAAAATAGAGATTCTTTAACAATTCTCCCCGTTCAAACGGAGCTCGCGATTCTTTGGTAATGGGGCTGGAAACCAAATGGGATTTGTAATATTTGATCGCGTATGGATCAAATCCATCCTGTTTTACTGAAATGTATTCAAAATTGGGATAGACAAACACCTTGGTTAGTTGTCGAGGCCGATCAATTCGGAAGTTAAAAAAGATAACCGCATCATTGTCTTTAATATGAGCCACCGGTTTTCCTGTCGAATCGGTCAAAATAAGCGGTTTAATAAATTCATCGGTTTCGCCGTGAGCGTAACAATTCGCAATTCCCTCTTCGGCGTTGGTAATTTTGGTACCGCTGTTTTGAGTTAAGGCTTTATAAGCAATTTCGGTCCGTTCCCAGCGATGATCGCGGTCCATGGCATAGTAACGACCACAAATTGTAGCAATCTGACCAATTTTTAACTCACGTAATTTATGATCAATTTGATGAATGAAATTTATCCCTGAAGTTGGTGGTGAATCGCGCCCGTCGGTAATAATGTGAAGGGCTACATTGGATATATCCCATTTTTTACAGGTATGGAGAAGTGCATACAGATGATCTATATGAGAATGAACTCCGCCAGACCCAACAAGTCCCAATAAATGGAGAGTGCTATGATTTTTTTTGGCGTGATCGATAGCTGCCAAAAACTGTTGATTATGGACAAAGCTACCATCGGCGATGGATTGATTAATCCGGGGCAGATCTTGGTAAACAATTCTGCCGGCACCTAAATTTAAATGGCCGGTTTCCGTATTGCCATCTTCGCCTTTGGGAAGACCGACAGACTCACCTGATGCTTCAAGTTCGGTATGCAAGGCAGTTTGCATCAAGCCGTCAATTACGGGTGTTTTGGCCAAGGTAATCGCGTTTCCTCGGTTTTTGGGAGCAATGCCCCAACCGTCCAAGATAATCAGCACGACTGGTTTAGGAGGACTATCGTTCATGTGTTTGTCTTAAAATGCTCACCCGCATTTGTGCCGGGGAAAATTTCCTCCTCAATTTGAAGCAGGCGGTTATATTTACCAATCCGTTCCCCTCGGCTCGGTGAACCAAATTTGGCATATTCGGCGCCTATACCAACAGCGAAGTCGGCGATAAAGAAATCATTCGTTTCACCCGAGCGATTGGAAACTTGAACTGAGAAATTGGCATCTTTGGCGGTTTTGATAACGTCAATGACTTCAGTAATCGTGCCCGCTTCATTCGGTTTGATTAAAATGGCGTTACAGGATTTTAGATCAATCGCTTTTTGGAGTCGTTTCTTATTGGTGGTTAAGTGATCATCGCCTACCACCACCACTTTTCCCTGGAAATCTTGCGTCAATTCAGCCCAATTGGTCCAATCGTCTTCATACAAAGGATCTTCAAGGGAAAACACATGATATTCATCATTGAGGTCACGGTAATACTCTATGAATTCTTTACTGGAAAAGGCTTGAGAGCGATCTTTAATAGAGTATTTGCCGTTTTTGTGGAGAGTATTTGCAGCAATATCGAGGCCAAGGAAGACATCATGGCCAAATTGGAAGCGGGTATTTTTGATAGCCTGCATGATTATTTCCAAGGCGTCTAGATTAGTGAAGAGGTTGGGAGCAAACCCCCCTTCTACACCGGTTGAATGGATGGCATTTTTGTTTATCAGTGCTTGTTCTAGCGCAAAGAAAATTTCGACGCCAATTTGGAGGCCTTGATGGAAATGGAAACGCGACGAAGGAATAAGAAGAAATTCTTGGAAATCCAAGTTTCCTGCTCCGTGTTTGCCGCCGTTGATGACATTAAACGAGGGTGTGGGAATAGTGAGATTTTCACCGGCGAGTTGATATTTCAGGGCTAAATACCGATAGATGGGAATGCCGTAGGCGGCTGCGCCGGCCTTACAAATAGCTTGAGAGACTGCCAAAATGGCATTTACTCCCAACTTAGACTTGTTTTCGGTGCCGTCTAATTCAATTAACATGGTATCGATTGCCGACTGGTTAGAGGGATCAAGGTTGTGGATTTTGGGGGCAATGATGGTATTAATGCAATCCACCGCCTTTAATACGCCCATACCGTTGTAGCGGGATTGATCATTATCGCGAAGCTCGATTGCCTCATGCTTCCCTGTGGAGGCTCCCGTGGGGACTGAGGTAGTAATGTAAATGCCGTTATCAAGCCAGAGCGTGACTTCGATCGTTGGGATTCCCCGGCAATCAAGAATTTCACGAGCTTTAATGGTGTATATTTTGGGAATAGACATTGTTTTTATAGTACCTTACCTGTCGGTGGATTTGGTAGAAGCGATCTTGGCCTCCAGGTGCATAATTTCTTGGTTAATTGCTTCATAACGAGCAGGACTGATAGAGATAGATTGAATTCCTTGTTTAATAACCGCTTCGAGGGTATCGATAGACTGGTCCAATTGATAGCCAACTGCAATGACAGGTAGTTGAACGTGGTTGGTGATGGTGGTGATAGCCTGAATTTGTTGGAGTACTGCGGAGTGATGACAATCAACGAACTGGTCAATATCAGCTGCATTTGGGTCAAATCCCAGCGTAAGTGCGGCCAATAAGTCCAGATTCAAGACAAAACCGTCCAGGCCAATTTCATTCCATTGGGGAATCAGATTTACAGCCGAAGGGGTGCCAATTTCTGCAAAAATCTTAAAAGAGGGAGATCGATACAATTGGGCAGCAGCGACTTGTTGTTTAATGGCAATTAATTCGCTGGTGGATCGAAGAAAGGGTATGACGAGAGAGACGGTATTTATATGCTGCTGGTGGCGAAGGTTGGCAATAGCAGTTAACTCGGTTTGAAAAATACTACTGTCATGTACCAGCCGGGCAGCTCCGCGGTAGCCGATAAGCGGATTACATTCTTGGGTAGGCTCATATACTTCACCATGTTGCAGCTTTGAGGCGGTAAACGTGTCTAGATCATATGGTTTGTAATAGATGGGCCTTTCACCAAAATGCTCTGCTAGGTCAAGTAAAGATTTTGAAAGCGTATTTGTAAGATCTTTCGGGTGATGTTTGAGTTGGAATTTGGGATGGATTCGATTTTGACAGAGTATATCTACTCCGCGACATAAGCCGACTCCCTTACTTAGTTGATAAACACTTGTCCACGTCTGATCAATTTGGCTTACATTTACATACACGTGGGTAGCCGTAGTAGTAGAAATTGTAGGCGAAGCACGATGGGTAGAAGCAGGTGAAACTAGCGGTGCGGGCGCACTTGTATTCTGTTTAATAGTGCCATGAATTGCATCAAGGATAATTGTTTGGCCATCA
>CAZQBH010000001.1:23970-30161 GCA_964591645.1 uncultured Pseudomonadales bacterium | reverse complement strand
TGGATAATGGTCCGGTGCCAACTATGGTGGGGATACCCGCCTCTCTCGCAGTCATGGCTAGTTCAGACGATAGTCCGCCTGATTCAATGATTATGCCGGCAGCTTGACGGGCGCGCTGAAGCAATTGAGGATTGGCTTCTTTAAAAATAGCCACTCTACCGGTTAAAGAGGTTGTCGTTGGAGTGGGACGGACAATCGGCGCAGTTACCAGTCCGGGGGCCGCGGTAAGTCCGGTGGCAATTACTTTTTCAGATGTGTTGGGCGGGGAGAAAGAAACCGGTTTGACATATAAATTATCTTCAAGTGGTTTGTATCGAGTAAAGTAAATTTGTTTACCAACAAGCAGCCAATTAATTAGTTGGGGTTGGATAGCATAGTCATGAACCTTGATGGCGTACATGGCCATTGTTTGCATTTGTTCTTCGGTAAGTTTTTGGCTCGCTTGCCGCCGTTCATCCGTTTTAGTAAAGCGATAATGGCCAAAGTGATCGATGCTTATGGATTCTTTTTGGGGAACAATGATGCGACTTAATATGGTGTGATCAGTTTTTGAAATAATGTAGGTGTCAGGGGGAATGATATGAGGATCAGTTTGAGGATTTGTTCCCCAGATGGCTTCTATCCGAATGACTTGTTTATCTTTGGTTTGAGGATCGATAGTCATTACACTGCCACTGGCAAGGGCTGGTTCAAATTGGCTGATAAGAATGGGAGATGGAGCGTACAGACTATGAGGGTTTTGTTGCAGGTGAAGTGATAATGCATGAGGAGTCAATTGCGCACTCCAGATTTGCCGTAAAAAATCCAGTAACGCTGACCCTCCTTTAACCACAGGCAGCGGGTAATTGACAGGGACTTTGGTGGTTGGAGTGGGACTAATAGTCAAATGAGCCCAATGATTGGTTAAAACTTGGGAGTAGGTGGCAAGGATATTGTCTGATAATGCGGGTGGATACGCTTGATGAAGTATTAGTTTTTGAAGTGATTGAGAACAAGTAACCATGTCCTCGGGGGAAAATGCGTGGGCATTTTCCAATATGGATCGCCATTTGTTTAAACCGTTATCATGGCTTAAAAATGTATAAAATGCTTTGGATGTAACGACAAAAGCGGATGGGATAGGTAATCCAAGACGTGATAAACGATACCTGGAGAGTGCGCGATATCCAACAAGGGAAAGCGAATCATCGTCAATTTGGTTTGGAATTATTACTATTTCTTGGGCAGCAAACATACGGGGCAGGTTGTCCTTTATTATTTCATTGTAGAAATTTCCCTCACAACTTACAAGTACACTTCGCTATACTTCAAGGTCCGTCCTTGAAGTGTTCTGTGTCAGTATATACTGTTTCTAATAAAGGTATATATACTTAATACATGCCTGCAAAGAATGTTTTAAAAGAATATACCCCACAAACCTACTATCACATCTATAACCGCGGCGTTGAAAAACGCACCATTTTTCTCTATGAAAAAGACTACAGAGTATTTTTGTCATATTTACGGGTTTATTTATTACCTCAAGTACTTCAGGGTCCGTCCTTGAAGTCTTATCCGTCTAGACAATTAAAAAATTTTGCACGCGAAGTCGATTTAAACGCATATTGTTTGATGCCAAACCATTTTCATTTTCTTGTATATCAACATGATTCTCGTTCAATCACGTTGTTTATGCGGGCATTGCTGACAAAGTATGTAAAATTTTTTAATACTCGCTATCACCGAATAGGTCCATTATTTCAAAGTCGCTACAAGGCAGTGAAAATTGGATCTATAGACCAGCTTTTATATGCATCAAAATATATTCATCGAAATCCGGTGGGGACTTCAAGGTCCGTCCTTGAGGTATCTCAGTACTCGAGTTATAAAAATTATTTAAATATTATTAGTCAACCGTGGGTAAAACCACAACCAGTACTTGAAGCGTATGCACATTCAAATATGACTAAATCATATGAAACATACGTTGAAACAGTCGATGATGATGAAGTAATTGATGACTTCAATGACGACTTCAAGGACGGACCTTGAAGTGTTAGGAACGGGCTTTGAGCTGGTCTTTGAAGTAATCAACCCAGGGGATAGGGGCAGGATTAATATCGTGCAGCATGGCTAGATAGAAGTTGGTGTATGCCCCCAGTTGTATCAACTCAAACGCTTGGGTTATTTTGTCAGTAGCTTTCAAATCGATGATAGTGGAAGGATACCCATTTTTGGTGACAACGTCTTGAGTAAGAACAACCCGTAATTGTAACTTTGGTGAATATAATGCAGAGTTGATAAACCAAAAATGACAGCGTTCTTTGGCTGTTTCTGGATGCGGTAAACCTTCCATGTAGTGATGGTTTAATTCAGGTAGTTTTAACTCGACAGTAAGGTGTTTAGCATTTTCATTGAGTTGATTGTTTAGTACATGAGTGGGTCCGGTTAGATGTTCAGCACTCACCAGATAAATAATTTTGTCGGTGACTAATTCTGCTAGTTTTTTAGCTTGGTTATCGGTTGATTCAGGGCTCAATGTTTCGGCATTTTGCTTAAGAAAGGTAATAATTTTATCGATATTAATTGATGATGTATCAATTAAACCGAGGCTTTTTAGCAACCCTATCTGTCCAGTAATGGCATATCCAATCGCCATACGAGGTTGATTGCTGGGATTATATTGGGGATTAATAATATAACAAGGATATTGTTTGTTTTTAGCCAATTCAGCCAAATCACCACCGGCGGCAATCACCGCAATTTTGGCTCCTTTCATTTCGGCATCTTTGGCAGCACTTAACGTTTCTTCCGTAGTTCCCGAGTAACTAGAGAGAATAACTAATGTTTTCTCGTTTACATATGACGGGAGGGTGTAGTCATTTACAACTTCTAGAGGAACCTGAAGCGATTGCTTGGCGATGGACTGAATTACATAGGCACCCAATGCGGAACCACCCATTCCAGAAACGATAATATGGTTGACGCTTTGGGCATACGCGGTATTGTCTTGTTGAGTTGTTTGTTCCCATGCATCTTTAATTTGTTCAGGTAACTGCTCTATGGATGCTAGTACATGGGATTGGTCGAGTCCATTAATTTGTTCCCGACTACTTAAATCGATAGACATAACACACCTTTCTTTGACTACTCAGCAAAACTTAAAAATTCAGCCAGTTGAGGCTTAAGCGCAGTTAATTGGGCGTTGTTGGCAGGGATCTCAATCGTTTTCAGACCCAATTTCTTCGCTATTTCAATATCTTCTTTTTTAGAGTCACTGACAACTAGGGTTTGACTCGGTTTGGTTTTAAGTTTACTCATGATTAGTTGAAAATAGTCGGCATGAGGTTTCATGGCGGCTACATCTGAAGTAGTTATCATAAGATCAATAAAGGGAAGGAGTTGCGTTTGTTTGAGTTTTTTCTTGGCCATACTACGATCAGTCCCCGCCGCTACTGCAACTAGACAGTGTTGCTCTTTTAGCCAACTGACAATTTCTTTTGATCCTGGCATGGGGCGAAGATTTGCAAGCAGTTGTTTTTCATAAACCTTGAGGGTGGGGAAAACTAACGTGTCGTCAATACGATGGAGTTCAGTCAGTTTACGAAGGGAATATTCAAACGCGCGCTTCTCCGGCTCAGTTTCGACTTGTAATTGCTGAACTAACCGTTTCCAATGATTGTGAAGCTTGTCAAATTCACTATTAGTTGTTTTTGCTAAATATCTGATAGCTGCTTCGTACGCCAGCTTGGCCGCGGGACGGTTGATGACCAAGGTATTGTCCAGATCAAAAATGACTACCCTATTTTCAGGCATATTCTACCTCCCCTATTTGATAGATGAGCGAAAATTGTCTTGTTTGAAACATGGAACATGAAGCGTTGTATGCCCCCATTGTAACACTCTTTACTAGTCATCTAGTGCATGTGTGTTGACGCCAACGCTCCAGTCAATTTCGGGGTATTTCTTTAGAATATTTCTTAACTGTCCCTTTAATTGACTATAGTCAGTTTGTGTTTTTGCTTCATATTTTACCGTTACATATGGTCCGTTTTGAGATGCTCTAACAATTGCCATCCTGTCTGGTAAATCCATTCGAATACCATCGATATCGATATACTGTGCGTTTGGCCATAGATTCATGAATTCTTGGCGAATTGTTTTGTCAATGAAGGTGAATTTAATATCATCACCTAAACCCAGCTTTATCTCTGGGCTGGAAACATATTTTGAAAGATGGGAAATTGCTTGTGATAGCGTTTCATTCCTCCGTTCAAGATATGACATTAATCGCAGAGAAGCATATGCGGCATCATCATGTCCATAGTAGTTATCAGTAAAATATATATGACCTGATAGTTCACCTCCAAAGGGGGCATTTTCTGCCTTTACTTTTGCTTTAATGAACGAGTGTCCAGTAATCCACATAATCGGCTTTCCACCGGCAGCTTCGATCGTTTCGGTGACTTGCCGAGAACATAGCGTGTTGTAAATTATGGAGGTACCAGGCATAGTGTCTAATACGTCCTTTGCGAAAAGTGAAATGATATTATCCATATAAAGTACGTTCCCTTGCTCATCCACTGCTGACATGCGGTCACCATCAGTGTCATACGCAAAACCAATATCAGCTTGAGCTTTCTTTACTCCTTCAGCTAAACGGTTGAGGACTTCGGTTTCGGTTGGGTCTGGAACACCCATGGGGAAATTACCATCAAGGTTGGTATTCTGTTCGATTACTTCACAACCGATACTACGGAATATATCTGGGTAAAACATTCCGGAGGTTGTACAGCAGGCATCAACCACAACTTTCCATCTTTTGTTCAGGTGAAAATGTTTCAAGAGGTGTTGTTTGTATGAGGGGAAGACATCGGCAGATCGACTTGTTCCATGTCCTGTGCAATAATTTCCCTTTTCGATTATTTGCCGAAAATACTGAATATCTTCAGTAACCATCGTTTCAGAATAACCAGTACCGAGTTTGAGTCCGTTGTAATCTTTTGGATTGTGGGAAGCGCTGATCATGGCACTGCCTTTTGTTTTGTATTCGTAGGCAGAAAAATAGACAATTTGTGACAAGCTTAAACCAAGATCAATGGTGTTAATTCCTCCATCGTTTAATCCTTGAATAAACGCTTTGGTGTACGCTTCACCTGTCAACCGATTATCTCGACCTATGGTAGATTCAGAAATTCTTCTTTCAGATAAATATGTCGCGTATGCACGACCGAGAGTATACATAACATCTTCATTTAAATCTTTTCCCGCGATTCCTCGAATATCGTACCCACGGAAAATTTGCGGTTCGATGTGTGAAACGATTTTATACATAATTTTGCCCTTCAAAATTAATTATCATACTTTATCTTACTTTTTAACCTCACCCATGGTATCAATCAACGGTGATCGAGTCAACGGAGCGCAGGTAAATTCATTATAGATGGTTAATTTCGAAATTTGAGGCAAAGATATGTATTGGTATTTAGTTGGATTAGAATAAATACATGGAAAACAGATTGATCGTTTTTGAAGGCAAAACAAAGCAGGGTCGTCAGATTATCATTCGGTATCCCCATGAATCTGATCTGATGGAAATGACACAATACATCAATACCTTGTCCAAAGAACAGACATGCATTCGGTTCCAAGGTGAACAAATGACGATTGAAGGGGAAGAAAGGTTTTTAGATCAAGTCTTGAAAGATGTCGAGGCGCATAAAGTGGTTTATTTAGCCGTATTTTATCAAAATGCGTTAATCGGGACTTCTACTATACGAATGGGTGAAAATATTGAAAAACACATTGGAAGTTTTGGCATTTCAATCGCTCAGGGGTTTCGTGAAGAAGGAATTGGAACCCTCTTGATGGAATGTGTTTTGAATGAAGCCAAACAAAAACTGACGAATTTAAGAATTTGTACCTTATCTGTCTTTGCTACAAATGAACGAGCCAAACATCTGTATGAGAAATTTGGGTTTAAGGAATATGGGACACTACCAAAGGGAATTCAATACAAAGGTGACTACATCGACCATGTTTATATGTTTAAAACTATAAAATGAATGTCGTTCCTGATTACTGGTAGAGTTGGGCAAGCCAGAGTTGAAGCTCGGACGTCAGGTCGACTGGTAATTGTCCGGTTTTATTTTGGTAATCTATATTGGCAAGCTCATTATGTAATGAGACGAGCTTAGTTAATCCGAGTTGTT
>CAZQBH010000001.1:0-23889 GCA_964591645.1 uncultured Pseudomonadales bacterium | reverse complement strand
AAGGTTTGGATCATAAGACGGATTTGGCGGCCTAGCATTACCAGAACCATCTCCGGTGAGTCCGATTGGCAGCTTTGTTGTAAAAGTGACAAGGTCGTCTTTAATGGAATAGCTGGCGAAAGAGAATCAGTCAGTTTAAAGACAACGGGAGATAATTTGGCAGTAATAAACCGGGCCTGACCAAACTTTTTTTGTTCAGTGGCGGATAAGTTTTTACTTTCCCAAAGAATAATTTGGTGTGCTGATGGATTGGTAGATAAATACTCAACAATTTCTTTTAGTTCAGTTTTGGAGCGTTTTTTATGTAAGTCTTCGATAACAACAATCTTCTTCTCGTTGGCAAACATACTGTTTGATTCGAGGTTTTGAATGATATCTGCTATAGAAATGGTTTTACCATCCAAATGGATAGTGGATGGAGTTACATATTGGGCAAGTTCTGATCGGGTTTTAACCTGATCTTCTCCATGGATGACAACAAGTGACATATCGATTATGACTGTTGGCTGGGCAATTGAGGACTTTGACGACGTTTACCGGCGACTTTGAGTTCAAATAATGCCTTACGGAGCGAGGCTTCTGCTTCTTTGAAGCTAATTTCAGACTCTTTATGTTTGATTGCTTCTTCGGCACGTTTCTTAGCCTCTTCGGCTTTGGCGATATTAATATCACCGGTACGAACAGCAGCATCGGCCAGAATAGTCACTTTACTGTCCGGTTCTACGTCCATAAAACCACCCAATATGGCATACTCTTCAATTTTTCCGGCCGTTTTAGTATAGATAATCCCGTCATTGAGTTTGGTAAATAAGGGAATATGTTGGGGAAGGATGGTGACTTCACCACTACTGGCAGGGGCATTGACCAGATCAACCTCAGCAGTTATGAGATGCTTTTCTTGGGAAATAATATTGAGCGTAATTTTGGACATATAGTTAGGGTATAGGGTTTAGGGTATAGGATATAGATTTTATAATGTCTTGGCCTTCTCGACTGCTTGTTCAATTGTACCAACCATAAAGAAGGCTTGTTCAGGCAAGGTGTCGTGTTTGCCGTCCAAAATTTCCTTGAATCCTTTAATAGTTTCTTCGATGGTGACATATTGACCGGGAATATTGGTGAATTGTTCGCCGACAAAGAAAGGTTGGGTGAGGAAACGTTGAATTCGACGAGCACGGGCGACGGACAATTTGTCTTCTGCAGACAGTTCGTCAACACCCAGGATCGCAATAATATCCTGTAGGTCCCGATAGCGCTGTAATACTTTTTGGACACCGCGGGCAACTTGGTAATGTTCGGTACCGACTATGTCCGGGGCTAAAATTTTTGAGCTAGATGCAAGCGGATCGACTGCGGGGAAAAGTGCTTGAGCGGCTAGTGCACGATCCAGAGAGATAGTTGAATCAAGGTGGGCAAAGGTGGTTGCGGGAGCGGGGTCGGTCATATCATCGGCAGGAACGTAGACCGCTTGGAAAGAGGTAATTGAGCCGTGTTTGGTGGAGGTAATCCGTTCTTGAAGCGCCGCCATTTCAGTGGCTAAGTTGGGCTGATAGCCGACTGCAGATGGAATACGGCCAAGCAACGCTGACACTTCAGAACCGGCTTGAGAAAAACGGAAAATGTTGTCAATAAACAACAACACGTCTTCTCCTTGATCACGGAAATATTCCGCAAAGGTTAAGCCGGTTAAGGCAATTCGAAGACGATTTCCGGGGGGTTCATTCATTTGACCGAAAGCCATGACGGTGTTTTTAATAACACCTGACTCATTCATTTCACGGTAAAGATCATTACCCTCACGGGTTCGTTCACCGACCCCAGCAAAAACTGAGTGGCCTGAATGTTCTTCGGCAATATTTCGAATTAATTCTTGAATAATAACGGTTTTCCCCACACCTGCGCCGCCAAAAGCACCAACTTTTCCGCCTTGAGCGAAAGGACAAATTAAATCAATTACTTTAATACCCGTTTCCAACATATGAGCTTCAGTTTCTTGTTCAATGAGCAAAGGGGCTGGCTTATGGATCGGAGCGGTCATTTTGGCACCAATTGGGCCTTTATCATCAATCGGATCTCCAACCACGTTCATGATACGTCCAAGAGTTTCTGGTCCAATGGGAACAGTGATAGGTTTGCCTGTATCCTCAACAAGTAGGCCGCGTTTTAAACCATCAGTGACCCCAAGTGCAATCGTACGAACGATCCCCTTCCCTAAATGCTGTTGAACCTCTAGCGTAATATCTCCTTCTTTGAGGTGGAGAATTAGTGCGTTATAAATGGAGGGAATTTCACCTTCAAACGCAACGTCAACAACGGCGCCGATGATTTGGGTGATAATACCTTGATTGATTTCTGACATGAATCATTCTCCTTTTTCTGTTTTTAGGCAACTACAAGAGCGGCCGTGGTATTGTCCAGTAATTCATTAGTTATTTTTGCTTGACGTTGTTTATTGAATGAAAGAGTTAAGTCGGTAATTATGTCTGAAGCACTGTCAGAGGCATTTTTCATAGCCACCATACGAGCAGAATGTTCGGAAGCTCGAGTTTCTAATAGTGTCTGATAAATAATCATTTCGGTGTAATATGGCAACAACCAATCCAGGATAGCTGAAGCATTGGGTTCGAAGATATATTTGCTACCTGCTTGTATGGTCATAGCTTCAGTAGCATTTTCAATTAAGGCCGTCCAGTTGTTTGTAAACGGGAGTAAGGGCAGCGCACGGAAGCGCTGCACGATAGTAGAAATAAAATCCATATAGCACAGCGTTACTGACCGATATGTTTGGTTGAGATAATTTTCAATCAAAAAGTGAGCTATGGGAACTGCTGCTTGGAAGCTAACTGGATCATCGATACCGGAAAAATCAGCGTCTAACGGGTATTCATTTGCCAGGACAAACTGTCGTGCTTTTTGACCAATAATGACAAAATGAGGCTGACTTATAGTGGAGGTATCTTTAATATAGTCAAACGTTCCGTGAAAAAGATTGGTGTTTAGACTTCCCGCCAATGGTTTGTCGGTAGAAAAGAGCACTACCGCATCACTTCCCGTGTCATGGGGAGCCAAGAGCGCATGTTGAGAGGGATCGGTTAAGGTGGTAATAGTCGCCAATGTTGATTCGAGTTTTCGGGCATAGGGCCGCGAAGAAAGCGCTTGTGTTTGAGCGCGTCGCATTTTGGATGCAGCCACCATTTCCATCGCTTTGGTAATTTGTTTGATGCTTTTTGCTGATTTGATGCGCCGTTTAAGGCCTTGCATGTTAGCCATGCGGTCCTCTTATTCTACATGCCATTCAACATGTGCATTATTGAATTCGGTCACAATTGTTTGTAATTGAGCGGTGTGATTGTCAGAAAGCTTCTTTTCGGCAAGAATAGAGTCAAGCAATTCAGCATGTTTAGCTTTCATGTGTTCTTTGTAGGCATATTCCCATGCTTTTACATACTCAAGCTTAACGGTGTCGATATATCCATTGGAAACAGCCCAAAAAAGTACGATCTGTTCTGCTACCGGCATGGGTTCATCCCAGCCTTGTTTAAGAATTTCAGTAATTCGTTGACCACGTTCGAGTTGGGATTTAGTTTTTGTGTCTAAATCAGAGGAGAATTGAGAAAAAGCAGCTAATTCACGATATTGAGCCATGTCCATTTTGAGGGAACCAACCACTTGTTTCATGGCTTTAATCTGAGCTGAGCCACCAACACGGGAGACTGAAATACCAATGTCTACTGCTGGGCGTTGGCCGGCATTAAACATGTTAGCGTCCAAAAAGATTTGACCATCAGTAATTGAAATGACGTTGGTGGGAATATATGCCGACACATCTCCGGCTTGAGTTTCAATGATGGGAAGTGCGGTAATGGAACCACCACCGTGTTCGCGGTTTAATTTGATGGCGCGTTCCAGTAACCGCGAGTGAAGATAAAACACATCACCGGGATACGCTTCTCGACCAGAGGGACGACGTAAGAGCAATGATACCTCGCGATACGCCCAGGCATGTTTGGATAAATCATCGTAAACAATTAAGACATCTTTACCTTGATCCATAAAATACTCGGCAATGGCACAACCGGCATAGGGAGAAAGATATTGCAGGGTAGCTGAATCTGAAGCTGAAGCGGAAACTACAATAGTGTAATCCATAGCACCAAATTTTTGCAGCGTATTAATGGTTTGGGCTACAAACGAACGCTTTTGGCCAATGGCTACATAAATACAAATCACGTTTTCTTTTTTTTGGTTGATGATAGTGGTGAGCGCGATAGCTGATTTACCGGTTGAACGATCACCGATAATTAATTCACGCTGACCGCGGCCAACTGGAATGAGACTATCAATCGTTTTTATACCCGTTTGAAGCGGTTCATTAACTGGTTCGCGAGCAATAACACCGGGAGCGACTTTTTCAAGCGGCATATAGCGAGTAGCCTTGGGGGCGGGTTTGCCATCCAATGCGTCACCCAAGGGATTGACGACACGACCCAAGAGATCATCGGAAGCGGGAATTGAGAGTAATAAGCCGGTGGTCTGAACAGTACTACCAACCTTAAGATTTTTTGTTTCACCCAAAATAATGGCGCCAATAGAATTGGTGTTTAAGTTGAGAATGAGTCCTCGACTTCCATCAGAAAATTCCACAATTTCACCTAATTGGGCGTTTGGTAGTCCATCGATAATCGCGATACCGTCACCATAGCTAACTACTGTACCTTGTTCAATTGCTTTGACACTTTGGGTATAGTTTTTAATTGAGGAAAGAAATGATGAAGCGAGATCAATTTGAGGTTTCATGGTGTTACTCTTGTTCGATTTCAGCTAATTGATGTTTAACTGTAAGGTCAATCACCCGACCGTCAACGGCAACTTTAATACCAGCAATCGCACTTGGATCGACAAAGAATGAAATTTCATCTTCCGGTTTAATGTTTAAATCGTGACGTAACGCTTTGGTCTGATTATCACTTAATGTAAAGGCGGTAGTAACCGTGACGTGTTTCATAGCTTTGTGGTGTTATACAAATTTGATTTCTTTAATTAGCTTAATTTGGCTGTCAATGATTCGTTGTTGATCAGTTTCTGAGAGGCCATTTTTCAGCACTTTAGCGGTAGTGGCACACACCAGATTCTTTAGATCACTTTCGGCAGCAATTTTGGCCTTAGCAATCATGCTGTCGTATGCCGCTTTCTCGCTATCACCGGCTTTTTTAGCTTGTTCTTTCGCGGTAGCGATGATGGCAGCGGCTTCAGTTTCAGCTTGTTTTTTGGAATCACTAATAATTTTGGCAGCATCTTTGCGGGCTTTGGCGATTTCTGACTTAATGTGGACGTCTAGTTTGTCTTTTTCGGCAAGATTTTTCTCTGCTGCGTCCATACCGTCTTTAATTTTCTCTGCTCTTTCTTCCAGGACTTTAGCAACGGGCTTGTATAAGAACTTCATCAACAAAAAAGCTACAAGTCCGAAATTAATGATCTGGAGGAGAATTTGAATAGGTTCGATTTCCATGATTATCTCCTGCTTTTTCCTTAGGCGAATTTAATAATAAGAGCAACAACTAGTGAGTAAATGGCGATGGCTTCAGCAAAGGCAATTGCCAAGATCATATTGGTCTGAATTTTACTGGATGCTTCTTGATTTCGACCAATCGATTCAACCGCTTTGGCTCCGATCATGCCAATACCGATGGCTGGACCAAATCCGCCAATAGCCATGGTTAGGCCGAAGATAAAGGTGTTTGTATCAATTACAATTTGTGGGTTCATGTTTTCTCCTTTTTAATAAACGCTTTTGTTTAATTTTTATTAATTTACGCGTGTACTTGATGAGCTTCTTCGCCTTCACTTTCTGTGGCAAGATTCATAAAGCAGAGCGTTAACATGGCAAAAACCAGGGCTTGAATAGCACCAACAAAGATTTCCAAGCCATAGAAGACTGAAGGAACAACGATAGGTACCAAAGAGGAAATAACCACGAGTAAAACTTCACCGGCGAAAACGTTACCAAATAACCGAAAGGTAAATGAAATGAGACGGGAAATTTCGGACACGATTTCTAGGGGATTTTTAAATTTACTCAGGTAGCCTTTGACTCCTAAGAATTTAAATCCATACACCCAAGTAAAGAAGCAGGAAACTAATGCTAACGCCAGGGTGGTGTTTAGATCTGAGGTTCCAGCGCGAAGAAGTGGGACAAACACGGTGTGTTCGGCAACTTCTTCCCTAAATCCAATTGTCCCTACGCCAGGGATTAAGCCAAACCAGTTGTTTAAAATAATGAAAACAAAAAAACTAAAAAAGAAAGGAAATATCGCTTTTATTTTTGGAGTTGATTCAAGAATTCCGTGGGCGAAATTATAAAGACCATCAACAATCATTTCTAATACATTTTGAAACCCGGTTGGTTTTTTGGTAAACCTGACATTTTTATAAGCCCAGATGGAAATGGCAATCAAAATTGCACTTACTACCCATGAAGATACTAAGGAATTAGTAATGCTAATTGAACCAAGGTGAAAAACGGGCTCAGCCGATATAGAAATATTTAAGTTTGCCATGTCAATTTATTCTCTCTTGTATTTTATTTTATATCCACGAGAAAACACCTTGAATTTTACCGGCTGTACCAGATATTGTCAAAGATGAAACTAACCCTATTCTTGAGGTGGGATGTTTGATATAATTACAAAACGCCCTTTCAGGAATCGCGTTTTTTACATGCGTTCAGGACATTGAATGCCCAAGATTACAAGGGCGTTTTTTATGACCTGACGAGTGGCAGTAGTCAATGCCAAGCGGAATTGTTTTGTTGACGGTTCAAGTGGATGATCAGGATTTCCCAAAATGGAATATTGGTTGTAAAAGGTGTTGTACCGTTGAGCGAGTTCGTATACGTAATCGCATAGGGTATGAGATGAATTATTTTCAGCAGCTATTGATACATATTCTGGATAGTAGGCTAACCATTTAGTTAGTGAAAGTTCAACTTCATTTGGTTCATACGATAATGGATTAGAAATTAGTTCATTTTCTTTAGCAAGGACTGACGAACACCGCGCATATGTGTATTGGAGATACGGACCAGAATTACCTTCCATATTAAGTAATTCATCCCAATCAAACGTGACATCGTGCAAAGATTTCCGTTTTAGGTCATTATATTTAATAGCACCAATGGCAATTTCTGTGCTAGTAGCGCGTTTTTTGGCCTCCTCAATAACATCTTTAAGCCAGATAACATTCCCTTTGCGGGTGGACATTTTGCCATCTTTAAAACGATATAGTCCATGGCCGACATGAAGTCGTTGTGCAGCCGTGTACCATCCGAGTTGGACTTCAAGAGCGAATAGTTGTTGAAAATAAAGGGATTGTTCGGCACCTACTTCATTAATAATGGTAATGTCGTCGCCATAATGATCCTTTCGAAATTTATCAGCAGCTAGATCTCTGGTGGCATACAGCGTGGCACCATCTTTTTTCAAAATCATTAAGGGAGGGAGTTTGGGATCCATAAATTCCACAATTTGGGCTCCTTCTTTGCCCACCTTCAGTGCGTTTTTGGACCGTAACTCGTCAATAACGGGACCCATTTTGTCTTCAAAATATGATTCACCAAAACCTCGACCTTCATTTTCAGTAAAGGTAATGCCAAGTTCATCGTAAATCGCGGAGAATTCTTTCCAGGACCAATCAATACATTTTTTCCATAATCGCCGGGCTTCCGGATCGCCATCTTCCAGTCGTTTAAACCATAATCGAGCCTCGTCTTCAATTTCCGGATACTGTTCTGCTTCATGATGAAATTTGACGTAGAGTTCAACCAAAATCTTGACGGGTTCGAGAGCACTATCTAAAAGGGTTTCGTCGCCCCAAGTTTTGATAGCGTAGATCTGTTTACCAAATTGAGTGCCCCAATCTCCTAAATGATTGTCGCGATATACCGTCCAACCGGTAGCTTCTTTAAGGTTGGCGATAGCATCGCCAATAATGGTGGAACGGAGATGTCCTATGGTAAACGGTTTGGCAATGTTGGGAGAGGAATATTCAACAACAACTTGTTTGCCTTGATTGGTATTAGACCTGCCATACGCATCTCGAGCGGTCAGAATGGCGGTTAGTTCAGACATGAAAACAGAGGGATTGAGGGTGATGTTAATAAAACCAGGACCGGCAATGGAAATAGTTTGGTAGTTTAGTTGTTGGACAATGGCTTCGGCGAGATTATGAGGGCTGGTGTATTGAGTGATACCCTGCTGTTTAAGTTGGGGAAAAAGAACCATGGCTACGTTGGTAGCATAATCGCCATACGAATCATCAACCGGATGTTCTACGGCAAAATCCACTTCAGGCAACTGAAGTTGTTGCATGGCGGTTTTGATACTAGTTTTAATTTGGTCTGACCACATAAAGCTATTATACGAGACAATATTCAGGTTTGACATGAGGGAGTATGTTACTTGGTAGTTTATACTAAAGCCATGGTACTGAGAAAAATTCTTTTAATACTACTTATATTATTCTTGTTTGGGGTATCGGCTTGGGGAAGTTTTTACTATTTTTCTCAGCCCAAAAAAGCAATTCTATCCACCGTGAGTTCTCCGGCACCAAAACAAAATTTATCCACATCAGCAGTCCCCTATTCATTCGAGGCTGCTCCATCGCAATCACAACAGGCATCGGTGATTTCACAATCAGGCGAGGTGTCATCTATTTCGCGAATAGCAACTGAGGCAGCTACATTAATGCAGAACACACTCCAACAAGGTGAAAGTATTTTAACCGGTACTGATGGCCGAGTGGAAATTCAATTTCCGGCCTCAGATTCGGCAACTCTTGCTGAAAAATCCCAGCTAAATTTAATTCAAACATTACAAAATAAAATTGTTTTGGAACATGTTGGTGGAGTGATTCGTTATCGAGGGACGCTGTCAATTCGGGCAAAACGATTACTGGTGGTATTGCAAAATGCCGAGATGACAATAACGTATGATAGTAAGAAAGATTTGGTACAGCTATCCGTCCATACGGGGTCAGTGACGACAGCATATAACGATACCAAATTTGTCAGTCAAGTCCAGACAATTTCTGCAGGTCATTCAGCGGTGTTCAATAACACCAAACGAAAATTGATCGTAAAATAATTTCTTACGGCTTGTATTTTTTAAGTGGTTCGAGAATGGTATTGTTTTCGTATCCCAGAGCCCAGATGGCTAGACCACCAAGCTTTTTCTCTTTGGCCAAATCAATTTTACTTTGAGTCGATAGTTGAGTGGGAAAATTTATTTGATGGATGGTATTCGTTTTATTATCGGGATAGGATACAAATGCTTCTTGGGTGATGGGATCGTTAATCTGTATACAATTAATACACCCATCTAAGATGGTTTGAACTCGTTTTGCCGTAGCAGTTAGTCCGGAACCTGGGAGAACAGCGCTACTAGTAGCATTGGAAAGGGTCTCCCATTCATATCCATAACTGGGAATACCCAACAGTATTTGAGCAGGAGAGATATATTTAAGCGCTTGATCGACTGCGGTCGACACATCGTATTCGTAGGCATCCCCTCCTCCATTAAGCGGGGCGACCGGTCCCGTAACTTGTGAACCCATATAATGATAGTCATACGCCATAATAACTATGTGGTCGGCAACGTAAGATAATTTTGAGACATCAATTAGTTTGTTTTTAATGGCGTCTGAGGCAGTTACTTCAACCGTCAGGGTATAGTTGCCTTGAGTTTTTAACTGTCGATTTACACTGGAGATAAAGGTGGCAAATTGTTGGCGGACACTTTCTGAGGCGGTGGAAATGCTCTCGATGTCAACGTTTAAGTCGGTAAAACCATATTGTTGCATTATGGGCACGATATCAGTAACTAAGTTTTGAGCGTGTTGTTCTGGGGAGTCTATTAGGGAATATATTGTTTTTTCTTGGCCTGCAAAAACAAGCAGCGATAGTACTAGTTTCTTGGTTTTGGCTGTTTGTAAAAATGGATCGACTTTACCACTATTTAGTGAGTGCCATCCGGGTTCAGTTTCGGTTTTATTCATTTTTTTAAGAATATGACCATCGGTATCAATCGTGAGACCAAAATAGGTAAGGGTGGTGATATATGGGGAATAATCAGACTCAGCGGAAGACAGCAACCAATAGGGTAGAAAACCGATGATTTGGTTCTGACGAGTCTGGTTGAGTGGTAATCCCAAGGGCGAAAGTAATGATACGTCTCCGATATTGGTTGAGACAATATATCCAATTACAGCACCGATTATTACGACACAAAGACCAACCAGCAACAGCTTAACGTAATGGAACATGCATCCATTATATCTTTAATTCGTTTGAACGAAGGCTACTGTTTCAGAAATTTGGCTTTAATTCCGCCGGCTATTAAACCACCTATAAGGGCCGTTAACAATTGAGGGTATGACATCATTGCTTGAACAGAGGGAACAACTTTTGCAGGCAAAATATGGGAAAAGTAGACAGTGGTAATAAGCGATAAGAAAGCAAATTTTGCAACTGAGGCAACTGAGATAGCCAAGACAGTTCGATGTTGAAGTCGGGTGTACATATATGTGTACACACTATTACTAACCATGATAAATGGAATAACCGGAGCAAGTGGAAGCGGGAGCAAACCAAACAGTAAGGCTATCAAGCTTGGTACCAATCCGAGTAGGATTGCTTCGGAAAGACCAACGGTAAGAGCAGTGAGAAGAAGGGTTGCATTGACAATAGGACCAGTCACATACTGATTGTGACTTACTGCTGGTACAACGATGAGTACTGCGAGGGCGCCTAAAACACGTAAAAAGGCAACATTGGCAACAGGACTCACGAGCGTTCGAGATAAAAGAGATGTTTTCATAGTAGATAAAGTGTAGCCAAAAATATCACTACCATGCAAGTTTGGAAAACAGTACTATAGAAATATATGAACTACAGAGTTTTGTTTTTTGTGGTGCTTGTATTTTTTATGGTGTTTATATTCGGAATTACCTATTCTATCTATTCGTGGTCGTTAAAACCGCATATCGTTGATATTCCGAATTATGTCGAATTGAATGGCGGTGTTCAAAAAGCCCAATTGGCAGTTTGTGTATTAACAACGGGAATAATTGGAATTTTTACTTGGATAATTATGTTATATATGCTGCGAGGAATAAGAAGTTTGCTGTATGAAATGGAACAACTTAGTATGGGAAATCTGGATATAGAAATCAAAATGAATCCGGAAATTGAATTGGGCAAACTTTCCTTGGGTTTAGAGAAAATTCAAATGTATATGAGAAAAAATCAAGCGGCTTTTGATGAAAAAGTGCAAGAACAAACCGTCAATTTGAAACGGAAAATTCAAGATTTGGAAAAAATGAAAGAAATGACGACGGATTCATTATTGCTTGCCAAAAAAATGCAGCAGGAACGGGATCAATTATTAGTTCAAATTCAACAACTACAGGATGAACGCAAAAAGAAATGACGACTAAAACCAAGTTGATCACCAAGTATATTATTATTAATTTACTACTTACATTAGCAGTAATGGTTGGATCAACCCTTATTATTAATGCTCGATTTAGCTTGTTAGAAGACAATTATGCAATTCGTAATCTAAATCGTCTTGAGGAAATAATTGTTTCTGATCTAGATTATTTATCCAAAACCAACAAAGATTATGCGTTTTGGGATGACACGTACTTTTTTATAGATACATATAATTCCGCTTATCATGATACAAATGTCAACACACTCAATTTTAAAGATACATTGAATTTGGATTTTGTTTATTTTGTGAATCAAAATAATGTATTAGTGGATTTTTGGGAAGACGGCACGGCTCCGTTGGTGACGTCGGATTCAGGAAAATTTCAATTACCATCGGGGATGTTGTCGGCGATCAACCTGGCACGAGAAAGGTCTGACGGGATAGATGGAATTATCTCACTGCCTACAGGATTAGCATTGGTAGCAATAAAACCTGTGCTGCCGACTGGCAGAAATTTACCATCCAACGGAATGCTGATTATCGGACAGTTTTTTGATCGTGACATGCTGGAAAATACATCTATAGGCTTAAAATTACCTGTAGAGCTCTCAAATGTCCAACCAATGAATGAAAAAAATGGTCATTTTTTGGAAAAACAAAAGAAGTCAATTTATGGTTATACTTCATTGCGCGATATATTTGGAAATGTAGTTGGAGCACTCAAGGTTACAGCAGAGCGCGATATCTATTCCGAAGCTCGTATGCTCATATCATACATGGGCACATTAATGCTCATTGTGTTTGTGACAGCATCAATTTTTATCATTATTTTTAGTGATGCAATTTTTGGAAGTATATTACATCGGGTGAGCTATTTGAGCCTAAAGGCTAACAGTGCGGTAAATAATCATTTTGAGACTCCGCTCAATTATGCTGAATGGGAAAGCGGCAGAGATGAACTGGGAAATCTGGCTCAGTCAGTCGATAAGATGCGTGCAGCAGCTTTTGTAGCTACCCACGAATTACAGCGGATAGTTGATGAAAAAACAAAAGAATTGGAACGTAAATTATCTCAGGAGGAAAAAACCACCGAGGCGATGGTGTGGCTTTTAGATCGAGAAAAACAGCAAAATAAGGAACTATCTAAAAAAGAAAATGACTTGAAACAATTAACAACAAAATTGTATAAGTCAAACACGGATTTGAGCGAAGCAAACCAAGTAAAAAATGAGTTTGTGAATATTGCTACGCATCAACTTAAAAATCCCCTTGCTGCTTTAAGCGGTTTCGTTAAAATGCTTCAACAGGGTGTCTATGGAAAGCCGCCAAAGCAATTTTTAGAACCAATCGAACAAATTTGTGGTTGTACTGAGCAAATTATTGCGCTCGTTGAAGATATGCTAAAAATTAGCCGGTCAGAACAAAAAGATTATCCGGTCACTATAGAGTCGGTAAATTTGGTAGAAACGATCATGAGTGTTAAAGAAATTACCGAACCACAGATGATGCAGAAAAAACTTAAATTTGTGTACGTAGCCCCAAAAAATTCACCGATTGTTTTGGCTGACAAGGACAAAGTAAAAGATGTAATAACAAATTTAATTTCCAATGCGATTAAATATTCTGAAAAAGGCACCATAACAATTAGTCATGAATTTGACAAAGATATGGTAATTACTCATGTAACGGATCAGGGATTTGGTATCGAAAAGAAAGATCAAGGCAAGTTATTTGCCCGTTTTTTCCGAACGCCCACAACGGTTTCCAAGGGTATTACCGGAACTGGTTTGGGACTGTATATTGTCAAGGAGCATGTGACTAAAATGAAAGGGAATGTGTGGGTGGAGTCTGAAATTGGTAAGGGTTCTACATTTAGTTTTTCATTACCCAAATCATAAAATATTTGATATAGTCGGGTGATAGAAATTTTATATAAGGTACTTATATATGAGCGCACAAAAATTGTTGATTGAAGATATTTTGGTTGGATCCGGCGTTGAGGTAAAAAGTGGTGATACTGTAGTTATGCATTATACGGGGACTTTTGAAGACGGGACTACATTTGATAGTTCTCATGATCGAAATCAACCTTTTTCTACGCAGATTGGTGTCGGTCGTGTGATTCAAGGTTGGGATGAAGGGGTTCCTGGCATGAAGGTTGGTGGTAAACGGAAACTCGTTATTCCTTCAGACATGGGGTATGGACCTCGGGGTATTCCCGGAGCAATACCTGGTGGGGCGACGTTACTATTTGAAGTAGAATTACTTGAAATCAAGTAATCTTTAGATTATTGTCACCGTAATTTTCTCTAGGTATAATACATTGTCCTTTTTGAAAGTGAGGACTTGGCTACCGGTACTGTTTTGCATCGTAATGCGGGCAGGTAGTTAAAAAAAGTAAATAGAACCCAAGTGATTTTAACTTGGGCCCGTAGCTCAGTCGGTTAGATCCGGCTAAGCCGGACTTTTAAGCTGTAATTTAGGTTAAGCAGAATGCTTACAACAGACTGTATGTATACAGTATATGTATTACAGAATAAAATTGGTGAGATATATATCGGTCAAACTGATAATATCCAAAAAAGGTTGGGTCAACATAATGACCTGAACTTTAATAGAAGATCATATACGAAATTGCATCAAGGTCCATGGACATTGGTGTATCAAGAGACAGTACCAAGTAGAAACGAAGCCTTATTAAGAGAAAAAAGGTTAAAGTCTCATAAAGGTCGAGACTGGATTCGTTCAACGTTTAACTTGGGCCCGTAGCTCAGTCGGTTAGAGCGACAGCCTTTTAAGCTGTGCGTCGTGGGTTCGAGTCCCACCGGGCTCACCACGTAAAATCCCGCTTTGCGGGATCACGTGGTAAACACAATAGCCAACATATAAAATGGTTATGTGATTTATCAGTTTAACTACGTGTATGTTTTAGAAAGTCTAGTTGATACTAGTTGGTACATCGGATTTACTCCGGATAACCCATTTAACAGGTTGAAAAAACATAATGCGCTGGAGGTTTATTACACAAGGCGCAAAGCACCTTGGCAATTAATATATTTTGAAGCATATCTTGATCGGTCTGATGCTACTGGAAGAGAAAAATTTCTCAAAAGTGGTTCAGGTCACATTTTTCTCAAGAAACAGTTTCGAAATTATTTATCGAAATACGGCTCGCCGCGTGACGAGCATTAGCGAGTTTTACGCGGCCCCTTCGTCTAGTGGTTAGGACAATGGGTTTTCATCCCATTAACGCGGGTTCGATTCCCACAGGGGTCACAAATAAATTTTTCAAGGCTAAATCGTTTAGCTTCGTTTTCTTGAGTAAATCTCCAAGGCTAGAAGTGTTCCATACCCAAAGGGCGAATAAGTCCTTGACTTCATATAGTTAAAGCCATAAACTATTTATAGAATTAACATTATTTGTTATTGCTATGAATAGTTCCCACACAAAATTATTATCCGAGTTTTTAAATAAGGCGGTTAAAGTCCGTCGGTTAATCGAGCAGACAAGTTCATTCGAAGATAAAGCTATCACACTGCTTCAGATTCAAGCTCTTACCTACATTCACAAACATCCCAAAACTCCCGTAGGCTTACTAGCTGTGGAGTTATCTATGTCCCTGTCTGCCGTCGCACAGTTAACCAATCGCTTAGCTGACGCAGAGTACATCCGAAGAGAAGATAGTCCGACCGACCGCAGAATTATTTGTCTTTCGCTTACTCCAAAAGGAGAAGAGCAAATAGAGATATATCACAAGCAATTGGAAAAAAATCATTTTAAGGTTTTGTCAGCGATTCCAGAAAATGATCTTAAAGAATTAGTGCGCATTTTTACTACCATTTTAGAATCTGAAAAATCTTAAATAATATGAAGATTCCGAAAATTGTTCCAATAATTGTCTTGATCATAGTTTCGGCTGTCGGATTTAAAACAGTCGTGCTCCGTAAACCCGATACCCGTCTTATTTACACAGCTCAAAAGGAGACATTTCTTGAGACGATTCAGGTAAGCGGCATTTTTCATAAAACCGCGACTGAAACAGAAAAGGCCTCTGCTTATGCAGCATACCAAAGCGCTATTAGCGCGCTGGTTACTGCCAGACAAAATAAGGAGGCGGCAGATGCAACCATGTGGTCAAAAAGACAAGCAGTAATAGACGCTGAAAATGGCGTCAATTATAAAAACAACAATACTACTAACCCCGTTACCAGAGATGATTACACCGATCTGGAAAAACTTAGTATTGACTCAAAACTGGTTCAGGCAGAGAAAGATTTCCGGTCAACAGAGACAAAATACAAAGAAGCAAATATTTCGATTGCTGCTGCACAAGCACAAATAAACCTGACAAAGATTGCCTATGAAGAGTCATTGGAGAATGAACCACTCTTAACTGTCTACGTAAATGAAATATATGTTCCAAAAGTTTCAGTTGGTCAAAAAGTGAGTGTTAGCTTTGACGCCATGAAAGACAAGGAATTCTTGGGAAAAGTTACTTCAATTGATTCTGTCGGGACGATTAACAGTGGAATAGTGACTTTTGAAACGAAAATTGAAATCGCTGATTTGCCAACTAACATTAAGCCCAACATGACGGCAATTGCAACAATTGAGTTGATTCGTAAAGAAAACACCTTTGCAGTCCCCATGAGTGCCATAATATACCAAGATGGTAAGACGTACGTCCAAAAAGCCAGCAGTGGCAACGAAGAACTAACTGCTGTGGAATTGGGAGAAAAGGGATTTGTTAAAGCGGAAATTGTATCTGGTTTGGAAAACGGCACACAAGTGCTGGTAAGACCAAACAGTAAAAGTTTATGACATTATTTTTGGGTGTTAAAAAACTGGAGAAGGATTTTACCGTTGGCAAATTTTTAGCCATTCGTGAACTAAAACGCAACAATCCCTGGTCAACTGCTCTTATCATCTTTGTCATGTCGTTAACCTTTTTTAATATGGTGTTAATGGGAGGTATTCTCATTGGACTGGCGGATGGCATGATGAACTCGTTTAAAACGTACTATTCCTCGGATATCTTAATTAAACCAGCTAGCCAAAATGTATCTATCTCTCAATCAAGTATGCTGGATTCACTCATAAAAAGTCTCCCTTCATATCAGGCATTATCAAAACGATACACTGTGGCGGCAATCTTAGAAAATGAAAATAAGGTAAAAATTAAGGAAACCGACATTGGTCAACGGGTAAGTGGCACCATAGTAGGAATTAATCCAAGTGAAGAAGATGCGGTGACTGGATTATCAACCCAAATAATTACCGGAGAATTTTTAAATGACTACGACACCGAAAGTGTAGTCTTGGGAAAAGGCTTACTGGCAGAATACTCTAAAGGCTCTTCAACTGAGTCGCGTCTTGAAGGTGTACTTATTGGCTCTCGATTAAAGCTGATTATTGGAGCATCGAATATGGAAGTAACCGTTAAAGGGATCATTGATACCGGAAATACTACGGTCGATAGTCGCATCTTTATACTTGAAAGTTCCATGCGGGCCCTAACAAAAAATCACAGTTTTAATGTCAATGAAATGGCAGTGTTACTGCATCCAAACGCCGACAATAAAGAAGCGAAAAGCTATATTCTTGATAATTTCCCCTACAACACTGACATCATAGTTGAAACAGCAGAGGAAACGTTGCCTAAGGCTATTTCGGATATGAAAAAGACGTTTTCAATGCTCGGCAATATTGTGGGGGTAATTTCATTAATTGTCGGAGCTATTACCATATTTATCGTAATTTTTGTCAACGCCATCACCAGAAGAAAATACATCGGTATTATGAAGGGTATCGGGATCTCGGCAAGAGCTATTGAGATATCCTACATCATTCAATCACTGTTTTATGCACTTTCTGGAATTATATTTTCTAGCTTCATCATCATTTGGTTTTTAGCACCTTGGTTTGATCTTTACCCCTTAAAATTTCCAGTGACCGAAGGAAAGTTGGCTATCACTACAAGCGGACTTATTGTTCGTGGCCTTATTTTAACCGCTACTGCTTTTATCTCCGGCTATATCCCCGCCAAGATGGTAACTAAACAAAATACTTTAGATGCGATTCTAGGTAGATAAACTATGATTAAAATCAATAATCTGACAAAAATATTTAAAATTGGTGACAATACGCTCACCGCGTTAAATAACATCAGTTTTTCGGTACCCTCTGGACAATTTTTAGCTATCACGGGCATGTCTGGATCTGGTAAAAGCACACTTCTATACCAACTCAGCTTATTAGATACACCTAATACAGGAACTATTGCAATTGAAGATATAGATACATCAGAATTAACCAGTGAAGAACGAATCTCGTTTAGATTAAAAAACCTAGGGTATATATTTCAAGATTACGCCATACTACCCATGCTGACAGCTAAAGAAAATGTCATGATGCCTCTTCTCATGCAGGGTATAGATGAAAAAATCGCTCAAAAAAAAGCAGAAGAGGCATTAGCAAAAGTTGATCTTCAAGATAGGTTAGACAACCTACCAAGTCAGCTTTCCGGGGGGCAGCAGCAACGGGTTAGCATCGCCCGGGCAATAGTTCATAATCCAAAAATTCTTTTTGCTGATGAACCCACTGCTAATTTAGATACCGAATCATCCGAAACAGTTTTGAATATCTTCTTGAGTCTTCATAAACAAGGCCAGACTATCATTATGGTTACTCATGAACCGGAGTATGCCAAATTAGCCGAGCGGAATATTGAACTTAGAGATGGGATAATAATAAATGAATTTGTTCATAAGCACAAAAAATAATTTGTCTCTATTCCTTTTGTAGATAGTTTACGGCATATTCCAATTTATCAAATTTAAGACTGACATATTACTATTTCGCATAAATGAAATCTTTGAAATGGAAGCAATCGTTATCAATATATTTTTCAAAATTCAAAAAATTAAATAAATCTTCGGCGAAGCCGCCGCCCTCAAGGCGGCGCATAAATTCTCTACTATGTATTTGCGATAAGATGTTTAAGCTGCCTTCCCAGAGGATTGTACGGTCTAATATGGCCAGTTTCCGGTGATGATTGCCTCTGCAGAGTAAAACCTGGATACCAATGTCTTCTAATGCTTCTATTTCGCTCTCCGATTGGTTCTCGTAGCCCTCTGAATGTTCTTTGGGGTCTCTGGTAATGATAAAGATCTTTACGCCCCGATTGTGGAGCTTTCTTAACGTCGGCCAGATTGTTTTCATGCGTTCAGAAGTGATAAATGGGCTTTCAATGATGACTTCTTGTTGGCATTGCTCCAGATCTCTTATAAAAGCCTGATAAAACGTCTTTTCGTCATGAAGTGAGGTGGTAAAGCTATTCATGGTTCACCTCCTCAGTATCTAAGACTACAATTTTGCCGTTATAATAAGTGAAACCTAACTCTTTTAATTGTTCGTAAGTCTTTAAAATGCTCTCGAGTAGGTGTTCCACCCTGAACCCAGAGGGTTCACATATTATTACATAAGGTTCCCACACTACAAATTTCTCGCTCAATGGTAGATCCGCCAGCTGGCGGACTTTTTAAGCTGTTGGTTCAGGGTTCCGCGTCAAACGCGGCTGATGCAAGTCCCTGCTGTGCCCTTCTGAAGCTTTAGCGAAAGAGGGCCGGCTCACCGCGTACCATACGGTACACGGCCTCGCCACAATTTGTGGAGATGCAAGGTGTTTGTATGGCCTTATATAACACCAAAGCGAGTGATGCACCGACTGGTGCGTCACCTCTTAAACAAAATAAATTCTTCTATGTGTATGTCCTTCGTAGTTTAATCGTAAACTGGATATACGTTGGGTATTCAGAGGATATCAAAAAGAGGCTAGGTGAACACAATTCTGGCAAATCTCCATCAACATGTAGGTATAAGCCGCTCGAATTGATCCATATCCTTATATACCATTCATCTATGATGTATTATGTATTCTAGCGGAAGTAAAATTATTCTTTAGGAAAACCTTATGAACGAAGTAGTTTATACAGTGATTTTTGTACTTGGAGTGACAGTGTTCTTTAGTTATCTTAGTTATAAACAAAAAAAGTCATCCTGGGAGGGTATAGTTATAAACAAAAAAGAAGATACTGATGATGAATCAGGTGTGACTACGTATTACGTTTATTTTAAAACCAATTCAGGCAAGAAAAAGGTTAATCTTGGGTCGTCTGCTATTGAGTATGGTAAGTGGAATATTGGGGATAAGGGAACTAAAAAATCAGGATCATTCTTTCCAGAAAAATAACTACGTTCTTTATTTTGCTTGTTTTAAACTATTTCCGTCCCACTCAATAACTGGTTCATCTCCATAATTCGCATTAATTTCTATTGAGTGATTTTCCCAAGTTCCATAATTAATAGTCTTGTGCTTTGGTCCTTCAAAAGGTGCTATTGCTAAATAAATAGTTATTTTATAACTATTGGCTGATGTTTCTTTTAATTTGCCCGATGCTTTTACTTCTGTTGGGCGAAATCCACTTCGGAAACTTTCTCCCTGAGCAAAAACTTTGCCCATAGTATAAATTCCCCCCAAATCTCTATCTTCTGCTGGATTAGCATTTAGATCATCCCAACAAGTTGAAGAAAGACATGCATCCATCATATAAGATGATCCACTCACATTAACTATCTTATAAATTTGATTTGGAATATCTTCCGTATTTCCCGATATCTCCTTTTTATTTTCAACTTCTTCACCCTTAGTTTTTTCACTAACCACTTCTTTTCCCTCAACTATTTCCTCCTGTTTAATTTCTTTAGCTGAACTTTGCAAAAATTCTTCCACTTCTTCTTGGGTCGTGGGTTTATATTCTTTATTAATACTTTTAAGCCATTCTTCTACTTCAGCTTTTTCCATTTCTGCAACAGTAACTGTACCTGGATATTTAGTTTGTTTTATCACCTGGAAAGGTGGATGATATTCAAAATTTCTTAAATCCACTCCAATAACTTTTCCTTCTTGAGCTGATTCCCTGAATTGTTCCAAACCCACCATCACACTATCAAATTTACCAAAAGCGGTGCCAAGATTACTGGGAATATTTGTGATGGTTAATACGTTAGCAACCGGTTCAGTCACGGTTCTCACATCCTTAACAAAAGAAGATACTTTATTTTTACCTCCAAAAGCGATTTGAGCGGAATCTTCAGTTACTTCTAATGCTAAATCCACTCCCACAACCACTGTGGTTACCTGAGTGAGTGTTCCCACAGCTGCAAAGCCTCCTGCAGCCCCAGCAGTTATAACTGTCCCTCCTACATAACCGGCTACCTTACAACCATCTTTTATTACTATTGCCGAAGTTTCTAATTTTTTCAGAGTATCTCCGGCTTCAGTCCAACCTTGTGCTGTTGTCTCGTCTTGGGCTTGATTAAGAATAAGCTGAGCTCTTTTAGCATCTACTCCCAAATGTTTTGCCAGAGTAGCTATTCCTTTAAATTTTGGAGCCTTATCATAAATATTAGATATCTCTTGTGCAGAATAAGCCTTAGCCGTTTTAACTATTCTAGAATTGATTGAGGCCATTTCTGCAGTTTTGTCAGCAGACACTTCCAGTTTCCCTGACTCCTTTTCTAAGTACTCCCAGTCTTTAATTAAGGCTGTTATATTTTTATCCCAACTTGAATAGTCAGCATATTCCCTAGCATTAATTAAAAGATTATCAGTACGATAACGTAATAAAAGATATTCTTTGGATATGTCTATGGTTTGCTCTAAAACTACTTGTTCTTTGACATTATTACTATTTTTGGATGAGAAATAGAAAAATGCCCCACCACCCAAAACTATAAATAACATCAAGACAATTGCAATTTTTTTCATTGTGTTATATTTTTTTCCGTAACATCAAATAGATTCTGCCGTGATCTCTGGAGATGGAAAGGGTCGACTCAAAGTCACCATCTTTCCATTTCATGGTGCCGCTCTTTTCGACAAATGAATATTCTGGCTTATCTTTATATAGTTTTTGATATTCTGTCTCTAGAATCAAGAACTCGTCTACATCATCCTTACCATCTTTGTTTTGATCTCCACTGTCTACCACAGTAAAGTATTTTGTGTATTCAATTTCTCCGCCTTTTTGATTGAGCAAGCCGTAGGACTTCTCATGTTCAATCAAGTTTGAATTCGACGCTAAAATCTGTGGAAAATCAAGAAAATATTTATCTAATTTATCATCGTTATATTTTGATAAATGAACTTGGACATAGCCCGTGTTTCCTGATCCGTAATGAGCAGCTGAAACTCTGTATTCACCAATTTGTCCTTTTACCATTTGCCTATTCTCAGACTCGTCAACAATCAGCTTATCAAATAATTTTTTATAATTATCAAAAAATTCCTTTTGACTGGCCTCAGTTTCAAAGACAACATTAAAATAGGCAAAATTATTTTCATCAAACTCAGATGAATTTTTTGGGTCTGTGTTTACAAATATTTTATTGGAGCTGACCTTGCTTAGTTTATACAGAGGAACTTTATCAATTGGATACCCATCAATTAAAAAGGATGGTTGATCTTTGGTGGGCGATGACACTACTTGTTCTGTATTCGGATTTTTTGTCTTGTTTTTTAAGACAAAAAACAACAAAATAACGGACATTATCGCAATAATAATGATTATCAATTTTTTTGTATTCATACTTAAGAAAGTATAACATTCGCCTGAGATCCTTTGAAGTGGGTCTCATAACGCATGATTACAATAATATATGTAGATAACTTCTACATCTAATTGACTTTCTGCCTTGATTATATAATAATCACCTCAAGTTCAAACACTTCTGCTGCCCCTCAAGTAGGGGCTTTTTTTGAACTTATACCTGCCTAAATAGTAATTATATATTCTATGGAGGCCGGTATGAACAAAAAGCAAACTGCATTAATAACCCTAACTTCGGTCGTTACTTTCCTTACTTTGGCAACTCCCGCATTCGCCGCATCGGGTGATGTTGCAAAAATTGAAACCTTCGGTCGGTCGCGTTGAAGAACAATTGATGAGTATGTCTTTAGCAAAACCGTTGTTGAATTTGCATGACGAGAAATACTTGTCAAGGTTTATTGACTTGCTTGATCATTCGTTTAAATTTACTCAAGGCGAGAACAGCAAAAAATATTGGGAGTATGTTAATTATCTATGGAAGATAACTACTCAGTTCGTGGATGGCTTAAAAGAGAAAGGCTCTTTTATTCCACTAATCGAATTGGAGAGTTGGACGCAACATCATTCACAATTTGAAAATATTAATTGGCTTGAGGCAAGAATAAAAGAGATTAAAAAGAATTACCTGAGCCTTCTTCACCCATTTGATAAGTTAGTAGATGGAGTTGATGAATTGGGGAAGATAAATTCACCGGCAGCACAAATAGCGCTATTTCTATTCAAAGCGCAACTAGTTGAAACTAGATTAAGAAATTTAATATTAGGCATCAATCAAATTCTCGAGAAAAAGAATAATAATTTATCTGTTTATCGAAAACTGAATAGCAAGACAAGAACTTGGATAAAGAATTTGACATTGAGTAAGATTTGCGAAGAACTAGATAATTATCAAAATCCTTTAATAGAGAAGTTAAGGAGTAAACTGAATCAGTTCGCTCACTCTGAAGGAAGAAACAGGTTTAATCATGAGTTATTTAACCAAAGTAAATCATTGCAAGAATTAGCGGAAGAAGCAAAACAATATACGAAATTTGCTGAAGAAAGCTTAGACTTAATACACGAGGTATGGGAAGATATTTTAACGATTAAATAGTATAAAATAAATTTATGTCACCTCAGAAAATCGGTAAAAAATTAAAAGATGCCAGGAAAAAGATAAGCTTAACCCAGGAAGAAGTGGCTAATAAAGCAGATATTAGTATCAACTACTACGCCCGCATTGAACGTGATGAAGAGAATCCAACCTTAGAGACTCTGGAAAAAATATTGAAAGCACTAAAACTTAAATCTTCTGACGTTTTGCCATTTTAATTATATGTTTAACGAAAACACATCAAATACTCCATCTTTGTCCAATGAACAAAAGGATAAATATAAAGAACTTTGGAATGGTTTGAGTGAAGATTCTAGAAAATTATTGATCTCTAGCGCGCATTTTTCTGAAAATACGGGTGGTAAACGAGAAGCTGTAATTGCTGTTTCCGGTTTACAACCTGAAGAGTTCAACAATTCCGAGTCGGAATTGTTAGGTCTTGGTTTAATGGAAATTGGTTATGCTCCTGGAGTGCCAGTGAGAGAGGGCTTGGATGTGTCGGATAGACGGAGATTGCCAGCAACAGTTAAACAATATATTCTTCAAGAAATCGTAAAAGTAAAATAACTATTTAATGACTTTTTTAATTTTACCTGATTGTTCGTCTTCTACAATCTTATGTGCTGCCATATGAGC